>DASVSC010000286.1:0-9148 GCA_036388295.1 Tepidisphaeraceae bacterium | reverse complement strand
CTTCGGGTCGGGCATCAGCGTGTACGAGTTCCTGAAACGCACCAGCGTCGTCACCTACGACCGTGCATCGCTCCAGGCGGACGCCCCGGCCATCATCGCGATGGCGACGGCGGAACACCTCGACGCCCACGCGGCGAGCGTGCGGGTCAGGTCAGACGCCGAACAGGCGTGAGCCTAGTACCGGCGGCCAAATGCCGCAGCGACAAAGCGACGATATCTCATTGAATATTCATTAGGTCGTGCCATAACGGTCTGCGGCCGGCGTCACTGTATTCGAGTCGTCGCCGTCTGTTTTTCGGTGACGTGCCGGTTCTTGGTTTTCGCCCCAGGTGTTGTGTTAAATCGTAAATCGCCTGTTATCGAAGTGTTGGAAGGCCGACGTCTGCTCGCGAGCGTGCAGTCGGGATCGGTCACCGCCTTGCCGGACAATTTATTGACGGCTGCGAGCGAGTCCGTTCGCGCCACCGGCGTCAAGGGCGCCGGAATTTTGGACCGCCTCGAAAGCACCGTGCGCGGCCAGGTGCGGTACCAAAATCGCCGCGGCGCGATTATCGATCCCGTTGATCGCCGCGAAGTGCAGTACTCCACACCGTATTTTGCCTATGCGGCCTCGGTTCTCATCGCCAATGACCGTGCGACCGATTTGCTCGGGAACGCCGCGGCGGCCATGAATTGGGCGTCGTCCAGCTATGGCGGCGGCATCGCTAACATTCCCGACCGTCACGGCGAGTTCTACATCTTCCCGCTCGCCAAGGCCTACAAGACGCTGGCCCCGTTGGTGCGCGGCGCGACCGCGCGGACCTGGCTGGCGCGGCTGAAGACGCCCGTGAACAACGTTCTGGAAGGGATCGACTGGAACTGGCGCACGTACGCGATGAAAGGCGTGTGGGAGCTGTACGGCATCGGAGCGACCTCACGCGCGTCGATGGTCAATTTTATTGAAAGCTCTTGGGCCGACACGCAGCGCGGCCGTTTCGCCAGCAACGCACTGAGCATGTACGAGGACAATACCAGCGACCCGGACACCATCGCCTACGACTACGCCGCCCGGGCAAACCTGATGAGCCTGGTCACCGGTGGCTATGACGGGGCATCGGCCGAGAACATCCGCACGGCGGTCATGCGCGGCAACAACGCCGGCCTGTACCTGATCGACCCGACCGGCCAAGTGAGCAACACCGGCCGTAGCGGCAACCACGTCTGGAACGACGTCGTCGCCGCCGTCAGCTTCGAACGCCAGGCGCGCGTGCTCGCCGCACAGGGCTTCACGGCCACCGCCACCAAGTTCCATCGGGCGGCGGGTCAGTCGATTTTGTCCACTGACCGCTGGAAACGCCGCGACGGGCTGTACCAAGTGACGAAGAACTACGACGATTCGGAAGCGAAACGTGGCTACGCCGACTACAGCGGCCTGACCAATTACAACGGCTACATGATGCTCCACCTGGCGGAGCTGGCCGAAGAATGGCGGCCGCGGCTGGGCGAAAATGCCACGCCGGCGGAAGTGGGCGGGTACGCGCTCCAAACCGACGGTGACTTCGGTACGGCCGTTGCCGACGCCGGCGGTGTCCAAATCACAGCAGCCCTGCGCGGCCAAAAGAGCATCAACTACGAACAGTTCTGGACGCAGTTGGGCGTCACCCGTGTGAGCGAGAAAAGCTGGGACTCTCGCCTCGGCAATCTGTCGGGCCAGGACCCGGTGACCAAGGCCGCGGTCAGTCTCGCGCCGGCGATCTTCGTAGGCGGCAAATGGCTGCGCATGGCCGAAGCCGCCAACACCTACACCGCCACGTTTACGGCCGAAACCGTGACTGCCGAAATGACGCGTGTCACCCTCCGTTACACGCCGAACACGTCTAAGCTGCCCAAGCTCGTGCAGACGCTGACGATCACGCGAGACGGCGTGCTGATGACGATTTCCACCACCGGCAGCAGCGTCGGCGTGACGCTGCCGCTGTTGATCAAAGACGGTGCCGCCCTCAGCACGTCGATCGGCCGCGCGTTCGCCTCGACCCGATATAGCGCTGACGGCGATTCTCTGAACTATCTGCTGCTGGACCGCGGCGCGACGATCCGCAATCCGGGCACAGTCGTGAAGGGCGCGACGGGCGATTTCGCACCGCTGCTCGCTTCGCGCCAGGGAAAGTCGTCGATGTCGATTTTCGTCTACACCGGCCGCGCGGGTGAAATCACCGGCGAAGCGCTTCAGCGAACCATGAAGGCGAAAAAATACAACGTCAGCAGCGCCCTCGGCTTCGTCAGCGGCAGGAGCTACGTCGGCAGCAACACGGCCGGCGGGTTCGGTAGTCAGGTCGACCTCAATGGCGACGGCAGGGCAGACGCCACCTTCGATCGGCCGGTCGAATGGGTCATGCTGGTTAATCGCGGGCGGGCGACGTACGTGCAGGCGGACGACGATGCCAATCTGGTCTACGGCCGGTTCACGTACGGGCTGACGGCCGATGCCGGACGCAAGTTAAGGTGAACCGCGGGCCGCGGTCGCCTATGATTCAGCAATGAACCCTACCCTACCCGGCACCGTCGGGCGGCTCCTCAATGCGCCGGAGCTGCACGCGCTGGCCGACAGTCTCGGCCAGAACCGGCTCGCTGCCGCGTACGGCGTGTGGGGTTCTGGCGCGGCCGCCGTCGCGAGCAGCGTCGCCGCGAAGCTGAACCGCCCGCTCCTGTTCGTCTGCGGTCATCTCGACGAAGCCGACGACGTGGCCGATGACGTCCAACTGTTCACCGGCGACCGGCCCGTCGTGCTGCCGAGCCTGGACGTCAGCGGTGGCATGGGCCGGGTCAGCGAAGAGCAGGCCAGCGACCGCATGCGTCGCATCCTGGCGCTGTCGCAGGGAAAGCAGCCGCCGGCGATGGTCGCGCCGGTTCAATCCCTGATGCAGCCGGTGCCCGCTAAAGACGAAATGCGCCACCTCACGCGCAACGTCGGCGTGGGCGTGCGGACGGAGCCGGAGAAGCTCATCGTCTGGCTGGCCGAGCACGGGTACAACCGCGTCGACCAGTGCGAAGTGCCCGGCGACTTCGCCGTCCGCGGCGGCATCATCGACGTCTACCTGCCGGGCGAGTTCGAAGGCTCCGACGTCGTCGGCCTGCCCGCCCGCATCGACTTCTTCGGCGACCAGGTCGAAAGTATCCGCCGCTTCGACATCGACACGCTCGGCAGCGGCGAAACGCTCAATGAAGTGCAGCTGGTCGACATCAAAGGCCAGATCAAATCGACCAGTGAGCAGACGCACCTGCTGCGGTATTTGTCGCCCGAGACGATCATCGTGATGCACCAGCCGCTGGAGATTCAGGAACAGGCGCGCAGCTATCTGGACCGCGTGCCGGACCAGCGCGGCATTTACCCGCTCAGCGCCCTGCTGCGCCACATCAGCGAGTTCGCCGTCTTGGAACTCAGCGACTTCGACGTCGGCCTCGCCAGTTTGCCTATGCCGAACGGCCAGGAAGCCGAGCGCGTGGCGCTGCCGATTAAGTCGATCCAGAAATTTGAAACCGAAGCGAAGAAGGCGATCCGCGAATTGCTGGAATTGTCGGTGACGCACGAGGTCGTCGTCTTCTGCGAAAACGACGGCGAGAAAGACCGCCTCGGCCAGATGTTAGAGGCCGAACAGCCCGGCGGCGGGCGCGTGCAGCTCACGCTCGGCTATCTGCACCGCGGCTTCGTCTGGAACACCCAGGATTCCGAAGGTGCCGACTACACCGTTCGGCCGATCGCGCTGATGGGGCACCACGAACTGTTCCACCGGTTCGAGGTGCGCCGCCGCCAAAAAAAAGTGATCAATGCGAAGCCGGTGGACAGCTTCCTCGACCTGAACGTCGGCGATTACGTCGTTCACGTGGCCCATGGGATAGCCAAGTTCACGGGCCTTCATACGATGCAGAAGGATGGGAAGAGTGAGGAATATCTCACGCTTCGCTTCGCCGAGAACGCCGTGCTGCACGTGCCGGCCGCGCGCATCAACCTGATCCAGAAATACGCTGGCGGGTTCAGCGGCAGCCCGACCCTGTCGCGTCTGGGCAGCGGCCTGTGGGAGAAGCAGAAAGAGAAAGTCGCCGAAGCGGTCATGGACATGGCCGCCGAGCTGATCGACGTCCAGGCGGCCCGCAACGCCGAGGTCGGCACGACCTTCCCGCCCGACACCGAATGGCAACGCGAGTTCGAAGCCGAGTTCCCCTACACGCCCACGCAGGACCAGGTGAACGCCGCCGAAGAGATCAAACAGGACATGATGAAGCCCCGGCCGATGGACCGCCTGCTCTGCGGCGACGTCGGCTACGGCAAAACCGAAATGGCCATGCGGGCCGCGTTCAAGGCCATCGAATCAGGTCGCCAGGTGGCGGTGCTGGTGCCGACCACGGTGCTTGCTGAGCAGCATTACCGATCGTTCAGCAGCCGGATGAAAAGCTATCCATTCACGGTCGAAAGTATCAGCCGATTCAAGACGACCAAGCAGTCTAAAGACATCACCAAGCGCCTCAGCGAAGGTAAAGTCGACGTCATCATCGGCACGCACCGTTTGCTCAGTAAAGACGTCCGCATTCCCGACTTAGGCCTGGTCGTAGTCGACGAAGAACAGCGCTTCGGCGTCACGCACAAAGAACGGCTGAAACAGATGCGCACGCAGGTCGACGTGCTGACGATGTCGGCCACGCCCATCCCGCGCACGCTGCACATGAGCATGCTCGGCATTCGCGACATCAGCAGCCTGACGACCGCCCCGCAGGACCGGCGCAGCGTGGTGACGGAAGTGATGGGCTACGACCCGAACCGCATCAAGCTGTCGATCCTGCGCGAGCTGCAACGCGAGGGCCAGGTGTATTTTGTGCACAACCGCGTGACGGACATTCAGGAGCAGGCCGACAAGGTTCAGCAGCTGGTGCCCGACGCCCGCATCATCATCGGCCACGGCCAGATGGCCGACGGCGAGATGGAAGACGCGATGATGAAGTTCATCCGTCACGAAGCCGACATTCTTGTCTGCACCACGATCATCGAATCGGGCTTGGACATCGCCAACGCCAACACGATGATCATCAACAACGCCGACCGCTTCGGCCTGTCGGAGCTGCACCAGCTCCGCGGCCGCGTCGGGCGTTGGAAGCACAGGGCCTACTGCTACTTACTGTTGCCACCCGACCGCCCCGTGACGCCCATCGCCGCGAAGCGCCTGAAAGCGATCGAGGAATACAGCCACCTCGGCGCGGGCTTCAAGATCGCCATGCGCGACTTGGAACTGCGTGGCGCGGGCAATATCCTCGGTCCCGAGCAAAGCGGTCACATCGCGACGGTCGGCTACGAAATGTATTGCCAGTTGCTCGAAGAAGCCGTCCACCAGCTCAAGCACGACAAGAAAATTGTTCGGCCGGAAGCCCATGTCGACATTGGTGTTACGGCCATCCTGCCGAAGCAGTACGTGGTCAACGACCGCCAGCGCATGGACGTCTACCGTCGACTCACGCGCTGCAGCGACGTGGAGACGGTCCACGCGCTGCAGAAAGATGTGACCGACGCGTACGGCGAACTGCCACGCCAAGCCGTTGTACTGTTCGCGCTGACGGAGCTGCGTCTGCTGGCAGGGCTGTTCGGCATCAGCAGCATTGTGAAAAAGGATCCGGACGTGGTGCTGACCGTGGCCGACGCGCAGCGCGCCAGCTTCGCGCTCACTGGAGCGCCGGGCCGACTGACCGTGGTGGACGAAAAAACGATCTATCTGCGCCTGCCGCCGACGTTCCTGGAAGCCGACACGCTGCTGCTGGCGATGTGCAACCTGATGCGTGCGGCCAAGGCGAAGGAAGTCGCGGCGACGTCCAATGCGCCGGCCGCCGAGCCCCCGGCGATCACACTCCCGCCGCCGACACCGCCCGCAGCGCCGGCTGCAACAAAGCCTTCCCCAACGCCGCCCGTTTCCTCCGCGCGGCAAAAGGAGGCGGCCCGCAACAAGCTCACGCCCGCACCCACCAAACCGCCGGCGTCGGTCGGATCCGTCCTCGACCAGATCGCCAAGCTGACGTCGCTACACGAGCAGGGCATTCTGACCGAAGCCGAGTTCAAAGCCGCGCAACAACGCCTGATGGCCGCGGCCCGGCAGTAATTTCGTAGGGGGGCTGCCCGCCGCTCCCGCCGGACGGCGGGCAGTGCCCGCCCTACGGCGCACGTCTACTTTCCGACCGCCCACATTGCCGCGCGGGCGATCGTTTCGTTCTCCGCCAGCTGAGCGACCTCGCTCAGGCGTTCGTTTGCTAGCATCCGCCCGCCGAGTCGGCAGAACAGCGAACGGCGGTGCCATAGTTGCTCGTAATCTGCCGCAAGCGAACTCGTCCGGTCGGCCAGGATGGCTTCCACCGCAAGCTCCGCGCTGCGCAGCGCAGTGCCCATGCCCTCACCGCCGACCGGCTCGATCGCGCACGCCGCCGCACCGATCGGGAACACCCGGGCCGGCCAGTGTTTAAGTGGCGCAAAACGTGGCAGCGGGGCGGCCAGCCAGTCGGTCGTTCGCTCGGCATAAGCGAAGTGCCGTGCCATGGCCGGTGAGGCGACCAGCAGATCGGCCCACACCGCATCAAGGTTGCCGCGTGCCGCAGCGACGCGTGATTTCGGGATAGAAAATGCGACGTTCCAACGCCCGTCTTCGATCTGCGCCACGCCGCCGTAGCAACCGATGCCGCCATAAAGCGTGATGGCCTCAGGCTCGGCGGTGACGCCGACGAAATGCGCCTTCACACCAAGGTCCGCCGTTGCCGCCGGCCGCCGGTCCGCAAACGTGGCCCGGCCGTCCGCCGTGAGCACCATGTCCGCGATTTCATCGGTTACGCGATTCGTTTCGAGGCAACGGACACGCACATTCACAGACATTTGATCCGACTCAATCGTCTCGGCCCGCGCCGGCTGACGAATTATTGCGCCGGCGGAACGGGCGGCGTTCAGAAGCGTGTGATCCAACGCCGCGCGCGACATACCGAGCATTGGTTCGGGCAGCTTCAGTCGTACGGACGTCGACGGGCCGACCAGCCGGGCGTGCGTAAGTTCATGGCCGGCCACGCTCAACGGCCCTTCAAGCCCGTGGCGTTGCAGCACCTGCCGGCCGAGGGCGGACAGGCATTCGCCGCAGACTTTGTCGCGCGGGAAGCGGCTTTGTTCCAGCAGTGTCACCGCCGCCCCCGCCCGGGCCAGCAACGTCGCCGCCAAACTGCCGGCCGGCCCGCCGCCGATCACGATCACGTTCATGCGAGGCATCCTAAGGCAAACGGCGTCGGCGAACGTCGCGACAAAAGTTCCGGCGGTCGGGCTTAACCGACCGCGTTCATTCATGCTGCGTCGGATCGTGCGGGTTTTCCCGTTCGGGATAGCCGTTCGCGGTCTGCTTACTCGCGGTCGGTGAGCCGTGCGTAGTCTTCCTCGGTATCGACGTCGGCTTCCGCCTCGGGGCATTCGACGCGAAGCACGTCGTTCGGCTCGGCGAGCCACAACGCTTTGGCCCCTTGTTCGTTAGGCCAATTCATCAACCGCTCGAGCGCGGGGCCGCTGACGATGACCGGCGGCCCGACCGTCCCGGCGAACGACGCGACGGCGATGGGGCGATCGCTACGGGCCTTTGTTTCGATCAATCGCCGCAGCGTCTGGGACGTCACGTTCGGCTGGTCCGCGAGCAGGACGCAAACCGACTCAGCTTCGGCCGCGACCGACCGGGCAGTGCGGACGCCGACGCGTAGCGAACTGCCCATGCCCGTGGCCCAGTCGATGTTTTCGACGCAGACGACGGGGCGGTCGCCCAACGCGGTTTTACACGCCTCGGCATCGCGGCCGAGCACGACGACGACCGGATCGCATCCCGCCTCGATCGCCGTATCGACCGCGCGGGCGATCAGGGTCTTCCCGCGGACCATCAACAACTGTTTAGGCCGGCCCAGGCGCGACGATGCGCCGGCGGCGAGGATGACGGCGGCTACGGCGCGCACTGCGGTTCCTGCCGAGACAGCGTCCTGACGTCGAGCGGACCGCCCGTCGCCGCACGCAACGCCGCTTGCACGCCGGCCATGATCGACAGCGCGATTTCTTCCGGCGTCCGCGCGCCGATGTCCAGGCCGACCGGCGACACCAAGTCCGACGCCGGGTGAGTCGGCGGCAGCGTCGCGATCAGCCGGTCGGACCGGTGCCGCGGGCCTAAAACCCCTAGGAACCGTGGCTTGCACGGCAGGGCGGCCAGCACGGCTGCATCGCGGGCCAGGTTGTGCGTCATCACGATCATCGCGTCGTGCGTCGTCACAGGCACGCCCGCCAGCGGGGCGTCGGCCAATGTGACGAATCGCTTGTCGGCCGACGCGAAACGTTCGTGCACGCTTGTGGCCGGCGGGGCGGCGACCACGCTGACGCGCCAGCCGAGCGTTTTCGCGATTAGCAGCACCGGCACGACGTCCGGCCCGCCGCCGACCAGGATCAGCCGTTGAGGCGGAACGATTCGGTCGATGAACAGGTCCGCCCAGGCGTCCGCCTGCCGAACGGACACGCGCCCACTGGACGACGTCGCGGCGTCGTGGGCGAGAAGGTACAGCGCATCAGGAACGGGACCGCTACTGTCGGCCGCGTCGAAGCTTATGCCTTCGGCCGATTGCCACGCGCCGCCGGCGCGGACGACGGCGATCACGTCCCGCTCGCGGTCGTCGTCGGCCGTGGCGGTCATGGGTTTCAGCGGGCCGGGCTGGTTGGCGGTGATCGGCTGGATCAGCACGTCGATCGTCCCGCCGCACCCGGTGCTGACGCCGCGGCTGATTAGTTCGTCGTCGGCGCTGTCGTACGTGCAGAGGAACGACCGCCCGGCCGCGATGACGCCGCGGCCGCGCGCGGCCACGTCGCGCTCCAGGCACCCGCCGCTGACGCCGCCCCAGGTGCGGCCGTCTTCGGCGATCAGCATTCGCGCGCCCGGGCGTCGGTAGGCCGAACCTTCGACGCCCACGACAGTTGCGACCGCCGACGGCTTCCCTTCCGCACTCAGCGCGGCGAAGGCGGCGACGATGTCGGTCAGTTCCCGCATGATCGGTCGATGAAGAGTGTACGGACGCTCAAGCGCCACGTCACAATCGCTTAGATCGGAAACGCTCTCGCGCCGACCTTTTCGGGGGGTGGGCG
>DASVSC010000285.1:0-3793 GCA_036388295.1 Tepidisphaeraceae bacterium | reverse complement strand
GCGGTACCGCTACGTGGTGGACGATACCGGCCTGACGCTCACCGCGTCGGCGAGCGTCGGCTATGTCGCCGGCTATTCGGCGTTCATCGTCGGCGACAACGGCCCCGAGCGCGGCGTCTTCACCAGCGGCCGGGCCGATGGCGAAAACATCAACGGCTTCCAGCACTACCAGTTCGGCCTGGTGGCGGATTATTCGCTGAACAAGCTGTTCAACGTCTCAAACCGCTATGGCGAGTTCAGCGTCCGCGGGCAGCTCTACTATACCGACGGCATCTCCGACAACACCGCCGCCACCACGCAGCTGTGGGGCGGTGTGGGGATTCAATTAGCGTACTGATTCTTACTTGACGGCCATGGCCAGCTTCGCCTGGGCGCGGCGGACGCTGCGCTCGCGCAGGTCGGCGGGCAGGCTGGCGTTGGCACGCTGCGCGGTCGCTTCGGCCAGTTCGGCGCGGGCCTGATCGGCGTCGAGTTCCTGGCTGGGCGTGGCTTCGGTGGTGGCGATCGTCAGCACGTCATCTTTGACCTGCGCGACGCCGCCGTCGATGAAATAGACCTGACGCTTTCCGTCCACGCCATCCACGGTCAGCGGGCCCAGGCCCAGCTTCACCAGCAGCGGCGCGCGGCCGGTCAGGACGCCGAGCAGCCCGTCATGCGCGGGAAGAATGGCCTGGGTCGCGTCCGCGTCCAGCACCTGCATTTCCGGGGTTACCACCACGCATCGAAAAGCCATCCCAAGCGCTCCGGTTAAGGGCCCGGCAACTTAGCCCAAACCGGCGGGCGGGGCAAATCATGTCGCCGGCGGGCTGGCTATACGAAAACGGAGTGCGGCGTCGCACGACCCGCCCGACCGCCCCGCTTCTCATTTCCCTGACGCCTTGGGCATTGAACCCCACCGCCGGCCGGTTAAGATGGGATTTGGTTTTTCCCCGACTCACCGCGCCCCGCGCGGTGATTCGCTTTTTGTCAGGCAACCGGAGCGTCGCCATGCATATTGTCAGTGCCGAAGAAAAGGCGCAACTCGAGAAGAAGCGCGAAGACATGTACGTCGCGAAGATCGACGCGCAGGAACGCATCCGCAAGGCCGCCGCGCTGGGCGATCTGTCCGAAAACGCCGAATACCATTTCGCCAAGGAAGAAAACCGCACCCTTGAGCGTGAGTTGGCGGAATTGGAACACAAGCTGAAAAGTGTCGCCGTCGTCAGCAACGACGACGTGCCCGAAGGCATGGTGTTCCTCGGCCACACCGTGAAGCTGCAAGACCTGGACGACGACAGCGAACAACTCGTCCGCATCGTCGGCGAAGCCGTCCCGCCCGACGCCAACAGCGACGTCCTCCCCGTCTCGGCCAGCAGCCCGATGGGCGAGGCGCTGATGAAGCGCCAGGTCGGCGAGACGATCAAAGTCAAAGCCCCCCGCGGCACGCTGGCGTTTAAGATCCTCGAAATCCTGTAATCGAACGCGACCCGCCGGTCCACCACTGTTCATCAAGCCACCCCGCTCGCCCGCACGCGAGCGGGGTGGCTTGTTCATACCCAGACGCAGCGAAACCGGCTGTCCATCGGCTACACTGTTCGCATGCGACACCGCCTGCTCGCCGCCGTTGCCGTTCTGACCGCCACCCTCGCTCAAGGGGCCGGCCCTGTCGACGTCTCGCCGCTGCTGACCGACCGCACAATCGCCGTCGCCCGCATCGACCTGACGCAGTTGAAAATGCGTCCCGTTGCCGACTGGCTGATCGATTCGATGAAGCGGGCCGGCGCGCCGACGGAGCAGCTGACGGCCGCATATCAAGGCGGGTCGGCCGTCGCGCTGCTCGGCCAGCCGATCGTCGACGGCCTGCGGCGTCTGGGCGTGAACGATGCCGCGTTCGTCGTTCAAGCCCACGAAAATCCCGGCCAAATGCCCGTCGCGATCCTCGCCTTCACCAAGCCCGCCGACCCGGCCGCCGCCGTGCGCACCCTCGCCCCGCTGGGCTTCCGCAACGGGCAGATCGGCAACCTGCAGGTGTTCTCCCCGAACCTGCCGCCCGGCACACTCGCGAAGCTGCAGCCCGTCGTCCGCCCCGACCTGGCCGATCCGGCCGCCGACACGGACGGCCATGTGCTGACTATCGCGTTCGTCCCGCACCCGTCGATGGCAACGAATCCGGCCAGCAAAGGCGTGGCAATGCTGAAACGGACCACCATGCAGTTAGACGTCCGAACCGAGCCGCGCCTGACGACGATCGTCCGCACCGCCTCCCCCGAGATCGCGGCCGAGTTCAAACAGAAGATTGCCGAGCAGCAACAACAGTTCTCGGACCGCCCACAATCCGAAGCCGACCGGATTATGGCCAAGGCCCTGAGCGCCCTGCCGATGATTGTCGACGGGTCCGACGTGACGATCGACTTACGCCAAGCCGACTTCGACGCCTTCGTCAGCCAGTACACAAGCGACTCTCGCCCCGCACCCCGACCCGCCACGCCATAACCCCCACCGCTGGCCTCGCCGCCGCCGGTTGGTAAACTATCCCCGCTCGCGCCGCCCTAGCTCAATTGGCAGAGCACCGCTTTTGTAAGCCTTAGCTCCGACAAGTGTTCGTCGGGCGGCTAAGGCTGCAAGCGTAGGCTTCGATAACGCCGGGCGATTCCCATAGACGGCGTGTGGATTATTCTCCCTAGTTGGAGTCACCGTCCACACGCACTCGTTTGTGGAGTCTCCAAATGGCCTCGCCCATTGTTGCTTCCGGCAATCCCGCCGGGCAGCCCCCTGTCCTATCCCGTTTCGGTTATCTCACGCCCAAGTCGGCCGCTGAGTTCACCGGCATTAGCTACCAAGAACTGGAACGCCTACGCCGCGAAGGCGGCGGCCCCCGCTTTTGCTTCGCCGGCTCGCGGCTCATCCGCTACGCCGTCGAAGACCTTTGCGGTTGGCTCGGTTCGTTCAAGGTGAGTAATACCGCCGAAGCTGCCGCCCTCGCTAAGTCGCGGGAGGTGGCCAGTGCTTAACGCCCCGTACGATGACAACGCAAAACGCCCTTGATCGCTACTTCGGGGCCGGCGATGGAACGCGTCGATGGCTTCCTCCGCGTGTACCCCTCGCCGCAGGCATTGCTGAGCACGAAGAACTTGGCCGATCCGGCCCGCACTCAGTACACCAACGTCCTCGCCCACGCCGGGCATGCCCAACTACAGACGATGGCCCGCCTCGCCAATTTCGACCAACAATCGTGCGTTGGCCGCCGCCTGCAGACGCGTCTGGATACGATGCCCACCAAAGACCGGCCGTTCACCGCCGGCGAGTTCGCCGAAAAGATCGTCGGCCCCGAATGGTCGAAGTTCAAGTTGGCGTTCAAGTTGGCCGCCGACAAGGTCAATCACGCATATCTGAACCTTGTGAACCGCCGCCAAGAACTGACCAAGGGCAAGCCGTTCGCCCACGGCCGCCTGACCTCGGCCCTTCGTGCCAAAGCCCTCGCTAAGGCCGACGATGCCGAGTAGTCCCGCTGGGCACCCCGCCCGCCACCAACAGAAAGAACCACGATGGGCAGCTTTATCTTCAAACGTCAGCCGAGCGATACCCGCCAGCGGAAGTATTCGGTCGAACACAGCCCGTTGGGCCGTGGCCTCGGCCGCATGACGCAGACCGACGGCAAGGAACAACTCGAAGTGCGGCCCGGCCGCCTGAACGACGAACCAAGCGGCACGGATCGTCGGTCGCCCGTCCTGCCCCGCGAAGCCCGGTAGCCACCGGCAGAAAGAAGTTCGCAATGACTGATGCACAAGCAATCGCGGGAATGGTCCGAACCTTA
>DASVSC010000284.1:0-24923 GCA_036388295.1 Tepidisphaeraceae bacterium | reverse complement strand
CACGGCAATCGGCTTGCCGAGCGTGTCGAGGACGAGAGAATCATTCGACGCGGGCAGATTCGCGCGGGCGTCGTCGTCGGTCGGGGCGACATTCGCGGACACCGGCTTCTGAACCGGAGCGGGTTTGACGGCCGGGACGTCGTTCGGACGGGCGACGTTAAGGACTTCCGGCCGCTTCGACGGGACGACGGCGACCTGTTTCCCGTCGACCGCGCCGGCGGTACCGATGATATAGGCGACCGAAAACGCGACCGCTATCGCGAATGCGGAAATGGCGGCAGTGGTGTAATTGAGCTTCAGATTCAACTGGGCCGGCCGCGGCTCGTCGGCGTCGTGGCCGAACGGGCTGGTGGGCGGGGCGTCGTACGCGGGGCCGGCGAACAGCGGCTCGGCGGCGGGGGCCTCCTGGGCGGCCAGCTCCTCGCGCACCTGCCGGGCCGCCTCCGCGGCCGCGGACGTGCGGGCCGGTGCGTACAGCGGTGCCGGGGGGGGCGGGGCGACCTCAGCAGATTTGGCCGGCGTCGGTTCGACCTCAGCGGCTTCGTCTTGGCTGACCGACGTCTCGACCGCCGGCCGTGTTTCGGCCCGAGGCACCGGACTAACGACAAGCGGCGCAAATACCGCCGGAGTAAGGTTTTGCGCCGCGGGGGCGGGCGGGATTTCGCGCATCACCGGGGCATCGATCTTCGCCGCCTCGTGGGCGTGTTTGCCTTTGAACCAGTAGAGCGGCGACCGCAAGAGCGCGGCCGCGGGCGAGTGCGCCTCCAACTCCGCCGCAATCTGTTGCTGGCGTTGACGTTCTTCTTGTTCTTTTTGACGCTGCTGGGCGTTACGAATTACTTCAAACAACGCTGGCGAGTTTTTGCTACGTGCCATCCTGGCCTCACTTTCGCGTCCCGCGAAATGCAATTGGAATTTCTGCTCGTGCTACGACACCGTCGGCAGAGCTTTGAATCTAATCGGCGCCCGGGTCTTTGCAACATTAGTTAAAATTATCGACGGGGGAGGAGAGTTGATCGGTCGATGCGTTGATGGGTGGCGGTTTGAAGCGTGAAACCGGCTCGCGCCTTCGGCCGGCCACTGATCAACCCATTTACCTATCAACTGATCAACCCTTCCGCTTGCCTTTAAGCACGCGATCGCTATATTGCCCGATTCGCGAAAGTTTGAGCACTGGAGTCAAAGCCATGGCAGTGAAGTTGCGTTTTAACCGCATGGGTCGTTCGCACAAGGCGTTTTTCCGCCTGAGCGCTGTAGACAGCCGCAGTCCCCGTGACGGCCGGATCATCGAGAGCCTCGGGTTCTACGACCCGGTCAACAAGGACGAGACCAAGCAGATCAAGTTCGATCTGGAACGGGCCAAGTACTGGCTCGATCAGGGCGCCGTCCCGTCCGAGACGGTCAGCAGCCTGCTTAAAAAGAGCGGCCTGGAGCACAAGATGCTCAAGCTCCGCAAGTACGTGACGCCCAAGCCCAAGGCCGAAGCGGCACCGGCGGAAGAGAAGAAGGATTAGCAGGCAGCAGGCAGCGTGCGGCAGGCAGCACAATGCCTCCGCCGCCGGCCGCCTGCCGCCCGCCGCCTGCTATGCTCCGCATCGACGTCCTGACGCTGTTCCCCGAGATGTTCGGGCCGATTCTCGGCACGAGCATCCCCAAGCGGGCGGCGGCGAAAGGGCTGGTCGAATATCACCTGACACAGCTCCGCGATTTCGCGGAAGACAAGCACAAGTCGGTGGACGACCGCCCGTTCGGCGGCGGGCCCGGCATGGTGATGATGTGCCAGACGATGTTCGACGCAGTCGAACACATCGAACGACAAGATCCGCGTCCCGCGCTCCGGATCCTGCTGACGCCGCAAGGCCGACTGCTCGATCAGGCGACGGCCGATGACTTGGCGAAACAAGACCGGCTGCTGCTCATCGCGGGCCATTACGAAGGCTTCGACGAGCGGATCATCGACGGCCTGAAGCCGTTGGAACTGAGCGTCGGTGACTATGTCCTCAGCGGCGGCGAACTGGCGGCCATGGTGCTGATCGACAGCGTCGTCCGGCTGCTGCCCGGCGCGATCGGCGCGGCGGACGGCACGGCGGACGAGACGTTCGCCGACGGTTTGATCGAATACCCCCAGTACACCCGGCCGCGGGTGTTCCGGGGGATGGAAGTGCCGCCCGTGCTGATGGGCGGCAATCACGCCGAAATCGCCAAGTGGCGGCAACGGCAACGCGAAGAACGGACCCGCACGAAACGGCCCGACCTGTGGGACGCGTACGAAAAACGGAAGTCGGTATAGCGAGCCGACCGCGGGCACGATATAAGTATGGGTTCCCGCGTCGACAAACGCCTTGTCGCGCTGCCTGAAATTTCGGAGTCTTTATGCGTAACAAACTGCTGGACATCGTCGAACAATCGAGCTTGAAAGAAACCCCGATCCAGTTCGTCGTCGGCGACACCGTCGACGTGCACACCCGCATCGTCGAGGGCGGCAAGGAACGCGTCCAGATCTTCGCCGGCGTGGTCCTGATGATCAAAGGCCGCGGCACGAACCAGACGTTCACCGTCCGCCGCATCGTGGCGAACGAGGGCGTGGAGCGTATCTTCCCGACGAACTCGCCGTTCATCGAGAAGGTCGTCATCAAGCGCAACGGCGTCGTCCGCCGCGCCAAGCTGTTCTACCTGCGCGACCGCGTCGGCAAGGCCACCCGCCTGGCGGACAAGAAGGTCGTGACAAAGAAGGAAAAGGCCGCCGCCGCCGAACGCGAACTGGCTGCCGCTGGCGCTTAAGTCGCTTTTCTCTAATAAAGCCCAAGACCGAAGCCCCACACCCGTGGATTCGGTGAAGGACGTAGGGCGCGGCAAAAGACACGGTCTTTCGCCGCGCCCTGCTTCATTGTGCAAGACCCAATGCCGCCCGGCGGCCTTCGGATCTCTGATTTCGCCACACTGATTTAGATGATGCCCATGTTCGAACGGCTTCTCCGCTACCTGTTCCCGTCCAATGAATTGAAGGGCCCGAAGGTCGACCCGACCCTCGGCGAGCGGGGCGAGAACGTCGCGGCCAAGTTCCTGACGAACGCGGGCTACAAGATTTTGCAGCGCAACTACCGCTGCAAGCTCGGCGAGATCGACATCGTCGCCCGTCACGGCCGCACGCTGGTGTTCGTCGAAGTCAAAACGCGCGTCGATGACCAGGTGCGGCCCGAAGACCAGGTCGACACGACCAAGCAGCACCAGATCACCAAAGCCGCCGACATTTACCTGTCGCGGTTCGGGTTCCCCCAGCCGCCGGCGCGGTTCGACGTGGTCGCCATCCACTGGCCCGGCGGCCGCAATCCGATCATCCGGCATCACGAAAACGCGTTCGACGCCACGTATTAAAAAAGGAGCGGGAAGTTGAGAGTGGGAAGTCCATAAGCAGATTATTGCTTTCTTCGCTTCCCGCTTCCCACTCTCAACTTCCCGCTCAATTTATGATCGACTCGCATTGTCACCTGACCGACCCGCGGCTGTTCGACCAGATCGACGCCGTCCTCGCTCGTGCCAAGGCGGCCGGCGTTACGGCGATGGTCACGATCGGCACGGACATCGCGGACGACCATTTGGCCCTCGAAGTCGCAGGGCGCTACCACGATGTCGTTCGCTGCGCGATCGGCGTTCACCCGAATCACTGCCAGAATACCGATCTGCAAGACATCGACGCGCTGAGCATGCTGGCCACCGACGATCTGGTCGTTGCGATCGGTGAGACAGGGTTGGACTACCACTACACCCGCGCGGACCGCGCGACGCAGCGAAAGTTCTTCGAAGCCCAACTCGCTCTGGCGGAACGGCTGGAGAAGCCGGTGGTCATTCATTCGCGTGAGGCCGTGGACGACACGCTGGCGGTGCTTCGCGCGTTCCCGGCCGTGCGATGCGTGTTCCACTGTTTTACCGGCACCGCCCCGGAGGCCGAAGCGATCATGGACGCCGGCCATCACATCGGGTTCACCGGGCCGATTACGTACAAGAAGAATGACGAGTTGCGTCGGATTGTGGAGGCCGTGCCGCTGGACCGGCTGCTGATCGAAACGGACGCACCTTACCTGTCACCCGAGCCGGTGC
This sequence comes from Tepidisphaeraceae bacterium, assembly GCA_036388295.1. Taxonomy (GTDB): domain Bacteria; phylum Planctomycetota; class Phycisphaerae; order Tepidisphaerales; family Tepidisphaeraceae; genus RYN-431. Next base: position 20,825 of record DASVSC010000284.1, on the reverse strand, counting down.
GCGGCACGCGCGTGTGCGAGCCGGCATTCGTGGCCCACACGCTCGGCGTGGTCGCGCAGGTGAAACGGCAGTCGGTCGCGGAAATGAATCGAATCACGCGGGAGAACACGCAGCAGTTCTACGGCATGACGATCGGTTGAGGCGGCGCGTGTGAACTTCGCGACAACGACTGTGTATTGAGATCCACGTCCTTCAACGGGGGCGGCCGCGCTTCGGCGTTGTTCTCGCGCGTTTACACCCGCGGCCACGGGTACGCCGCTTAACCACGAAGGCTAATGCTGGCTTCCATGCGGGCGTCGGGGGCGGGCATGTCCAGCTTCATCGCCATCTTGGCCGCTTTGCCCTGGGCCAGCTTCTGCAGCAGCAGCGCCCAGGTTTCGCGCTGGTAGCGGAGAATCTGCAGGGCCTCGTCGAGCAGCGGGGTTTCGTGCTTCACGTTGGCTTCCACCAGCCGACGGTGCACGAAATTGTAAAGGGCGGCCAGTTTGTCGCAGAGGTCGGGGGCGACTTTGTGCTTAAGGCCGCACTGCAGCTCCAGCACAATCTTCTGAGCACGCGTAAGCAAATCGAAGCTTTTTTCGAAGTTCTTTTCTTCGAGCGCGGCCTTCGCCTGCTCGGTGAAGCGGATGGCTCCGTCGTAGAGCATCATCTGCAGCTGCTCCGGGGTGGCGGTGAGCACTTTCGTACGCAAGTAGTTGTCGGCGGCGTTGTTGCTCATGCTGTGGCCCGCCACAACGGGCGGTGCTGTTGCTATCGGCAGGGCGGGCGGGGCAGAATCAGCCGCGGCGTTCGGTCCGGTCGCAATCGGCCAAAAATTGCATTATCAGACGCTGCTAGCCCTATCCGCCGCTGTATCCGCGCTAATCCGGTTAAAGCTTGAAAAACACCCGGCAAGATGCCAGACTCCACCAGCCGCCTGACCAGCGGGGGCTCAAGCTGAGCCCGATCAACCCGCCATGATATTGCTTGCTTCGCTGCCGAGAATTGAAGAGCACCGCGTGCCAGTCGTGTTCGACTGTCCGAAGTGCTGCGCCACGTCCGTCCGCGGGACGGCTTACAATTTGCGCGAGACGATTCGCGTCACCGAACGCATGCCCACCTGGGGCTGGTCCAGCCATTGGGTCCGTTGCGCCCACTGCCAGGCGGAACTCCACGCGGACTGTGAACCGGAAGAGTTCAAAGGCGCCTCGGCTACAACTGTCAACAACAACATCAGCACGTATTTGCCATTCCCCAGCCGGTTTATGGCGATTGCCGGGTTGTTGTTCGGGTGGGCCCCGGTCTTGGGCGTGATCGTCGCGACGGCCTCGGTGGCGGCCAACCTTGGCACCCGCGGCTGGCCGAGATGGTTGAGCGTGATCGCCCTAGTGCTGACCACGACTTACAACGTCGCTCTGTTCGGCGTCCTCGCGTACTGGTCGTTCCAAACGGCTCAGCCGCTGACGCCTTACTAATACGCCCGCCAAAGCACGCGGCGCGCCGCCTTTAATCAATCGATAACCGTTGTTCCGGCTGACACTTCGGGCAGAAGTGCGTCGACCGGCCGCCCAGCACGATTCTCAGCAACGCCGTGCGGCAGCCCTGGCAGGGCTGGCCCTCGCGGTCGTACACGCGATGGCTGAGCTGAAATCCGCCGCGAAGGCCGTCGGCGTTCACGTAATCGCGAATACTGCTGCCCCCAGCCCGGATCGCCCGGCGGAGCACGCCCTTGATCGCACGGTTCAACCGTGCCGTTTCGGCCCGTGTCAGGCTGTTGCCCGGCCGGGTCGGATGAAGTCCGGCCCGATGAAGGGCTTCGTCGGCGTAGATATTGCCAATCCCGGCGATCACGCTCTGGTCCAGCAGGGCCGCCTTGATCGGACGGCGAGTCACGCTCAGGCGTGCGTGCAGGACGGCGGGTCGGAGCGATAGCGGCTCGGGACCGACGTTGTCGTGTCCGGCCGCACCGAGCCAAACGATTTCCCCGAACCGCCGCGGGTCCACCAGCCGCAACTGCCGGCCGTGGTCGAGGGTGACGATCAAGTGCGTGTGCGCGGCGAGCGGGGCGAGCGGTGTTTCGACCGTCAACCGGCCGGTCATGCCGAGGTGGACGTAAAATCGGTTGCCGTCGCCGAGGGTGAAGACAATCCGCTTCGCCCGCCGCCGGAGGTCCGCGACGGTCCGGCCGGCTAAGGCATTCACAAGATCAAAGTCGGCCGGGCGCAGCATGTCCGGCCGCACATGGACGCATGCCACGACCCGCTGGCCGACGACGTGCGGGAGCAGCGTACGAACGACCGTTTCCACCTCAGGTAATTCCGGCATGGATTCATTGTACGGACGACGGAGGCCTTCGAATGAACAGCAGATTCGTCGTCTTTCGGATTGGTTCGATTCGTCGGCCGTGATACGATTCGGCGTCGTTTACCCGGAGCGCATCTGATCGAATCGCAACTCGGCGTCGTCCCCACGCAAGGCACGGATCTGGCCGCCGACGAATTGGCGGCCGTCGAAAAGCTGCAGAAGGCCTACCACGACCTGCGGGCCGAGCTCGGCAAGGTCATTGTCGGGCAGGAAGCGGTCATCGAAGAATTGCTGATCGCCCTGTTCTGCCGCGGCCACGTGCTGCTGATGGGCGTGCCCGGACTGGCCAAAACGCTGCTGATTTCGACGCTGGCGGAAACGCTCGGCCTGGCGTTCAGCCGCGTGCAGTTCACGCCCGACCTGATGCCTTCGGACATCACCGGCACTGAAGTCATTGAAGAAGATAAAATCAGCGGCACCCGCGCGCTGCGCTTCGTCAAAGGCCCGATTTTCGCCAACGTCATTCTCGCCGACGAAATCAACCGCACGCCGCCGAAAACGCAGGCCGCGCTGTTGGAGGCGATGCAGGAGCATCAGGTGACGGCCGGGGGCAAGTTGCACCGCCTGCCGCAACCGTTTTTCGTGCTGGCGACGCAGAACCCGATCGAACAGGAAGGCACCTACCCGCTGCCCGAAGCCCAGCTCGACCGGTTCATGTTCAACATCCACGTCGGCTACCCGAGCGAGGACGAAGAGTTCCAGATCGTGCGGATGACGACGCAGAATCGAAAGGTCGAATTGTCGCACATCCTCAGCGGCGAAGAGGTGTTGCAGCTGCAGGAGATCGTCCGTCGCGTGCCGGTGGCGGACCACGTCATTCGCTACGCCCTGCAGTTCACCCGCCTGACGCGAAAAGGCGAGGGGAAAGTGCCGGACTTCGTCGAAGAGTTCGTCGCCTGGGGTGCCGGCCCGCGGGCCAGTCAGTACTTGATCCTGGCCGGTAAGGCCCGGGCGCTGCTGAAAGGGCGGTACCACGTCAGCACCGAAGACATCCGGCAGGTGGCCGTGCCCGTGCTGCGGCACCGAATCGTCACGAACTTCAATGCCGAAGCCGAGGGCATGCGCAGTGACACGATCATCAAAAAACTGATGGAGCACATCCCGCGTCAGCAGTACGACGACCTGGACGGCCAGACCGCAAAAATGTTGAAAGACCAGCCCGCCGCGTAATGCCGTTTAAGCCGCCGGCATGCTCGCCGGCCACGCCGAGTTGAGTTAGAATCGGACCGCCATGGAAAAGTCAGACCGCCACGACCACGTGATCAACCATTACGACACCAAGAGCGGCATGCGCACGGCCACCGGCGTGCTCAGCAGCCTGTTCATCATGGGCCTGCCCGTCGGCGCGACCGAAGCGCTGCGCGCCGGCGGCGACATGAAGGTCGCCCTGTGGGGCGGCGTCTGCACGGTCATCGCCATTGTGCTGGCGTACTTTTCCATTCAGGGGACGCTAAAAGAGTAGCCAAAGAGCAGCGGCGTCACGCACAGGCCGCCGAAGCGGGCCCCGATGGGGTGGGTGTGCCGCGGAACCTTGACCCGCGGTCGTACGTAGTATTCGCATGGCCGAATCACTGGCCGACTACCGCCGTTACCTTGACCCGCGCACGCTGGCGAAGATTTCGTCGCTCGAACTGCGGGCCCGCCTGATCGTCGAAGGCCTGATGACCGGCGGCCACCGCTCGCCGTACCAGGGCGTCAGCGTCGAGTTCGCCCAGCACCGCCCGTACACCAGCGGCGACGACATCCGCCATGTCGATTGGAAAGTCCTTGCCCGGGCCGACAAGGTCTACCTGAAGCAGTACCAGCAGGAAACGAACCTGCAGCTGATCCTGGTCGTCGACGCGAGCGAGTCGATGGGTTTCGGCTCCGTGCCGGTCGATGGCGGGAAGTGGACGAAGTACGACCACGCGACGTCGCTCGCCGCCAGTCTGGCGTACCTGGCCGTCCATCAGGCCGACGCCGTCGGGCTGGCGATTTTCGACCAGACGCTGTCGCGTTTCTTCAAGCCCAGCAGTTCGCCCACGCAATGGAAGCTGGTGGCCCAGGAGCTGCAGCAGATGCCGAAGTGGAACAAGACCGGCATCGGCCGCGTGCTGGACCAGATCGCCGAAAAGCTGACGCACCGCAGCGTGATCGTGCTGATGACCGACTGCTTCGACGACCTGGAAAGCATCAAGAAAGGGCTTCGCCACCTGCGCTACAAGAAGCACGAAATCATCGTGATGCAGTTGCTCGATCCGCAGGAAATAGAGTTCCCGTTTGAAGACGTCACGCTGTTCAAGGGCCTGGAAGAAGCGGGCCAGCTGATCACCGAACCCCGCGCGCTGCGCGACGGCTATCTGGAGCAGTTCCGCCAGTTCAGCGACGACCTGAAAAAGCTTTGCCGTGGCCTGAATATCGATTTTCGTGCCTTTAACACTTCTGAACCGCTGGACGTGACGCTCAGCCAGTTCCTCGCCGACCGGAGCGCCTCGACCCGATGACTGTTCGCACGCGTATCAAGATCTGTTGCATTGCCGACGAAGCCGAATCCGCCGTGGCCGTGAAGTCCGGGGCGGACGCGATCGGCCTGGTGTCGGCGATGCCGAGCGGGCCGGGGCCGATCGACGAGGGGGTCATCCACCGCGTCGCCCGTCGCGTGCCGCCCGGCGTTTCGTCATTCCTGCTGACCTCGCTGACGGACGCCGACGGCCTGATTGCCCAATACCGGCGTTGCCGCACCACGGCCATTCAGTTGTGCGACTGGGTGCCCGCCGGCGTGTACGAAATGCTGCGCGAGGAACTGCCCGGCATCGGTCTGGTGCAGGTGATTCACGTGCGCGACCACGACAGCGTCGCCGAGGCGAACGCGGCGGCCGAACACGTGGACGCCATTCTGCTCGACAGCGGCAACGCGTCGCTGCCGATCAAAGAACTCGGCGGCACCGGCCGCGTGCACGACTGGTCCGTCAGTCGGCGCATCGTCGAAAGCGTCGCCGTGCCGGTTTACCTCGCCGGCGGATTGAACAGCGACAACGTCGGCGAAGCCATCGCGCGCGTGCGGCCGTTCGGAATCGACGTCTGCAGCAGTGTCCGCACGGACGGCCGACTTGATGGCGAGAAGCTGGCGGCGTTTGTCGCCGCAGTTCAGGCGGCCGGGCGGACGGCGTGACGTTTTTGTCCCCATTGTTCGCGGTCGCGGGCTTGCTGCTGGTCGGCATTCCGGTCGCCATTCATCTGTTGAATCGCCGCCGCTACAAAATTACGGAGTGGGCGGCCATGCAGTTCCTGCTGGCGGCGATGAAGAAGAACCGCCGGCGGCTGCAGTTCGAACAATGGCTGCTGCTGGCCGTGCGCTGTCTGGTCATCGCACTGATGGGCCTGGCCCTGGCGCGGCCAGCAGGGTGCGACCAGTCGACGCTGGCGAACCTGGCGGGCCGGTCGTCGTCGCTGCACGTGATCGTGATCGACAACAGCTATTCCATGGCCTACGAAGCCGACCGGCCGGGGGCGAAGACGAACCTGGATCAGGCGAAGAAGCTGGCCAGGCAGCTGATCGCGTCGCTGTCGTCGGGCGGCGACAGCGTGGTGCTGCTGACGGCCGCCCGCCCCGCGACGGCCGTGCTGGCGTCGCCGACGTACGACCTGAACGCCGCGGCCGCCGCGGTCGATCGCATCGCCCAATCCGCCGGCGGCACGGATCTGGCCGGCGCGCTGGAACTGGCCCGCCATGCCGCCGACAGTAACTCCGATCGGCCGACACGTTACCTCGACCTGTTTTCCGACGCCACCGCCAGCGCCTGGCGCGGCCCGGCCGCCGGCGCGATCGAACAGCTCGGCCCGAAGCTGGCCGCGTCGTACCGCATTCGCCACTTCAACGTCGGCGTCTCTGGTGCTACGAATGTGGCCGTGCTGGACGTGTCGCCGACGACGAATCTCGTGCGGACGCGTTTCGCCAACGATTTCCGGGCTACCGCACGCAGCTACGGCCAGACGACCGAATCTTCGCTGCTCTGGACCCTGGGCGGCGACACCTTGCCCGGCGGGTCAAGCGTCGCGCTCGACGCGCAAACCGGCCCGCAAACGCAGAGCAACGCGCAGCTGCGCACCGGCGGCCCCACGGTGCTGGGCGTGCGGCTGTCGGCCGACGACCGCTTGCCGGTCGACAACCAGCGCTACCGCACGCTGGACGTGGCAGCGGAGATGAAAGTGCTGATCGTCGAAGGACGCCGCGGCGCGAGCGATCTGGAAGGCTCCGGCGCGTTCCTCACACTGGCCCTGTCGCCGCCGACGCTCTCAGCCGACGCCGGGCAGACGACGGACAGTTACATCCGCGTCGAACGCATCAGTGACATCGAACTCGGCAGTCGTACGCTCAGCGATTATCGCGCGGTGCTGTTCACGGACGTCGCGCAGATCGCCTCTTCGACGGCCGACCAGTTGCAGACGTACGTCAAGAGTGGCGGCACGCTCGTCTGGTTCACCGGCGAACAGGTGCAACGCGAAAGCTACAACAGCAGCCTCGTCCCACGCGGCCTGCTGCCCGGCCCGCTGGTGCAGCGCCAGAGCGGGCCCGGCTTCACTTTCGCCTTCAACCCGAGCGGGAACAATCACCCGCTGCTGGCCGCGTTCGCGAACATCGAAAAATCGGGCCTCGACACCGCCCAGGCGTTCACCTACTGGCAAGTCGCGCCCAAGCCCGAGACGAACGCGCAGCGTGTGCTGGCTTACCAGGGCAGCAACGACCCGGCCGTGACGCTGCAGTCGCTCGGCGACGGCCGCGTGGTCTTCTTCGCCAGCAGCGCTGACGCCGAATGGACCGACTTTCCCGCCAAGCCCGCATACGTTGCCCTGATGCACGAACTGCTGGCCGGCACGGTGGGGGGCGGCGAGCGGTGGATGAACCTAGAGGCGGGCCAGCGGCTGCAACTGCCGGCATCATGGCGGCTCGGCGGGACGCCGACACTGCGCGACCCGGCCACGAATGTCGATCAGCCACTGGAACAGACCGCTACGCCCGACGGGTCCCTTTTTTACCAGTCCCGCCCGATTGAAAAGCCGGGCGTTTACACCCTGACCGGCGGCAACAACAGCGTGCCGATCAGCGTGAACCCGCCGGCCGACGAGGCCGACATCCGGGCGGTGACCGACGACGCGATCCGCCAGGCACTCGGCAACATCGACGTGGCCTTCGAAGCGGCTGAACTGCCGACGCTGGTGAGTCAGGACCGTCGCGACTTCGGTTGGTCGCTGATGACCGTCGTGCTGATTCTGCTGGGCGTCGAATGTTTCATGGCCATGCGGTTCGGACACCACCGGCGAACGTAATTCATGCAGCGACTGATCGAACTGCTTTTCGGCCTCGACCGCGGCTTCCTTGGCCAGGAGGGGGACTTCGCGCTCGGCTTCAACCCGCAATGGCCGGGCGGCGAATCGATCGGCAGCGGCGTCTGGAACACGGTGCTGGCCCTGATCGGCATCGCGTTAGTTGTTTACGTTTATCGACGCGAAGGACGGTCCAACCTGGTCCGCGTGCTGCTGGCCGGGCTGCGGCTGACGCTGATCGCGCTCGTACTGGTGCTGCTGAACCGGCCGGTCATCACGTTGACGCAATCTCGCGTGGAACCGTCCGTGCTGGCCATCGCGATAGACGATTCATTGTCGATGCGCGTGGCCGACGTGCCGGCCGGCGATCGAATGGAAACGCGAATGGAGGCGATCCAGACGCTGCTCGCCTCCCGCGACGCGGCTTTGCTGCGCGACCTGGCCAAAACGCACGAGCTGAAATTCTATCGCTTCAATTCCGACGCGGTCGCCGTCGCTACGTCGACCACTCAGCCTGTGCCGGATGTTGCACCGCGCGGTCAGAACACGCAGGTGGCGGCGTCGGTGCGGACGATCCTGCGCGATTTGCAGGGCCGTCGTGTCGCGGGCGTGGTCGTGATGACCGACGGCCGCGACATGCCGCAGCAGTCCCTGGCGGCGGCCATCGACGAAGTGAAGGATTTCGGCGCGCCGGTTTTTGCAATTCCGGTCGGTTCGGAAGGGCCGCCGCGGAATATTGAGGTGCAGCAGGTCAGCGCGCAGGACGTCGTGTTCAGTGGCGAGATCGCGAACATCCGGGCGACAGTGCGGGCCGTCGGCCTCGGTGGAACGCCGGTGGTCGTACGGCTGAAGAGCAAGGCCACCGGCAAGACGGTTACCAGTGCGGACGGCAAGCCGGTCGAACAAACCTTCACGCCGACCGGCGAAGCGCCGGCCGAAGTCGAACTGCTGTTCACGCCGGCGGAGCAGGGCAATTTAGACTTGATCGTCGAGGCCGAGCCGCTGCCGGGCGAGATCGACTTAGGCGACAACACGCGCGAACTGCAACTGGCCGTGCTGGACGCGAAGATCAACGTGCTTTACGTCGACGGCTACCCGCGATGGGACTACCGGTACCTGAAAACGGGAATGATCCGCGACAAAACCGTCGACATTTCCTGCCTGCTGATGTCGGCCGACATGAACTTCCGGCAGGAGGGCGACAAGCCGATCACACGCTTCCCCGAGACGGCCGCAGAATTGCTGGAATACGACGTGGTACTGATCGGCGACGTCGACCCGCGCGAGTTTTCTGACAACCAACTTCAATTGCTGAGCGACTACGTCGGCCGACGCGCCGGGGGGCTGGGCATGGTGGCGGGGCCGCTGTTTTCGCCGGCGGCGTGGAAGGGAACACCGGTCGAGGCGATTCTGCCCGTCGACGTCACCCGCAGCGCCAGCGAAGACTGGGGCACCGCGGGCGGCACGATCGCCGAAGCGTTTCGACCCGTGCTGACGAAGGCGGGAAGCGACTCCAGCTTGTTCCGATTCTTCCCCGACCGCGCCGAGAACGACACGTACTTGAAGCAGACCTGGCAGCCGCTGTTCTGGTACAGCCGCGGCGTGATGGCCAAGCCGGGCGTGGGCGAGACACTGGCGGAGCACCCGACGGACGTCGGGCCCGACGGACGCAAAGCGCCTATCCTGGTCAGCGGCCGGTACGGCGCGGGCCGCACGGCGTTTCTGGCCATCGATGATTCGTGGCGATGGCGCTTCTACACCGGCGAAAGCGTGTTCGACACGTTCTGGGTGCAGCAGCTCCGCTTCCTCGCCGGCGGCCGCAAGCTTGGGCAGCGGCGGATCACGCTGGTGAGCCAGAAACCCGTCTATGATCTCGGCCAGCAGGTGCGGCTGATTCTCCGCGTCATCGACCCGCAACTGCTCACGCAACTTCCGCCACAATTGAGCGTCCAATTGACCAACGCCGACGGCGCGGCCGTCCGGCAGGAGACGCTAGTGCGACAGGAAGGGGGCGACACGTATTTGGCCAGTTTTTCCGCAGACCGTCTGGGCAAGTTCACGGTAAGATTACCCGGTCCGGTTCCTGGCGTCGGGGATCTGACGCTGCCGGTCGAAATCAGTGTGCCGAAACTCGAATTGAATACGCCGCAGGTCGACCGTGTCAGCCTGAATCGCCTGGCGAACGAAACCGGCGGCCAAGTGATTGAACTCACAGAAGCGGCCACCAAGTTGCCTCAGATTCCCAGCGCGCAGCGCCGTGTGCCGGTGATCAGCAACCAGCCGGTGTGGAATGCCCCGGTAGCGCTGGTTTTGTTCGCGATGGTGCTGACGGCCGAGTGGGTATTGCGGAAATGGTTCGGGATGGTGTGACGACTGTTGTTTAAGGAGTGACTGTGCCGCCGACCGCATTGATCGAATCGATCGACGCCGTGCGTCGCCGGGCCCGCTGGCTGAGCGTGGCCTATGGCGTCGGCATCGTCATCGGCGCGGCGCTCACGCTGCTGCTGCTGATCGTCGCGCTCGACTACCTGCTGAACCTGTACGCCTGGCCGCGGGTGGTGGCGATGACCGCCGCCGTCGTCGCCGTCGCGTGGTGCGTGTACCGCTACGTCGCCCGGCCCGCCACCGTCGGCATGTCGCTCTCCGATATCGCCGGCCGGCTGGAGCGGGCCTTCCCGCAGTTCGAAGACCGGCTCCGCTCCACGATCAACTTCGTCGAGGGCAACAACCCCGGCAGCGCGGTCCTGCAGCAGCGCACGATCGACCAGACCACCCGCATCGCCAGCCAAATCGACCTCGGCCGAGCCGTGGTCGCCAAACCGGCGGTCGTGTCGCTCGGTTCTGCGCTGGCCGCCGCGATCATCGTCCTGTTGCTCGCCGGCCTGCTGCTCGACCGCAGCACGCTCGGCCTGATCGCGTCGCGCCTCGTCACGCCGTTCAGTGCCAGCCCGTGGCCCAAACGCGTTCAGATCGACTGGGTCGGACAACCGCCGACACGGGTGGCCGTCGGGCAGAAGATTGACGTGCTGGCGATGCTCAGGCGGGGCGATCAGCCGTCGATCAAGCCGATCTTGTACTACCAGATCGACGGCGGCCCGGTCCAACAGGTGTTCATGTCACGCGGTGCGGACAACGGCTTCGCCTCCTCTCTCGACGCCCGCTTAGAACCCGGCCAAGCCGGCGGCACGATGCGCGTCTGGATGGAAGCCGGCGACGACCGGCGCGAACTGGCGCCGATCCAGATCGTGCCGCGCCTGGCGATCCGTAAAATCGTCGCCCGCGTCACGCCGCCAGCCTACGCCGTCGGCCGGCCGACGCAGACGGTCGAACTCGCCAACGCCCCGGCCGTCGCGGCCGAGGGAAGCGGTGTAAGCGTCGAAGTCACGTTCAACAAGCCGTTAAACGGCCGCGACAAATCGTACGCGGCCGGCACACGGACGACGGACCCGACTCTGCAACGTGTCGGCGCGCCCACGTCACAGCCGACCGAGCCGCTCGCGGCGGACTGGTCGCGGCCATCGGAAGCCGTTGCCGTCGCCACGTTCGTCGCTGACGCGTCGCGGCGGTTCCGCGTGCACGCCGTGGACGCCGACGGCTTCGCCAACACCGCGCTCGAAGAGTACGAAGTCGTCGTGCGCCCCGACACGAATCTGGCGATTCAGCTGGAAAACCCGCGGCGCAGTGAAGAGCGCACGCCGACCGCGTTCGTCCCGCTGCAGGCCGTCGTGGAAGACGATTGCGGCATTGCTGAGATGGTGTTGGTCGTCGAGCGCCTGCAGCCGTCGCCGCGCAAATGGGAACTGCCGCTGCTGACGGGCGGGAAGCCGACGGTGGACGTGTCGTGGCAGCCGGTCGATGCTTCGAGCGATCGCGTGCGGTTCCGTGCGAACTACAAATGGGAGCTCAATCCGCTGCAACTCGTCGCCGGCGACGTGATTGAGTACAGCGTCGTCGCCCGCGACAATTACGACCTCGGCGGAAAACGCCACGACCCTGTCGGCACGCCGAAGCTGCGCATCACGCTGGTTTCCCAGGACGAATTGGCCGGCCGGGTGACGGACGAACTGCGCTCGGTCAAAACGCAGGCGACCCTCGTTCGCACCACGCAGCAGCGCGCCAAGCAGGAGACGCAGCAGCTGGAGACGGACACGAAGGACAAACCGCAGCTCGACGCCGGCGACCAGGACGTCGCCCAGCGCCTGACGCAGCAGCAGGCCAGCGCCGCCGCGGCCGCGAAGCAGCTCGGCGACCGCGTGCAGCAGTCGATCGCCCGGCTGGAAGAAAACCGTTCGACCGCCGAGGAACTGAAACAGACGGCCGACGACGTGCGCAACACGCTCGTGCAGACCGGCGAAGGGGCGATGAAGAACGCGGCGGCGGCACTAGCCAATGCGGGCGAAAAAGACCGCGCCGCCGAGCCGCGGCAGGCTGACCTGTCGGCCGCCCAGCAGGAGCAGCAAAAGGCGCTCAACCAACTCGACCGCGCCATGGCCAAGCTCGACACCGTCGGCAGCCTGCAGGCCAGCGTCGGCGAGATCAATGCGATCCTGGCCGAGCAACGTCAGCTGCGCCAGGCGAACGAAGCGATCGCCAAGACGAATCTGGGCAAAAAGGCCGAAGACCTGAACGCCGACGATAAAGCGAAGCTCGACAACGTCGTCGACCGCCAGAACAAGCTGGCGGAGCGGACGCAGAAGGCGCTCGACCAGATGAGCAAGCAGGCCGAGCAGATGAAGCGCAGCGACCCCAGCAGCGCCGACGCGATGGCCGCCGCCGCCAAGCAGGGCGAGCAGAGCAAAGTCGCGCCCGACCAGAAGCGGGCTGCCCAGCAGTCACAGCAGAACCAGCAGGCCAACGCACAGCAGACCCAGAAGCAGGTCGAACTCGGCCTGGAACAAGTGCTCGGCGAGTTGAAGGAGGCCCAAAAGCGCGAGCTGGCCCGCCTGCGTGACCAGCTGGCGCAGTTGCAGGAACAGGTGGCCACGCTCGTGCGACGCCAGTCGGGCCACAACCTGGACAGTCTGCTGCTGCAGGGGCCGGAGAAGTTGAAGTCGGTTGATCCGAAGCAGATCGCGACGCTGACCGAGGACGCGCGGCGTAAGCCGGACCAGATTCAGCCCCCTGAGCCGCGCCTGCTGACGACGGCCCAGGAACTGACGGCCCGCAACGCCCGCGATTTAGCCGGCACGACCGACGGCCAAGCCCAGACCGCCGAACTCGGTTCCCGCCTCGGCCGGGCGGCGGGGCAGATGGAACGCGCCATCGTCGGCCTGCGCGCCGCAAAGATCGCTGAGGCCTACGACCCGCACCAGATCGAAGCTCTCGCCGCTTTGCAGGAGGCGAAGGCGCTGGTCAACCAGCAGAAGGAAGAGGCCGACAAGAAGCAGCAGGAGCAGCAGAAAGACGCCATCCGCGAGCGTTACGTGAAGATCAAAGCGCGGCAGCAGCAGATCAACGCCGACACCGTGAAAGTCGAAAAAGCCCGCGACGAAGCGGGCAATGTGCGCCGCACCGAATGGCCCACGCTCGCCCGCTTGCCGAAAACGCAGGCGGAACTGGCGGAAGAGACGGCCAAGATCGAAGAAGACCTCAGCACGCTCGGCAGCATCGTTTACGTCTGGGCGAACCGCGACATTAAAAATGCGATGGACGCCGTCGGCGCGGATCTGGTCGCGTCGAAAACCGCCGTCCCCACGCAGGCGGAACAGGAACGCATCGTCGAAGAGCTGACGGCGATGATCAAGCACCTGGAAGAAAAGCCGCCCGAGCAGAAGTTTGAAAACGCCGGCGCCGGCGGAGGACAGGGCGGCGCGGGCGGCCAGCAGCCGCCGAAGATGCCGACCGAGCCGGAACTGAAGTTGCTCAAGTCGCTGCAGTCGGCGGTGAATACGTCTACCGGTAAAATTGCCGCCGAGCCCAAGCCCGACGGCGAACGCCTCACGTCCCTCGGCAACCGCCAGGGCGAGCTGCGCAACCTGCTCGACAGCCTTCTGAAAAAGGCTTCGCAAGGGCAAGGCGGCCTGAGCGCCGAGCCGGACAACAAAGACCAACTGCCCGAAGAAGCGGCCGCGGCGGACGTGGAACAAAAAGACCTCGAGGACACCCTGCTCGGCGACGACCCGGCCAAGAAGCAGGAGAAGATCGACAAAGACTTCAAACTCGTCGGCACGCGCATGGCCCGGTCGCGCCAGCGCCTGGCCATCAACACCGACCCCGGCCCGGTGACGCAGGAAATCCAGAGGCGCATCCTGACGGACCTCGACGACCTGATCGACCAGGCTCTCAAAAACAGCCAACAGCAACAACAGCAGTCGGCTTCGTCGGGCAGCGGTAAGCCCGGGCAGCCGAACCAGCCGGGCGACCCGCAGGCGGCCGGGAATCAGGGCCAGAACAAGCCGGGCCAGGGCCAGCAGAACGGTAATGCGCAGCAAGGATCGGCCGACCAGAACGCCGCGGCCGGCAGTCCGCCGAAGGATCTGAAGGATTTGACGGAAACGGCGTCCGAATGGGGCAGCGTCACGCCGCGCGTGCGGCAGGCGGTGATCGATAGCCGCAGCGAGTCGATCGTGGAGCAGTACCGGAAAATCATCGAAGACTACTACGGCGCGCTCGGAAATCAGGGCGGCAAAAAGCGGTAACGCGCGTACAATGAAACCGTTGCGAACCCGCCCATTGCTCACCCGTCTGGTCGTTGCCACCCTGCACGTGTCGGCCCTTAGCGCCCTCGCCGCCGACGCGCCCGCGGCGCCCGCAGCGCCCGCGGCAGGCCCGTTGAACGGGCGCGAACTGACGCCCGAAGCACGCGTCGCCGTGGATCGCGGCTTGGAGGCGCTGGCCAAGCGTCAGCAGAAAGACGGCAGCTTCGGGACCACGATGGGACGGCAGGTGGCGATCGCGTCGCTGTGCGCCATGGCGTACATGCAGGCCGGCAATTTGCCCGGGCGCGGCAAGTACGGCGTGGAAGTGGAAAAGGCCGCGGCGTTCGTCCTCAGCGCGACGCAGGAGAGCGGGCTGATTTCTGCCGATTCCGACCCGAGCCCGATGTACGGCCACGGGTTCGCGGCGCTGTTCCTCGGCGAAGTCTACGGCATGACCGGCGACGAGCGCGTCAAAGAGAAGCTGCAAAAGGCCGTCCGCCTGATCGAACGCAGCCAGAATGAGCAAGGCGGCTGGCGCTACCAGCCCGCACCGGTCGACGCCGACATCAGTGTCACCATCACACAGATCATGGCCCTGCGCGGGGCGCGCGACGCCGGCATCAAGGTCGAGAAGGAAGTGGTCGACCGCGCGATCCAATACGTCCGCCGTTGCCAGAACAGCGACGGCGGTTTCGCCTACCGCCTCCAGCAAGGTTATGGCGGCGAAAGCGGCTTCGCCCGCACCGGCGCGGGCGTGGCGTCGCTGTTTTACGCCGGCATCTCCGAAGGCAAAGAGATCACCAACGGCCTGAACTTCCTGCGCAAGTTCGTGCCCGGCAAAAGTGTCCGCAGCGACAACGAAGGCAGCTATTTTTACGGCCAGTATTACGCGGTGCAGGCGATGTACCAGGCGGGCGGCCGCGACTGGGCGACGTGGTTTCCCGCCATCCGCGACCAGTTGCTGCAGCGCCAGAACAAGGCCACCGGCCTCTGGACCGGCGACGTCAACGAAGAATACGCCACGGCCATGGCGCTGCTGATTCTGCAGATGCCGAACCGTTATCTGCCCGTCTATTCCGGTAAAGGGCCAGGATCGTGAATACCGCCTTTCGTGGATGCATCGCGCTAGTGCTCTTGGCGGGTGTTGCCCGCGCGCAGGACACGTGGACACTGACGACGGCGGACCTGAAGACCGAATCCGTCGTGCTTAAGTCGATCGCCGAAGCCGGCGTGACCGTGGCCGCCCCCGATGGCGCTGAGCGCGTGGTCCCGATGACGTCCTTCGTTCAACTCGGCCGCGGCCAGCGTTCGAAATCGCCGGCCGGGCTGGTGTTGTGCGTGACGGGCGGGGCACGGCTGGTCGGCACGCCGCGGCGCATGGACGGGCCCAATCTGATCTGGTTCACCAACGGCGTCGGCGACGTGGCGGTGCTATTGGAATCAGTCCTGGCCGTGCTGCGTGACCGCACCACGGTACAAGGCCTGGCAGACGCGCGGCCGGACGATCAGGCGAAACTCGTCAGCGGCGACAGCGTGCGCGGCATTCTCACCGACGCCACCGACTCCGCCTTCGTGTTTGCGCCCGCGGCCGGTGAACCCGTGAGCGTCGCGCCGATGGCCGTCGCGTCAATTTTGTTCGCATCGCCGCCCGGCGGCCGTAAAGCCGTTGCGCCGTCGGCATTCCTGGTTCGTGTGGCCGGCGGCAGCGCCGTCGCGTGCCAGGAGGTTGTTGTCGCGAAGGAACGTCTCACCCTCCGCACGTCTGCCGGTACTGACATCGACGTCCCCTTGGCGCAGATCGAATCAATCGAACACACCGGCGGCCCGCTGGCGTGGCTGTCGGCGCGCGAGCCGACCGAATCGGTCCACACGCCGTACCTCGACGGGGATTTTCCCGCGCGATTCGACAGCAGCGTCGTCGGCCGTCCGATCCGCTTCGGCGGCGTCACGTACGCTCACGGCATCGGCGTGCACAGCCGCTCGAAACTGGTGTTCGCCCTGCAGCCGGGCGACAGCCGCTTCCGCACCCGCTACGCCATCGACGGCAACGCCGACGGGGCGGATGTGGATGTGCGGGTGCTCGCGGATGACAGGATCGTGCACGAAATCAAAGGCTTCCGGTCCGGCGTGCTATCGCCGCTGATCGAAGTCGACCTGGCCGGCGTGAAAACGCTGACGCTGGAAGTCGATTACGGCCAAGGTTACGACGTTCAGGACCGGCTCAACTGGATAGAACCGGCCGTTCTTCGGAAAGCGAATTAGCCGCAGACGAACGCAGACGCGTCGCACTTTCCTTCTCTTCGGCGCAAATCCGCGGCCTCGCTCCCGAATGGTTCGTCATCGACCAGATTTTTCCTATAATCGGCAGCAATGACCGACCGCCCGACCGCAAAGCTCGCCTTGGAAGACGGCACCGTATTCACCGGCCGCGCGTTCGGCGCGAATGGCACCAGTGAGGGCGAAGTCGTCTTCAACACGTCGATGACCGGCTATCAGGAAATCCTGACCGACCCTTCTTACAAAGGGCAGATCGTCACGATGACCTACCCGCTGATCGGCAACTACGGCATCAATGCCGAAGACGTCGAAAGCAAACGGCCGCACGTCAGCGGCCTGGTGATCAAGGAATTGTCGCCGGTGGCCAGCAACTATCGCAGCCGCGAAAGCCTTGACGCGTATCTGAAGCGGAACAACATTCTCGGCATTGAAGGGATCGACACGCGGGCCCTGACGCGTCGCCTGCGGATCACCGGTGCCATGCGCGGCATCCTGACGACCGAAGCGCGCGATGATGCGAAGCTGGTCGAACGGGCCCGTTCTGGGGCGACGATGGCCGGCGCGGATTGGGTGCAGGCGGTTAAACCGGAATGTTCGTACGGCTGGTCAGAAGATTTCGATCAGCCGTGGAAGTTCGGTACGCCATTGCGAGCCGACGGGGCTCACGTCGTCGCGATCGACTGCGGCGCGAAGCAGAACATCCTGCGCCACCTGGCCGAGCGCGGCGTGAAGGTGACGGTACTGCCCGCCGACGCGACGGCCGACGACATTCGCCGTCACAAGCCGGACGGCCTATTCATTTCCAACGGTCCGGGCGACCCGGCCGTGCTGGATTACGCGGTGAACCCCATCAAAAGCGTGATGAACGAGGTGCCGATCTTTGGCATCTGTCTCGGCCATCAGCTGCTGGCTCGGGCGGTCGGCGCGGAAACGTACAAGCTGAAGTTCGGCCACCGTGGCGGCAATCAGCCAGTGAAGAATATGGACACCGGCCGCGTGGAAATCACCAGTCAGAACCATGGCTTCGCCGTCGACCGCGCTTCATTGGAAAAAAGCGGCGGCGTCGTGACGCACGTGAACCTGAATGATCAGACCGTCGCCGGCTTTCGCCACAAGACGCTGCCCATGTTCAGCGTGCAGTACCACCCCGAAGCCAGCCCCGGCCCGCATGACGCGGCCTATCTGTTTGATGCGTTCATGGAATTGATCAAGACGCGTAAGCCACTCCCGCCAAAGCGTATGGCCGAACTGCAGAAGGTGTAACCCTTCCGCGACGGCTACAGCAGGCGTCGGCGTCGGGCGTTCCGCAGGAGCAGGCCGCCGACGATGAGGGCCCCGAATATCTCGGCCCCGCTGCCATTGCCGAGCTGAACGGCCGGGCGCAGGTTGGCGTCCATAACGGCGGCACGCACGGGCGTTACCAAGGCCGAGGACGCGCTGACGAGATCAGATTCTGCCGGGTTCGGGATCCGAACATCGCCGGCGAAGGCCGAGGCCCCGACCAGCACAGTCCACAAGACCGCGATAATGCCGTACAGCAATTTCTCCATACTTCTCCCGACACTCACCTTAATCGTGGCGTATGAAGGATCGATAAAAAGCGTCCCAATCGTGACACTGCGGCGACTTCGCGGCGCTACGCCGACGTCGATTCGACGATCTGACGCACATACGGATTGACTGCCATCTCGTCGCCGAGCGTCCCGCTCGGCCCGTGGCCCGGCAGGAGCGTCGTTTCGGGCGGCAATAGCATCACGCGCCGAACGCTGCTGACGAGGTCATCAAGGTTCGAGTCGGGCAGATCGTACCGGCCGACCGCGCCGCCGATGATCAGGTCACCGCCGATCAAGATCTGCTGGCCTTCGAAGTAGAAACAGACGTGCCCGGGCGCATGGCCCGGCGTGTGGATCACACGGCACGACAGGCCGCCGAAGCGCAGCGTGTCGCCGTCGTGGATCAGGCCTTCCGCGTGGCCCGGCGGGATGACGAAGGGCAACTGGAAGAAGCGCGTCGTCGGCGTCGTCAGCTTCGGCTCGTCGAGCGGGTGGATCAAAATCTTCACTGTAGGAAACGCGTCCCGCACCAACTGATGGTCGGCAACATGATCGAAATGGCCATGCGTCAGCCAAAGGCCGACGAGCCGCCAGCCATTGGCCCGAACCTGTTCCAGAAGCGGGCCGACGGTGTGGTCGGGGGCGTCGAACAGCACGCACTCCCCGGAGGCCTCGTCGGCGACGAGATAGCAGTTCGTTCCTGCGATGCCGCCGGTGGCGGGTACGACTCTCATGCCGGTAGTTTAGCCACTCATAAGGACCAGCGGCACTTTGTCGTTCGGCGCATCAGCGGTGAGTTTGCAAACCCGCCGTCACGGTTATTCTCGGACGTGAATGCTGATATGAACACTGAGGCACGGCCCGCTTCAGCGGGCCTGTCAGGTCCCACGCAGCCGTTTCGGACAGGCCCGTGACAGATCTCTGCACGACCCGAGTCAATAAACCCGTTCCGGCGGCGCGTCGGCGTGTGCTTCGAAAAACGCGATCGTCTCACGCAAGCCGTTTTCGAGCGTGGTCGTCGACCGCCACCCCATCGCGGTGAGTGCCCGGCTGACGTCCAGGCAGCGGCGCGGCTGGCCATCGGGTTTCGTCGCGTCCCACTCGATGCGGCCCTTGAAGCCGCTGAGGTCTGCGACCAACTGCGTCAGGTCGCGGATCGTGATCTCACGCCCGCTGCCCAGATTGAGCGGCTCCGGGCTGTCGTACTTCAGCATCGATTGCACCAGGCCATCGGCGGCGTCCTTGACGTACAGGAACTCACGACTGGCCGAGCCGGTGCCCCAGGCGGTGATGTGGTCGACGCCTTTCACACGCGCTTCGACGCATTTGCGGACGAGGCCGGGGATGACGTGACTGCTCTGCGGGTGAAAGTTGTCGCGCGGGCCGAACAGGTTCACCGGCAGCAGGTAGATCGCGTCAAGGCCGTACTGCTGGCGGTAGGCCTGGCACATCACCAGCAGCGCCTTCTTCGCCACGCCGTACGGGGCGTTGGTTTCCTCGGGATAGCCGTTCCAGAGTTCGTCCTCGCGGAACGGGATGGGCGTGAACTTCGGATACGCACAAATTGTGCCGGTCTGCACGAACTTCTTCAGGCCATTGCGCCGGGCGTGCTCGATCAGGTGCATGCCCATCGCCATGTTGGCGTAGAAGAACCGGCCCGGGTTGTCGCGGTTCGCGCCGATCCCGCCGACTTCCGCCGCCAGGTGCAGCACCACGTTCGGCTTCTGCTCGGCGTACAGGCGCTCGACGTCGCTTTCGAGTGTCAGATCAAAATCGGCACGGCGGGGCACGAATAGATTGTTGAAGCCGATCTCGCGCAGTCGCTCGATCACGAACGAGCCGAGGAAGCCCGCGCCGCCGGTGATGACGATCTTATCGCTGCTGTGCAGGTCCATCAGTTACTTCCGCTTCGCCATGTAGGCTTCGCGCTTGGCCATTTCCCAGTCGCTTTCGATCATCATCTTGGCGAGGGCCTTGAAGGTGATCTTGGGCGTCCAGCCGAGTTGCTTTTTCGCCTTCGCGGGGTCGCCCAGCAGCAGGTCCACTTCGGTCGGACGCAGGTAGCGCGGGTCGGTCTCGACGTAGTCTTGCCAGTTCAATTCCAGGTGGCCGAAGACTTCGTCGAGGAACTCGCGCACGCTGTGCGTTTCGCCGGTAGCGATCACGTAATCCTCGGCCGTCTCCTGCTGCAGCATGCGCCACATCGCGTCGACGTAGTCGCCGGCAAAGCCCCAGTCGCGTTTAGCGTCCAGATTGCCCAGGAACAGTTTCTTCTGCAAACCCTCTTTGATCCGGCCGGCAGCGCGGGTGATCTTGCGCGTGACGAACGTCTCGCCACGGCGGGGCGATTCGTGGTTGAACAGGATGCCGTTGCAGGCGTACAGGTCGTACGCCTCGCGGTAGTTCAGCGTCTGCCAGAAGCTGTAAACCTTCGCGCAGGCGTACGGGCTGCGGGGATAGAAGGGCGTGGTTTCGGTCTGCGGCGTCTCGACCACCTTGCCGTACATTTCCGAACTGCTGGCTTGGTAGAAGCGAATCTTTTTGCCAGTGTTGTTCTGCACGTCGCGGATGGCTTCCAGGAAGTTCATCGTGCCGAGGGCATCGACCTGCACCGTGTACACCGGCTGGTCGAAACTGACGCGCACGTGCGACTGTGCACCAAGGTTATAAACCTCTTCCGGCTTCACGCGGCTGAGCGTTTCGCGCAGGC
>DASVSC010000283.1:0-5697 GCA_036388295.1 Tepidisphaeraceae bacterium | reverse complement strand
AGGCGCGGCCTTGCTGGTAGTCCACGAAATTGCGCCCGGCAATCACCCGGCCGGCACCGCCGAGGCCGTCGGCGCGGAAGGCTAAGTAAAAGTCGTCGTCGCCCCACGCACTGAACGCTTCGGTTTTGGTCGAAGCGTACTCCAACGCGTGCGATTGAACGGCCGGGCGGCTCATGAACTTCACCAGCGGGCCGCCCTGCAGCGCGTCGTCGCTGACCCAGTCGTCGAGACTGCCGTTAATCAGCAGCGGGGCGGTGCGGCGGGTGCTGCGGGCGACGGGGGCCACGATGTCCAACGGTGTCGTCGCGCCGGTTTGGCCGCTGCGGTATTCGATGCGCACCGGCGGGTGCACGGCGGAGTTCACCCGCCCGGGATCGAGGCGCGCCAGCAGCACCTGCGGCACGACTTGGAACATCGACAGTTTCGGTATCTCCGTCGGCTGCGGCTGCACGATCCAGCCGGGCGACAGGCGCGTGAAGCTAAGCTGATTCCGCTCCGGCGTGGTGTCGCTGGCGTTGTACAGGTCGAAACTCAGCAGCAGATTCACCCACGGCCCGACTTCGCCCGGCGGCGGCGTGGCGACCTGCCATTCGGTACGGCGGGGAAGAATCACGGGCTTTTCCAACGGCTCCATCCAGCGCAACGTCTGCTGATCGATCTCCCGCATGGCCGTTTCGTCCGGCGTGATGCCGGGGCCGCGGGATTGCAGGATTCGCGTGAGCAGCGGTTTCAGGGCGGCCCAGGCATTGGTGTTGGCGGTACCGATGAGCAGGCCGTAAACCGGGTCCGGCGACTGGCCGGGCTGGATTTCAACGGGCTTGGCCAGCAGCCGGGCCATCGGCAGGACGCTCAGCAGGCTGCCGCGCTGGTCGGCCAGGCGCAGGTATTCGAAGTCCTGCTGGGCCCGCCGGAGCCATTTGAGTTGCACGGTGGGAACGGGCTGGTCGACGCCGAACCAACTGCCGGGATAGAACCAGACGAGTTCATTCGGGTCGGCCGGCATCTCGGGCGTTCGCTCGACGGGCAGGCAGGCGTCCCACTGGATCAGATTCGCCCGGCGGAGGAACGCCACCCACGACCAGACGCGCACGTCGCTCTCGTCGCCGCCCGCACCGGTGTACGGGATCAGGCCCGACAAGTCCGTGCGCAGCCAGTTCTGCGGCCGCTCCAATTCTTTCGGCCAGGTGAGCAGGGCCGAGTCGCTGATCAGGCCGGGCGCGACGCAGTTCAGTCGGCCGCTGGCGGTCGGGTCGATCAGGTCGGGGCTGCGGTCGCTAGCCAGTTGTGCCTCGGCCGGTTCCAGCGGCAGCATCACGCGCACGCGCGGGTGCGCCCGCAACACGCGCGACGCCTCGGCCGATAGCAGCACGCGCTCCGTCACGTTCGCCCGGCCGGGAGATTCTTTCGTCAAGATCACCGGCGACAGCCGCAGCCAGTCGCGCTGGTCGAAGTGTGCGGCGGCGCTGGCGTAATATTCCACCTGCGACGCGGCCGGCCGGTTCGAAAGGTAATCAATGCGCGGCAAGGCCCAGAATCCCAACGGCACGCGGTCCGTGAAGGCCTGTCCGCTCAGCCACGGGCCGACGAGTGCGTCGTAATCTTCCCAGTCGATGACGACGGGCTGGCCCGGCTTCCACTTCACCACCGGCTGCAGGCGCGGAATGTGCACCTGCACGCGGTGTTCCTGCGCCAACGCGACGAGGCCGTCCAAAGTCGCGACGGCACCCGCGGCGTCCTTGTCGCGACGGCTCAGCAATTGCGGCCGAACGGCTTCGAAATGTTCCGGCCAGAGGCGGCGCAACCGTTCCCA
The DNA here is from genome assembly GCA_036388295.1 of Tepidisphaeraceae bacterium. Taxonomy (GTDB): domain Bacteria; phylum Planctomycetota; class Phycisphaerae; order Tepidisphaerales; family Tepidisphaeraceae; genus RYN-431. Next base: position 3,887 of record DASVSC010000283.1, on the reverse strand, counting down.
CGGCAAGTCGGCGACCATGTTGAGGTGCCGGTCGTCGGGGACGACAAAATCCGCCACGTCGAGGCCGACCGTCACCGTCGCACGCGTCTCGGCCGGTGTGGCGGCCGCGCCTTGGCCGGTCGCATCGGTCTGCCAGGCGAAGGTCGTGTCGTAATGGCCGGGCGTGGCGTCGATGGCCACGCGCTGGTCGATCCACAGCAGCACGTCGGTGTCGACGGCCGTGCCGTTCGGGTCGGTCGGCTTCTTCGGGTCGCGCAGTTTCGTCAGATCGATCCGCCCGTCCTGAACCGTGACCGGCAGCAGCGCCCGCGGCAACGTTTCGGCCGCCACGGCCTGGCCGGTCTGGCGGACGTAAGCCGCGCGGTTCACGTCCAGCGGCATCGACAGCACCTGGTAAACGCGCGACCGGCCCTTGAGGCGTTGCGTGCCCGCCGTCCAGCCCGGCAGCCGCAGCGTGGCCGCGCGGCCGACGCCCGGCGTACGCACGCGCAGCACCACGCTGACCCATTCACTGCGGCCGGCCGACAAGGTCACCGGCGACGTCAGCGGCCGGACCGTTTGCGAAAGTTCTGCGGCCGTCAGCAGGTCGGGACGATTCACCGGCGTCGGCGTCGTGGCCGAGTTGTTGTCCGTGGCGGTCGGCGTGTTCAGCGCCGGCGATTCTGTGCCAAGCATGCCGCAGCCGCCTAAGCCGAGGGCCAGCAGCGGGATGAGGTGCGACGCGAACGAAAAGGCGGAGGGTTTCTTGCAATTCATGGTGGTGTACGACAGTTCATCGGGGCCGTCCGACGCTCATGCGCAGTTGCTGGGCATTGCCTCGCACGCTGCACGGATGCGCGACGGCGGACAACGGACGACCGGCATCATAACGCGGATTTCCGGGCAGCTACGCCGGCTTTAGAGAAATTATGGCCGCGCCTCGGTCACGGCACAGGGTTTGATAAAGGTCATTCGTCGCCAGCGATGGGGACCCTAAAACTGAATACTCGTGAGAGTAAACGCTCCTCGTTTCCTCCTCCGCCAGGCCGCACGGTATAGAACCCTCCACCGTGCGGCCTTTTTATTGCGCGGCGGTAACGATCTGCTGCCACAACGCGTCCGCATGACCGTCGGCGAAATCGAGCTCCAGCACCGCGCGGGCGATTGCCGCGTCCAGCCGGCCGGCGTGGCGGCGGAGTTTGACCCAATCTTTTTCCGTCGTCACCACCGTCCGCACGCCGGCCAGCGATTCGTTCAGGCGATCAACGGCCGCGGCGTCGTAGGCGGCGTGGTCCGGCAGGGCAATGCGACGGCTCAACGGCAGCCGGAACGTCGATTCGATGTCGTTAAAAAACGCGTCCGGATTGCCGATCCCGGCAACACCGGCGGCCGGGGCGAGCGTTTGCGTGTCGAGCGAATGCGCGTCCGCGTCGATCAATCTTCGCACCGAATGACGGCAGCGGTAAACCGGGGCCGTGGGGTTCAATGATCGCAGCCGCGCCATCAGCGGATCGTCGCGTTCGTCGGCATGGGTGATGAGGATGGCGTCGGCGCGGCGCAGTCCGGCGGCCGGCTCGCGAAGGAGGCCGCGGGGCAGAACGTGGTCGTGGCCGAACGGGTTGGTCGCGTCAATCAGCACGAGGTCAAACGCCCGTTTGGCCCGGCGGTGCTGGAAGCCGTCGTCGAGTAGAAAGACGCCGACATCTGGCGACCGCTTCAGCACGGCGGCCGCCCCCGCAATGCGGTCCGGATCGGCTTCAACCTCGACGCCGTCGATCTGTCGATAAAGCTCGGCCTCGTCGCTGACGCCGTCCCTGGCGCGGTAGCCGCGCAGCAGGACGGCGGGGCGGACGCGGGCGCTCAGGAACTGCCTTACGAGCCATTGCACGACCGGCGTCTTGCCCGTGCCGCCGGTGGTGAGATTGCCGACACTGATCGTCGGCCGGCCGAGGTCGTGAACGGTCTTGACGCCGCGGTCGAAGAGGGTGTTGCGCGCCTGAGTTGCCGAGGCGTAGAACGGCTCGATCAATGACAGGCCGATGCGCGCGAGCGATGCCGTCGGGCCTTTGGATTGGCCGGAGAGAATGGCGAGAAGGTCCTGTTCGCGGGACATGGAAAAACTAGATTAGCCGCAGATGGACACAGATGAACGCAGATGAAAAAAGAGTCTCGCTTTGACTGTCTGTTTTATCTGCGTTCATCCGCGTTCATCTGCGGCAACTTATTAACTCCGAACGCGCCAGTCATCCCGATGCGGATCGGCTCGCGCGAGATCTTCGCCAAATCGAATCGGTCTAAAATCTCTTGCGGCGAGCAGACGTTCACCGTGCCAAGCCCCAGCCATCCGGCCAGAAGGCCACGTACACGGTCGGCGGATAAGCCGCTGGCGCGGTACGTGCTGAGGCGCGTATCGCCGTGACGTTTGGCCAGGCGCCGGCCGTCGGAGCCGAGGACGAGTGGCAGGTGCGTGTAGGCGGGCAGCGCGTCGTCCCAGCCGAGGGCGTTGTACAGCAGGGCTTGGCGGGGGACGCTGTCGAGCAGGTCGTCGCCGCGGACGACATGGGTGACACCGCTGTCGCGGTCATCGACCACGACGGCCAATTGGTAAGCGGGCGTGCCGTCCGGTTTGGCGAGGATGAAGTCGCCGAGCTGTTTCGTTAAATCGAATCGACGCACGCCGGCGAAGTCGTCGCGGAACTCGAACGTCATATCGGGCATCGCGAAACGCCAGGCGGACGACCGGGCCGCCGCAGTCCCGGCGTCGGCACCGCTTCGGTTGCGGCAGGTGCCCGGATAGACGGCCGCTCCGTCCTCGGCGTGCGGCGCGCTGGCGGCCTGCTCGATTTCGCGCCGCGTGCAGACGCACGGATAAACATGGCCGCTGGCGATCAGACGATCCAGCACCTCGCGATAGCGTGGCAGGCGCGGCGTCTGGTAGATCGGCCCCTCGTCCCAATCCAGGCCGAGCCACGTCAGGTCGTCGATCGCCTGCTGCGTTGCCTCGGGCTTGATGCGTGGCCCGTCCAGGTCTTCGATGCGCAAGATCACCCGCCACCCGCGCTGTCGGGCCAACGCCCACGTCGCCAGGAACGTGCGCGCGTTGCCGAGGTGCAATGCGCCGGTCGGCGAAGGGGCCAGTCGGGTCACAGCCATGGGCTGATTATGGCAGGGCTTCCAGAAATGTCTTGCGCAGCAGCATCATCTGACGCATCTCAGGCGTCTCAACCCGCTCCAGATTCTTCAGCACCATCTTCATGCGTGGGTTCGACTCGAACAGCCTGCGGAAGTGTTGCAGGAAGGTCCAGTAGAGATAGTTGAACGGGCAGGCATTTTCGCCGGTGCGGGCGCGGTGGTCGTACGCGCACGTTTTGCAGTAGTCGCTCATGCGGTTGATGTAGGCCGCGCTGCTGACGTACGGCTTGGTGGCAATGGTGCCGCCGTCTGCGTTCATCGCCATGCCCACGACATTCGGCGTGACAACCCAGTCGTGGCTGTCGACGTACATGCTGAGGAACCAGTCGGTCATCGCCTGCGGATTGACGCCTGCCAGCGTGGCGAAGTTGCAGATCACCATCAGGCGCTGAATGTGATGGCTGTAGCCATGCTCGATCACCTGGCCGACGCACTGGCGAAGGCAGTTCATCTTCGTCTGTCCGTCGCGAAACAGTTGCGGCAGCGGCCGGGTGCTGCCGCGGGCATTTCGTTCGCGGTATTCGGGCATGAACGACCAGTAGATGCCGTACACGTACTCGCGCCAGCCGAGGATCTGTCGGATGAACCCTTCCACGCAGTTCAATGGAGCCAGGCCGTCGTAGAAACGGCGCTCGGCGGCGCGGATCATCTCCATCGGCGACAACAGCCCGGCGTTGAGCGGGGCGGACAGGAAGGAATGAAACAGGAAAGGCTCG
>DASVSC010000282.1:0-2261 GCA_036388295.1 Tepidisphaeraceae bacterium | reverse complement strand
AAGTCGTTCGGGACGTTGATTTCCAGGGCGTCCTGCTTCAAATCGAATCGCGTCGAATTGCTGAACCAGACCTGATAGCGCTGATGACCGACACGGTCCTGAATGGCTTGGGTGAGACGCGACAGCTGTGAATCATCAATGGCGAGAAAGCTCACGGAGGCACTCCTTCCGGGGCCGGCCCACGCCTGTGGCACAAATCGCCACCGACACGCACCGGCCGACCGACCGCCGTCCCGATCGCAAACAACGCGAGCGGGCTTCCCCGGCGGTCCGGGCAACCAGAGTCAACGACTCATCCGTGAGTACTTCGTCCGTGAAGTGAGGGCCGGCTTTTGAAGGGCCGGTCGGGCAGGGCATTGTGCGGACGTTTGCGGCCTTCCCAGTCCGCTCGCGTCCCGCCTTCCGAATCATCCTGTGACGCGTCCAAAAATAGCCCACGAGACGAACCGTATCAAGGCAATGTTTCACGGATTTATCGTGCACACCGCTCGATTCGGCACACCCGCCGCACGCCTGCGGCTTCAAGATTTTGTTTTCAACCCGCTGTCCCCGACTTTACCGGACGTGTGCGAAACATGTGGACAAGTCGGGGAGCGGCAAGCGGCAAGCGGCAGGCGGCAGGCAGCAAGACGATGTTCTATCTCCCGCTGCCCGCCGCCCGCCGCCGGCCGCTCGCTTCTTCAGAACGTGTACTGCACGCGCACGCTCAGGAAGCCGGCAGGGTCGGCTTCGTCGGCGCCGAACTCGTCGCCGTCGCTTTCGGTGAACTCCAGCCGGCGGTACGCCACCACGCCCGCCTCGGCGGAGAACGACAGCTTGTCGTCCAGATCATACGTCACGCCGACGGTGATCGGCACGCTCTGGTCGGTCAGGACGCCCTCGCTGAGCACCTCGCCGCTGTCGAGGCGGAACTGACGCCATTCGTAACGCCCGCGAATGTAGACCGCCCAGGCGTCGTCGATGGTGTAGGTCGCCTTGAGGCCCAATCCTTCGCTCGACAGCAGCAGGTTCGGCGTGACGGCCCAGTTGAGCGTTAGCAGCGGGACGGCGAACGCCCCGTCTTCCAATTCGGTGGTCACGGCAAAGCCCGCGCCGACCCAGACCTTGGGCGCTACCTGGTAATTGAAGCCAGCGAACACGCCGTACGTGAGCGATTCGCCGATGTCCGCCTCGGCCATGCCCGCCGCGTTCACGCTGACGCCGCCGAAAACGCCGAAGTTCGGGCTGAAATAGTGCGAGTAACTCGGGCGGACGCCGAACTGGTAGGCGTCGAGCGAGTCCGAACCGTCCGCGCCGGGCACGGCAGAAAAGTCGTTGAAGAAGTAGTGGCTGTATTCGCCGTCGAGCACCACGCGCAGGTCAGCGGCGGCGTTCAGCGGGCTGTTGATCGACAATGAGCCGCCGGTGCGGAAGACCGAGAACGAGCCGAAGTCGCCGATGTCGGCGTCGAACGCGTAGCTCGCGTCACCGCCGAGAATGAAGGTCGTCGGCTTGATCTCCGGCTGTTCCGTCGGTTCGGCGGCTACTGCGATTCTCGCACTAGCAACCACACAGGCCGAGATCAACCGCTGGCGGGATTGGAACGACAACATAAAAACCTTCCTTAACGAAAGAGCTGGTAGCTAGTAGCGGGTGGCTAATAGCGAAGAGCCCGAGTTTGTACTTCTTAGCCACTAGCCACTAGCCACTAGCCACTAGCCACTAGCCACTAGCTCTTCTCATTCACACGTTCGATGCGGGCCCCGACGGCGCGGAGCTTTTGTTCGATCTTTTCGTACCCGCGGTCAATGTGGTACACGCGGTTGATGCGTGTGGTCCCCTTGGCCACCAGGCCCGCCAGCACCAGGGCCGCGCTGGCCCGCAGGTCGCTGGCCATCACGGTCGCGCCCTGCAGTTGGTCGACGCCGTGGATGAACGCGGTGGCGCCTTCCTTGCGGACGTGCGCGCCCATGCGGTTGAGTTCGCCCAGGTGCAGGAAGCGTTCGGGGAAAATGCGTTCGCCGATCACGCTCATGCCGCCCGCCAAACAGAGCAGGGCGACCAGCTGGGCCTGCACGTCGGTCGGGAAGCCGGGGTACGGCTGCGTCGTCAGTTCAGCAGGTTTCAGCGTCGCGGCGCGGGTGACGCGGACGTATTCGCCGTGGTCTTCGAGCGTGACGCCGATGTTTTCCAGCTGATCGACGACGGCCACCAGGTGATTCAAGTTGCAGTTGGTGATCTTCAAATCGCCGCCGGTCATGGCCGCGGCGATGATGAAGGTG
>DASVSC010000281.1:0-16653 GCA_036388295.1 Tepidisphaeraceae bacterium | reverse complement strand
CGAAGATGCCGCCGCGGCCGAGGAGGACGCCGCGTTTTTTCGTTTCTTCGAACACCGTCAGCACCGCCGGCAGGTTGTGCTCTTTGGTCTTGCGGTCTTTGACCAGTTCGATCGCCTGCATCATGCCGAGGCCGCGGGCGTCGCCGACGATCGGGTACTTCTCCTTGAGCGCGGCGAAGCGTTCGCCGAGATAACCCCCGACGACCCGGCAATTTTCGAGCAAATTGTTTTCTTCGACGTACTGAATCGTCGCCATCGCCGCGGCCATGCTGACCGGGTTGCCGCCGTAGGTGGCGAACGTGACGCCGGGAAACTTATCGGCTACCTCCGGCGTGGCAATGGTCATGGCGACCGGCGCGCCGTTACCCATGCCTTTAGCGCTGACCATGATGTCGGGATTCACGTCATAGTGGCTGATGCCGAACATGTGCGTCCCGGTGCGGCCCCAGGCGGCTTGGACTTCATCGCAGATGAACAGGCCGCCGTATTTTTTAGCGATACCGGTGGCGACCTTGAAGTAATCCTTCGGCGGCACCATGAACCCGCCGGAACCGATGACGGTTTCGGCCATAAACGCGGCAATCTCGCCGCCCGTTTCGGTTTGGATCAGTTCTTCGATGTCCTTCGCGCATTCCAGGCTGCAGTTCTTGTTGTCTGTCGCGCCGAACGGGCAACGGTAGCAATAGGGCGCGTGGGCGTGGCGAATACCGCTGACGGGCAGCGGGATCTTCTTCCAGTTGCTCTGCCCGCACGCGGCCAGCGTCTGTGCGCTGCGGCCGCTGTAACTGTGGCGGAGCGTAATGACGTCCATGCGCCCGGTGGCCGCGCGGGCGGCGTTGATGGCCGTTTCGTTGGCCTCGGTGCCGCTGCTGGTGAAAAAGGTTTTGCTGAGATTGCCCGGCGAAATCTGTGCCAGCTTCTCGGCCAGGTTCGATTGCGGCTCGTTCGCGTAGAGCGTGCTGGTGTGGCTGATCTGTTTGACCTGACCGACAATCGCATCCACCACTTTCGGATTAGCGTGGCCGATGCTGACGGTGAGCACGCCGCCGAACGCGTCGAGGTACTTTTTGCCCTGGTCGTCCCAGACGTAGTCGCCTTCACCTTTCACCAGGGCGATCGGCTCCTGGTAGTACATCGTGACGGCCGGGAACAGGTACTGCTTGTGCTTGCGGACGGCTTCGGAGGCGCTCATCTGTGGGGTGCTCTTGGATCGCGGACATCGGCGGACACAGCGCGGGCAACGCACGATCGTACGGCCGGGCTGAAAAACGAATGGATGCGAGGCAGTGGCTTCTTGGCCAGCGCGGGTGGTTCGGCCCGTTCGCCGCTGGCGCGGTGCAACCGGGCCAAGATAGCAATGGCCGATTGCTTGTAAAGAAAAATCACCGCTACTGTTAAGATTTCTTGAACCCGTCCGCCGCGCCTGCTACGTTGGCCCAATCCGCCGCGCCTTGCGCCCTGTTCGTATTTCGGAGACTTACCGATGTCCGCTGTGACGACTCCCGCTTCCACTCCCGACACTGCTGCGCCGATTCAATACCTCCAGGCCGGCCAATGGCGCAGCAGTGCGTCGGCGCGGCGTGGCGACGTGTTCAATCCGTCGACGGGCAAGACGATCGGGCAAGTCCCGCTCTGCACCGCGGACGAAACAGCCGCCGTCATCACCGCCGCCCACGAGGCATGGTTCGGCTGGAGCGAAACGCCGGTCGTGGAACGCGCCCGCCTGCTGTTCCGCTTCCGCGAGCTGATGATGCAAAACTTCGATCGCGTCGCGATGACCGTCACGCGCGAACACGGCAAGACTTTGGCCGAAGCGCGGGCGGGCGTGCAGCGCGGCATCGAAGTCGTCGAGTTCGCCTGCGGCGCGCCCAGCTTGCTCATGGGCGAAGCCTTGCCGCAACTGGCCCGCGGCGTGGACGCGGAAACGGTCCGCCATTCGATCGGCGTCTGCGCCGGCATCACGCCGTTCAACTTCCCCGCGATGGTGCCGCTCTGGATGTTCCCAGTGGCTCTCGCGTGCGGCAACTGCTTCGTACTCAAGCCCAGCGAAAAGGTGCCGCTCACCGCGAACCTGATGGCCGAGCTGATGATGGAAGCCGGCTGCCCCGCGGGCGTGTTCAGCGTCGTCCACGGCGACAAGGAATGCGTTGACACGCTGCTGACCCACCCGCTGGTGAAGGCCGTCAGCTTCGTCGGCAGCACGAATATCGCGAAGTACGTCTATGAAACCGGCACGTGTCACGGTAAACGTGTTCAGGCGGCCGGCGGGGCGAAGAACCATCTGATCATCATGCCTGACGCCGATCTGGATCAGGCCGTCGCCGCGCTGCAGGCCAGCGCCTTCGGCTGCGCCGGCGAGCGTTGCATGGCCGGCAGTGTCGCGCTGGCGGTTGGCGGCGTCGGCGACGAATTGGCGGGGCGACTGATCGACAAATCTTCGAAAATGACCGTCGGCCCGACCGACAGCGGCGCGGACGTCGACATGGGCCCGCTGATCAGCGCGCAGCACCGCGACAAGGTGGCCGGCTATCTCGACATCGGTGCCGGCGAAGGGGCGAAGGTAACCCTGGACGGCCGAAAGAACGCGCCGACGGAAGGCTTCTTCCTGCGGCCCAGCGTGATCGACCACGTGCAACCTGACATGCGCGTGGCGACCGATGAGATCTTCGGCCCTGTCTTAAGCGTTATCCGCAGCGACAGTCTCAAGGACGCGCTCGAGATCGGACGAAACAGTCCGTACGGCAACGGCGCGTCGATCTTCACGCAAAGCGGCTACGCCGCACGAGAGTTTAAGCGGCACTTCAACGCCGGCATGATCGGCGTGAACATCGGCGTGCCGGCACCGATGGCGTGGTTCCCCTTCACCGGCTGGAACCAGAGCTTCTTCGGCGATCTGCACATCCAGGGCCGTGAGGCGTTCCTGTTCAACACGCAGGGAAAGACCACGATGACACGCTGGTTCGAACACGCCAGTGAAGCGGCCCACGATCCGGTGTGGCGGCAGAAGGGGCAGTGAACGTCGGTTCGAAAAAGCGGGCAGTGCCCGCCCTGTGGCATCAAGCGTCGTCTAAGTCCACTGCCACGAACTTCCTCAGTCGGTACTGCAAATCCTCCGCGGCGTATTCGTCGCTCGTCGTCATCGGCAGGAACACGCCTTGATTGTGGGATGAATCGACAATCAGCAAATTATCACCAACGGTCGTGCTGCCGCTTTCCTGCGGCTGGTGGCCGGTGACGATCACTTTCGCGCCGACCTTCTCCGCGAACTTCGCCACACCTTCCGGCGAATACTTACGTCCCCAAATGAGCTGATAAACCGGGCCGGTGCGTTTCTTGTAATCGACCGGAGTCAGGGGCGTGCGTTCGAACACGCTGTAATCGAAGCCGTCGATCTGATCGTCCGCCGGGATGCTGTGGCTGAACCACAGGCCATTGGGGCAGCGGATCGCCAGGGGCAACGACAGCAGGAACTCTGTGATCGCGATCTGCACGGACATGTCGCCGGTGGGGAAGTCGCGGGTGATCGCTTTGTTGAACGCCTCGCAGACACTCAGGCCGGCTTTCATGATGCCTTCGCCGTGAATTTGCGCCAGGTCATGATTGGCCATCAGGAAGTGCACCTGGTCTGGAAAGTCATTCTTCAGCTCGGCGGCCTGGTGCAGCAGTTTCCAGGAATCCTCGCGGCCTTTGTCGTCGAAGTGGTCGCCGTGGATCAGTTCGTGCAGGATCAGGTGCCGATTCGGGTTCGCGTCGAGTTGGGCGGCCGACAGCAGCTTTTTGAAGTTCGTGCGGTGGTCGTGGATGTCGCCGGTCATCCAGACCTCATGGTCGGCCGGCAGTTCGATCACTTGGCCGGTCCGATACTTATCGAGGAGATTCTCCTCCTTCGCGGCCTCAAATGACTCAATCACACTATCGGCGGTCCATTCCATGTGCCGAAGTGTGTTTGCGATCACACGCGGCGTCAATCCTGCGGATCTGCCGGGTGTGAGGTTCAGTCACATCCCAATCGGGTCGATGGCACTTATGTCGCCATGGCCGAACCCACACTCGATCTATCGTCCGGCCGAGCCTGCCGGTTTTGTGCCACGCCATTGACGCACACGTTCGTCGACCTCGGCACCAGCCCGCTTTGCCAGCGGCACGTCACGCCGGCACAGTTCAATCACGCCGAAAGCGTTTACCCGCTGCACGCCTACGTCTGCCACAGCTGCTTTCTGGTGCAGCTGCCGCAGTACGTCGCTCGCGACGAGATTTTCGATGGCGACTATGCCTACTTCAGCAGTTTCAGCGAAACGATGCTCGCCCACGCCCGCCACTACGTCGGCGCGATGAGCGACCGCTTCGGCCTGAACAAGAGCAGCTTCGTGGTCGAAACCGCCAGCAACGACGGCTATTTGCTGCAATATTTCGTCCAGCGCGGCGTGCCGTGTCTGGGCATTGAGCCGACCGCCAACACCGCCGCCGCCGCCGCGAAGAAGGGTGTGAAGTCCCTGAACGTCTTCTTCGGCCGTGACACGGCAAAACAAGTCCGCAAGGAATACGGCCCGGCCGACCTCCTGCTGGGAAACAACGTGCTGGCGCACGTGCCGGACATCAATGATTTCGTCGGCGGCGCGAAGCTGCTGCTGGCCGACAACGGCGTGATCACGTACGAGTTCCCGGTCCTCTCGAAGCTGATCGAAAACAATTACTTCGACACGATCTACCACGAACATTTCAGCTACCTGTCCATGACCGTGGTCGAGAAGATCTTCGCCGCCCACGGCCTGCGGATGTTCGACGTCGAAGAAATAGCTAACCACGGCGGCTCCATCCGCGTGTACGGCTGTCATACCGAGGCCAAGCACGAAACGTCGTCACGTGTCGCGGCTATGCGGGACTATGAAGCCGCCATCGGCACGAACGACTTGGCGTACTACGAAGCCTTCGGCGAGAAGGTCCGTGAGACCAAGCGCAAGCTGCTGGAGTTCCTGATCGACGCCAAACGGGCCGGCAAAACGATCGCCGCCTACGGTGCGCCCGGCAAGGGCAACACGCTGCTGAACTATTGCGGCATCCGCACCGACTTCATCGACTACACCGTCGACCGCAGCCCACACAAGCAAGGCAACTATCTGCCCGGCACGCGCATTCCGATCCTGTCGCCCGACGAGATCAACAATACGCAGCCGGACTATCTGTTCCTGCTTGTTTGGAACCTGAAGGACGAAGTGATGAGGCAGATGGCACACGTCCGCCATTGGGGCGGCAAGTTCATCGTGCCGTTGCCCGAGCCGCAGATCCTGGACTAATTACACATGCAGACCGCAACCGAAATCGTTCATCAGGACCTGGAGGCACTTCGCCATTCGCTCAAAAGCGAACTGGCGAAGATGGCCGGCTCGTCTGTGCTTATCACCGGCGGGGCGGGCTTTCTGGGTTACTACCTGGTCCAGACGCTCACGCACTTCAACACGACCGTTGACGCTTCGCAGCGCATCGGCGTGACCGTGTTCGACAACCTGTCGCGCGGCCTGCCGCCATGGCTGGAGACGCTGATCGGCCGGAAGGAAGTGGCCTTCCAGCGTTTCGATCTGCGGGAACCGCTGCCGGCCGAGATGCCCGCGAGCGACTGGATCATCCACGCCGCCTCGATCGCTTCGCCGGTCTATTACCGGAAAGACCCGATCGGCACGATGGACGCCAACATCAATGGCCTGCGCAACCTGCTCGACCACGCACTGAAGCAAAAAGACACCGCCCGCCCCGTACGCGGCTTCCTGTTCTTTTCCAGCAGTGAAATCTACGGCGACCCCGACCCGGCCAACATTCCGACGGCCGAAGACTACCGCGGCCTTGTCAGCTGCACCGGCCCGCGCGCCTGCTACGACGAGGCGAAGCGCTACGGCGAAACCCTGTGCGTGAACTTCGCCAAGCAGCACAACATCCCGGTGAAGATGGCCCGCCCGTTCAACAACTACGGCCCCGGCCTGAAGATTACTGACGGCCGGCTGATCCCGGACTTCGCCCGTGACATCCTGAATAACCGCGACATCGTGATGCTGTCCGACGGCAGCCCGACGCGCACGTTCTGCTACTCGGCCGACAGCATCCAGGGTTACCTCAAGGTCCTCGTCAATGGCGGCCCGGGTGAGCCCTACAACATCGGCACCGAAACGCCCGAGATCAGTGTGGCCGAGCTGGCGCGAACGATGATCGCGATCGCGAAGGACCTGTTCGGCTACAAGGGACAAGTCGTTCTCCAGCAGGCGAAAGAAGCGGCGTACCTGGTCGACAACCCGAACCGCCGCTGCCCGATCATCAGCAAGGCCCGCGAACAGATCGGCTACGCCCCGGCCGTCAGCCTGGACGAAGGCCTTCGTCGCACCATGCTTTGGTACGCGGGCAACCGCGAAGGGGCCGACCAATGAACATCAGCGTCATCGGAACCGGATACGTCGGTCTCGTCAGCGGCGCGTGTTTGGCAGAACTGGGCCATCGCGTGATCTGCGTGGACATTGATCCGACGAAAGTCGACGCGCTGAACGCCGGCCGCTGCCCTATTTTCGAAGAAGGGCTGCCGGTGCTGATCGAGCGCAACGTCGACAACGGCCGGCTCTCGGCCACGACTTGTTTGGCGACTGCGGTCAATCAGAGCGAACTGTCGCTGGTCGCCGCGCCGACGCCGTTCGATGGAAAGCGCATCGACCTCTCGTACATCAAGCAGATCGCCGAAGACCTCGGCCGGCTGCTGAAGTCGAAGAAGTCGTACCACTGCGTCGTCATCAAGAGCACGGTCGTGCCGGGCACAACCGACGACGTCGTTCGCCCCATTCTGGAACAGGCCACCGGCCTGCCGGCGGGCGAGACGTGGGGCCTCGGCATGAACCCGGAGTTCCTGTCCGAAGGTGTCGCCGTCCGCGACTTCATGCGACCCGACCGCCTGGTATTCGGTGGCATCGACGAACGCAGTCAGCAGATGCTGGAAACGCTGTACGCGTCGTTCAAGCAGACGCCGAAGCTGCGCACGAACAACCGCACGGCAGAAATGATCAAGTACGCCAGCAATTCATTGCAAGCGACGCTCATCAGCTTCAGCAACGAAATCGCCACGCTCTGTGCCACGCAGCCGAACCTCGACGCGTGCGACGTCATGAAGGGCGTGCACCTGATGAACGAGATCACGCCCGTCACCGACGACGGCCCGCGCGTGAAGGCGCCCATCGCCCGGTTCCTGTCGCCCGGCTGTGGCTTCGGCGGCAGCTGCTTCCCGAAGGACGTCAGCGCGTTGGCTGCCCATGGCGCGGCTTCGGAAGTCATGACGCCGCTGCTGGACGCGGTACTCGGCATCAATAAGCAACAGCCGTTGAAGCTGGTGCAAATGGCCGAGAAGGCCATCGGTTCGCTGGCCGGCAAGCGGGTGGCGGTGCTGGGCATCGCTTTTAAGTCTGGCACGGATGACGTGCGTGAGTCGCCGGCATTGGCGATTGTGGATGCGCTGGTTGATCGCGGCGCGATCGTCCGCGCCTTCGACCCGCAGGTGAAACACCTCAAGCCGGCGCGCGACATCAAGTGGGCCGTATCAACGGCCGACGCGGTGCGCGGCAGTGACGTCGTGCTGCTGGTCACGGCTTGGCCGGAGTTCAAGTCGGTGCCGGCTTTGATCGAAAAAGAAACCATCCCGCCCGTCCTGATCGACGGCCGGCGATTCATCTCGCCTGCCGCCGTCAAGCGGTACGCGGGCATCGGGCTGAAACAAAAGGGAGCGGTGCAATGAAAGTCGTGATCTTCTGCGGCGGCCAAGGCCTTCGCCTGCGTGAATACTCTGAGAACGTCCCCAAGCCTATGGTCCCGGTCGGCGGCCGGCCGATCATGTGGCATTTGATGAAGTACTACGCCCACTACGGCCACACCGACTTCATCCTCTGCCTCGGCTACCAGGCCGACGTCGTGAAGGACTACTTCCTGCACTACGACGAAGCGATCAACAACGACTTCGTCCTGCGCGGCAATCGCGAAGTCAGCCTGCTGAACAGCGACATCAGCAAGTGGTCGATCACCTTCCTCGACACCGGCATCAATGCCAACATCGGTCAGCGCCTGATGGCGGTGAAAGAGCACCTGGCCGGCGAGGAATACTTTCTGGCCAACTACGCCGACAACCTGACCGACGCGCACCTGCCGACGCTGATCGACGAAGTGAAGTCGACCGGCAGCATTGCGAACCTGCTGGCCGTGCGGCCGAGCCAGTCGTTCCACGTGCTGAAAACGCAGCCGACGGGCCACGTCACGGAACTGATGACCTGCCAGACGACCGACATGTTCGTCAACGGCGGCTTCTTCGTGTTCCGCCATGACATCTTCGACTACATGCGGCCGGGCGAAGAGTTGGTGCTCGACCCGTTCAACCGCCTGATGGCCGAAAACAAGCTGATCTGCCACAAGCACGAAGGCTTCTGGGCGGCGATGGACACGTTCAAAGAAAAGCAGACGCTCGACGACCTGTACACCAGCGGTAACGCGCCGTGGGAGCTGTGGGACGGCCGTATCGCCAAGAAGAACCGAAAGAAGAGCGCCTAATGCTCGGCATCGACCTGCGATCCGCTAAACGCGTGCTGCTGCTGGGCGCGCATTGCGACGACATCGAAATCGGCGTCGGCGCGACCGTCCTGCGGCTGCTGCGCGAGCGGCCCGACATTGAAGTCAATTGGGTCGTCTTCAGCGGTAACGAACTGCGTCAGCAGGAAGCGGCCGTCGCCGCCGAGGCGTTTCTAAAAGGGTACGAGAAACGAACGGTGTCGCTGCACCGGTTTCGCGACGCCCATTTCCCGATGCACATGGACGTCATCAAGGCCGAGTTCGAAAAGCTTAAGGGCTTTCAGCCCGACCTGATCTTCACGCACACGTCTCGCGATTCGCACCAGGACCATCGGGCGATCAACGAATTGACGTGGAACACGTTCCGGAACCACACGATTCTGGAATACGAGATCACGAAGTACGAAGGCGACCTCGGCCGTCCCATTGTCTACGCGCCGGCGAACGCCGACGACGTGGCCGGGAAGATCAAACGGCTGATGGAATGCTTCCCGTCGCAAACCACGCGACAGTGGTACGACGAAGAAACCTTCCGCGGCCTGATGCGCATCCGCGGGATCGAGTGCAACTCGCCAACCAAATACGCCGAGGCGTTCTACTGCCGAAAGATCCTGCTGTAGGAACAAGTCACAGCGTCAACACGGTCGGCGATAGACCCATCAAGTGCAGATCGTTCGCGATTTCGTCGCGGTAGGCGGGGTTCATCACGACCACGTCATCCGGCCGCACGGTTGTCAGGATCGATGGCGGCTCGATGCGCAGGGCGGTGCCGGGCAGGTAGGAGCCCTGTTTGGCCGGGTTGATGTCGACGACGCACGCGAAAACGTCGTCAATGCCGAGCGTGGTCAGGAAGCCGACGGCCTTCGACCCGCTGCCCCACACCACACACCGCCGGCCGCTCTGCCGGGCCTTATCGGCAAACGCCATCCATTCGTTCATTCGCGCGGTGGCGGTCCGGACGAAGTTCGAAGCGCCGCGCAGTTCCGCCAGCGTCGGCATGTCCCGTTTCTGACCACCCGGCGGCTCGGCGCCGGCTTCCAGCACTAGGTACTGGTCGTCAAACTCCAGGCTCGTCTGCCGCACTTCAAAGCCCGCCCGCTGGAACACGCGCGTGAGCGACGTCGGCGAGAAGTAGCTGTTGTGCTCGTAGTAAACGTCCCAGAACGCGCCTTCGCCGAGCACACGCGCGTTGTCCGGCACTTCGAACACGACCGGCACCGTTTCAGCCGCCGGCCGGAGCAGCGTGAGGAACTTCAGTGGATCGGCGATGTGCTCGAGCGTGTGCCGGCAGAAGATGAAATCGCCTTCGACGCGGTCGGCGAAATCCTCGAACGGCCCGGCGATGAACACTGCATCCGCGCGATCGCTTCGCTCGCGGCGAACGACCGGGTCGAAGCCGATGCCGCGCGCGTCAGCTAATCCGCAGATCATTTCCAGAAACTCGCCCTGCCCGCAGCCAATTTCGAT
Organism: Tepidisphaeraceae bacterium; assembly: GCA_036388295.1. Lineage (GTDB taxonomy): Bacteria > Planctomycetota > Phycisphaerae > Tepidisphaerales > Tepidisphaeraceae > RYN-431. The sequence goes on along the minus strand of DASVSC010000281.1, from coordinate 6,606 downwards.
CAGGGTCTTGCCGCGCAGGTCGTGGCGCTCGATCCATTGCTGTGCCAACTTTTTGGCAAAGCTGCCGAACGTAGGCGAGCAGGCCTGGCTGGCTTCGTAAGCCGTCGACATCATCAGCCGTGCTTCATCGAAGGCGGCATTGGTAATAAACGCGCACGTGTCGCACTGGGCCAGCAGCACGTCGCCCGTAGGAAATGCCTTTGATTCGCCAGCGTTGTTGACCAACAGGTTGCTCTGCACCGGAATGCCGCGGACGCTGTAGAACGTGCGAAGTGTCGGCGCGCCGCAGGCCGGACAGGGCCGTTCGCCGAGGCGTTCCTGCGGGAAGCTGACGCGCGGTGGCAGGGCGTGGCTCACGCGGTCTCCACGGCCGTCGGCTGCATCGGCCGCGGGTCGGTCGGCAGCTTATCGGGGTTCAGGTCCGCCCACATCGCCGCCTCGCCATCAAGCGGGCTACGAATGTTGTACGCCTGGTACGCCAGCATTTCGGCCAGCCGCACAACCAGATCGACCAGCCGTTCGCCGGCCGTCCAGTGATCGCCGATACAGACGCTGGCGGGATCGATGTTCGGATGAAACACCGTAGTCAGCATTTTGCAGACCGGCGGCAGACGTGGGTAATCGGCACCGAGGCGGATCTCCGCGACGTGTTCGGGCCGTTTGATCGGCTTGCCTTTGGCGTCACGGTCGAGGCCGACGACGTTGAAGGCGATGCGGTATACCTCCGGCGGACTGCCCTCGGTGGATTCGATCCGGACACGCGGCGTGTTAGCGAACGTCCGCCGCATGAGTTCCGCATCCGCGATCAGCCGGCGGATACGCAACGACGGCCGCAACGGCGCGACCGGCGGCTGCACGACGTCAGACACGGTTGGCACGCGGACGTCCTGGCCGCACCCTTTGCAGCGTGCCCGGCGGCCGGCATAGCTGTCGGGCACGGTGAAGGCTTTCTGGCAGTGATCGCACGCGAACGAAATCATTCGTTTACCTTAGAACAGCGGCTTTCCCAGCCACCAGAACCGGGAAATAAAGACGCCCGCTACGGTGCCCAGCGTGGCAATCGACGCGGCGGCGGCCAGGACCGGGCGGCTGTCGCTGCGCGTGACCAGCAGCCGGACCAGCGCAATAATGCCGAGAACCGCGGCTGGCACGCCGAACGTGACCAAACCCAGGATCGAACCGACCACGGAAAGTCCCAGCAGCATGTGGCCCCACGCGAGCGACTTCGGCGGCAAGGCGGATGCGACTGCGGGCGATGGAACGGCCGTCGGCAGCGTCGGCTCGGCGGGGCGTTGTTTCGGGGCCAGAGCGTTCACTTGCGAACAGCCGTAGGTCGAACAGCCGCGATTTTCGAGCCAGCATTCCTGGTGCGACGCGGTGTGACAGTCGGAGCACGTGTGCGTCTGTTCGCGCGGGTCGATCGGCCATTGGCAGATGCCGCAGACGTGCGTGGCTTCCGCGGCTTCGACGGCCAGTTTCGCGCCGCTCACCGTGCCGCTGGCTTCGTCGGCGTCGACGCCAATGGTGGGCACTTCGACGTTCTTGTTGCAGTTGTTGCAGACGACCGTCATGCCAGCCGTGTCGCTGGCCGACCAGAGCCGTTGGCCGCAGTCGCAGTTGAAGACGATGCCGCTGTCACGATTCGACAGCGACCGCGGCAGCTTCTCGGGCATCTTGAAGTAGAACCAGGCCCGCACATGGCCGATGCGCAACCGCGCGCCGTTCTGCAGCGGCTCGTTCGGGTTGATGGCCCGGCCGTTGATGCGCGTGCCGTTGCGCGAGCTGAAATCCGTCAGGTAGTACTGGCCGCCCTCGTTGTCGATGCGCGCGTGGTTGCGCGACACCGTCGGGTGCTTCACGACAATGTCGTTCGACCCGTCGCGGCCGATGGTGTTCGAGCCGTCGAGGTCGAACGTCCGCACCTCGCCGTTGTCGACAAATAGGATTCCCATGCGCGTGTCGCCGGCCTAAGCCTTGTTGCGCTCCTGGAAGAAAAATGTCGTCCCGCCGACGCGTATCTTGTCCCCGTTGTGCAACCGCTGCCGCAGCACCGCTCGGTCATTCACGTACGTCGGCGTGCCGAGCGGCAAGTTTTCCAACTCGAACCCGTTTTTCAGAACGTGCACGCAGGCGTGCCGCCGGCCGACGTGGTTGTCGTTGAAAAGGTAGATATGGCTCATCGGATGGCTGCCGATGAACGTCGGGTTGCGGTACAGCACGAACTGCTTGCCGGCGATCAGGCCGCTTTCGACCTTCAGCCAGCCACTCTTGACGGCGTTTTCGATTACGCCGCTGGCGAGGCCGGCGACGAGGCCGACGCAGACGATCGCGACCAGCCGGCTCAGGTGCTGGTTGCCACTGTATTCTTCCACTGGTGCGAACAGCAGGCCGCCGATGACGCCGCCGATCAGTCCGCCGATCATGCCGATCAGCAATCGCTTGCTGTTGCGTAAAACGATGCCCGGCGCGGCCGCCAGGAACAGGCCCAGCAGGCCCCAGCAGATGGCGTGGGTGAGCAACCGCTTATCGAATGCGGCGACTTCCTGCGTCGGCATCATCTGCTGCTCGATGCGGTTGACCAGCAGGGCTACGACCGTGCCGCCGACCAGGCCGACCACCGCCCCGACAGAGCCGTAGATGATCGCGCCGTTGATGTTCCGCTCAATAATAGAATCCGCGGCGGCCAGCATCACGGCAATCGTCACGCCGCTGATGCCGTAGAAGAGCAGATTCGCGATGAAGTCACGCCCCTGATCTTGGGCGTACAGCGCCTCGGTCTGCTTGGCCTTTTCCTCTTCGCTCAGCGACTGGTCGAGGTGCAGCGTGAAGTACGGATTGTTCTGCCCGGCCCGCGTGACGGCGCGCGTGGCCCGCGCCAGCTCGGCCGGCGTGGCGTTGATTTTGGTCTGGCTCTTGACGATTTCGTCGTACTGACGGATCAGGTCGACGGCCTCGTCGCGCGGGTTCTGGCGGAACTGCGCGATCTCCCCGAAGCCCCAGCCGAGCAGGCCGCCGATGGCGCCGAACAGGCTGAGGTACAGCACGGCGTTGTACAGAAACGCGAACCGCTGTTGGCGGGCCGGCACGGCAATCTCGCTGGATTCGTAGTGATTCTGCGTCGCGCTGACGGCCTGCTGCTGTTGCAGCTTGGCCTCCACGTGCGGGGCGGACAAATCATCCCAGTCAATTTTCAACTTCTCATCTGACATACAGCTATAGCTCAATCGGCAAGCGGACCCGGAACCCGTGACCCGATAACCATTTCAAGGCGTACCAGATCGACGCGAAGCACGCCAGAAAGACGAGCGTAAGCAGTGCGACGTTCGCCAGTCGCTCGCGAAGGGTCAGACGCGCCGCGACGTTGGCCGGGTGATCGACCGCGGGCAGGGCGGCCCGAAAATCATGGCCGTCGGCGCGGCCGTCCTCTTCGATCAGAAACTTTGCCTGCACACTTTTGCCGCCGCGCCAGACGAACACGCCGTCGATTTCAGCGATCGGGTCGTAGACCCATGCCACCTGCCACGCCAAGTTGAAAAAGTTGTCCTGGATGAACAGATCCATGCCCGACAGAAAAACGCCGAAGCCGGGGTGCGTATGGTACCAGCCGACGACCTTTTTGCCGACGTATTGCGTTTCCATGGCCGCTTGGATCTGGTTCCACGTTTCGGCGGTGAAGGTGACCTGCGTTTCGCGGCTGGTGGCTTTGTCACCGGGAATATGGGCAGTGATCAGCAGGTACGGGCTGACGCGGTCGTGCCGCAGTTCGCCGACGAGGACGCCGCAGATTTCGACGGCCGTGTCCTGGCGGCCGTGGGCATGAATGGCGTTCAGCGCGGAACGCTGGACGACGACGGCAAAGCCCGCGCCGCGTTCGCCCATAACGCGGTCAAGGCGGCGCACCGGTCCGTCGTCGGGCGTCACGCGGTCGACGTCCAGATCGTCCGGCGGCGGAACTGTGGGGACGGTTACGTCCATTCGAGGCCTTCGTCGTAGCATTCGCCGAGCAGTCCGCTGGCGTCGCCGTGCAATTCGTAGCCGATGGCGTTCTCTGCCGTTCGAGCGGTGACAATGTCCATGGCGGGCACGCCGAGTTCCGCCAGCGTGCGGCCGGCATAGTCTTCGTCGCCGCTGACGGTGTTGAACGTGACGACTTCACATCCGCTCTGCCCACACGCGACGCACGTGGCGTCCGTCACGCGCAGCGCGGCGAGCGAGCGATACACGTCGCGCGTGTGGCGGCACGCGTGGCAGACGATCTGCCGCGCGACGTCGCGGCCGAGATCGAGCACGGCGTCGGGGCCGAGCGTCTGCCGACTCATTCGCAGTAGATCCAGCGCTGTTGTATCGCGGACGCCAGTTTCCAGTTCGACGACCTGTAAGAGCGTGTCGTGGGATTGGCAGTCGGTTTTGCGCTGGTATTCAACGGTGTAGCTGTCGGCGGTGTCGCCGGCGAAGACGAAGGCCTTGCCGACTAAAGTCGGCAGGCCGTGGAGGAGCTTAAGGGCCTCCTGGACTTGCACGCCAGCGATGATGCTGCCGATCGTCGGCGTGGTCGGCGTGCGGCCGCCTTCCATCTGCGCGCGGGTTAGCAGATTGCAGCTGCGGCGGTGGGCCAGCAGCTTCCAGTCGCGGTCGCTCATCGTGCATTCGTAGCAGGCGTTCTTCTGCTCGGCGTCGGGCGTAAAAACGCGGGCGACGCCTTGAATCACTTCGATGGCCCCGTCAACCCACGGCCGGCCGACGCGCCAGCACTGGCGATTGATCGCCAAGCGTGCCTCACGGTTGTCCAAGCCGCCGATGATGACGTCGGCCCAGCGGAAGACGCCGGTGCCGAGATCGTGGACGACGTCGACGTTCAGGCCGATGACCTTGATGTCGGGGTACAACTCACGCGCCGCGGCGGCGGCGACCGTCGCTTTGGGCTGGCCGGTGTCGTCGGCGCGGTAGAGGACCGAACGGGAGAGGTTTGAGTTCTCGATCGTGTCTTTGTCGGCGATCACGACATGCCCGACGCCGAGCAGGGCCAGGTTCTTGATGATCTCATTGCCGAGCGCGCCGGCACCGATGACCAGCACCTTCGCGTCGGCGAGGCGGCGCTGGTCCCACCAGCCGATGAGCTTGAACCGGTCGAACCGGCCGTCCTGCTCGGCCACATCGTCGGCGGTGATGCTGAGCGGTTCAGTCATGGGTGCGGCCTTGCGCGCCTGCCGTAATTTCGGGCAACAGTCGCAAGACGTCGCCGTCCTTCACACCGACGTCTGCGAGAGTTTGGTCATCCAGAAGTTGCTTGCCGGTGTTGCGGTGCTGGCACTTGTAGCTGAGCAACTGGCCGTCCGGGCCGTGCTGGGGGAAACTCATTCGGTCGATCAGAACGGCCAGAATACGCTGCAGCGGGGCGTCGTCGGGCATTTCGACCTGACGCTTTTTGTTGCCCGTGGCATCCCAGACTTCGACAGTCACCAATCCCATATACATCGCTCCTGCGTAACCGACGGCCCCATAAAAACGGCCTTCGGCACAATTTATCAATGTTCTGCAGCCAAATCAGCCGTTAAACTAGGAGGCAAGCCTCGGTTCCCGGGGCCGCCCGGAGTGCGGACCGATTGGTCCGCCCAGACAAATCCGTTAGTCGCACGCGATGACCCTGACCGGGAGATGACGCCGTGGGTGTTGAGCAAGTCAGTCGTTCGTCCGCCGCCGAAGGGCCGCTGCGGCAGGAATCCATCGTCGAGATTTTGTGGCGCCGCAAGCAGTTGGTCCTCATTGTCTTCCTGGTGTGCGTCGTTTCCGCCGCCGTGCTGCTGAAGGTAACGCCGAAGCGCGTTCCCGTCGAAAGCCGCGTCCTGGTAACCCGCACCCTGCCGGCCAACGCCGAACCGAATACCGCCGATTTGCCGACGTTCCTGAACACCCAGGCCGAGCTCATTCGCTCGGCCAGTGTGCTCAGTTCCGCCATGGGCGCGCCGGGCATGGAAGGCCTGACGCTTCTGGAAGGGGCTGAGAATCCGATCAACGTCCTGAAAGAACGTCTGGAAGTCGAAGCGCTGCCGCAGCGGAACGTGATCACCATCCGGCTGAACAGCACCCATCCCGACGAAGCCGAACGAATCGTTGATTCCGTAATTAAAGCCTACGTCGGCTACGTCGAAGACCAGAAGAAACGCAACACCGCCAGCGACACCTACACCAAGATCAGCGAAGACCGCACCCGCCAAGACGAGCAGCGCACCGATTTCAAGAAGCTGCTCCTCAACCTGCAGGCCGAAACGGGGGCGTATCTCTCGCCCGGCGACACCGCCGGCAATATGGCCGTCCAGAAGCTCGGGCAGTTGTCGGCGGCGCTGACGAGTGCGCAGCTGGACGCCGTGCGGGTAAAGCAGGAATACGAGGACGCCCTCAAAACCGTCGGCATGACGCCGGACAAAATCGACGCCGACCGCATGGCCAGCGCCACCGCGGTCAGCGCGGACAGTCTCCCGCTGGTCAAAAGCAACCTGGCCGCGCTCAGTCAGCAACTCATCGAAGCCAAGCGCCAGTTCGTCCCCTCTCACCCGGCCGTCCGTACGGTGCAGCGGCAGATCAAGGATCTGCAACTCTCGCAGGCCG
>DASVSC010000280.1:0-6859 GCA_036388295.1 Tepidisphaeraceae bacterium | reverse complement strand
CAGACCCTGACAGACGCTTTTCAGCGTCGTCCTGGTTTCATCCCAGCTAGGGTCATGCAACTAACCTATTGTGCTAAGTCATAAAATTTGTGGCGGTTCACAGTTTATCGGTTATATCTACTAGCTGCCTGGTTTGTTTTGGAGGAGAGTTAGATGAAATGGACTGCTGTATTGGCGTTGTTTGCTGGCGCCCTTCTTGTTTCAGCCGCCGAGGCGGCGACGATCACCTACACGTTATCACAGAACAATAACGGCACTGGCACGGTCACGCCCGGGTCTTTTGCCGTTTTCGCGACCGTCAGCAATGACAACGGCGGCCTTGCCGGGTTTGCGTTTAACGTGTCGGACACGACCTCGATCACCAACCGTTCGCCGCTCGCCACCTTCGTGAACAGCAGCTTTACCGTTCGCCAAGCCGGGTTTTCCTTGTTCCGTGCCGACGCCGCAGAAATGACGGGTGCCACGACCGGTGCTCAAGACAATACCAGCGCGACCGGAATCATTACCTTCGGCATCGGCCAGACGCCCGGCGACCTGAAGACGCAAGCCCCAGCGGGTTTTGCACCCTTCGGCCCGAACGCTGAATCCGTTTACGGCGTCCCGGTTCTGCTCGCGGTGGGTACGTTTGCGTCCGGCACTACGCCGACCTTGGTTACAGGCATTGGCACTGTCTTCGCCGACACGACGAGCAATGAAGTCGTCTCGGCGGACAATATCGTCCTGCTCAACAACAATATCGCCATCCCTGAACCCGCTAGCCTAGCGGTCGTGCTCGGCGGCGGCGTTGCCCTTCTGGCCCGCCGACGCAAGATCGCGTAAGCCGGTCGGTCCGGATTCTCATCACCATCCAAACAGCCGCGGCGATCGCTCGCCGCGGCTGTTTGATTTGACACGCAGTGGCAGTGCAAGGTCATAAGACGACGACCCACTGACGGTGTTCCTCGGATACGCTCCACGGCGATTCGTCTCTCCATGTGTCGTGATCGGTCGCCGGTACAACAACTCGCCGGTGTCGTGGTAGACTCCCCAACTCGGCCAGTGCGGGTGTAGGCGGTGGACGTCGGATGCGGGGTCGGTGCCGGAGGGTGCTGGTCAGCGGGGCCGGCCTTCCGACGGCCGTTCGGGAGCGAATCATTTCTAAGATCATGCGAATCGTATTGCGCCTGCCGCTCGTGCTGTTCGGCGTCATTTGCGTGCTGTGGCTGTGCGGTTGGTCGCTGCGGCCCGATGTCAGCGACAGGCCCCCGCCCTTCACGCCCGAACGCTCAGCCGCCGCCGTGCGCAGCCGCAATCCCACGTTCGACCCGGCGAACACGCCGTCGCTGCATCTGAAGGCCCTCGTCAAGCCGGTCGGGCAGGCGCCGGTTCTGACGGACTTGGAAAAAGAGGGCAAGTTGCCGCCGGTGGCCGAACGGATGCCCAAAGAGCCGGTCGTCATGCGCGGCGACGATGGCATCGGCAAATACGGCGGCACTTGGCTGCGGCTGGCGAACGGGCTCGAAGACATCATCGTCATCAACTACCGCCTGAGCGGGTCGTACTTGGTCCGCTGGTCGCCGCTGGGCTACCCGATCGAGCCGCACATCGCCAAGAGCGTCGAGCCGTCTGACGACGCCCGCGTCTGGACCGTTACGCTGCGGGAGGGCATGCGCTGGTCCGACGGCGCGCCGTACACCGCCGACGACATCATGTACTGGTGGAACGCCGAGACGAACAACACGCACCTGTCGGGCATCGCGCCTCAGTGGATGAGCATCGGCGGCCAGAGCGGACGGGTCGAGAAGATCGACGCCTATCACGTGCGCTTCGTGTTTCCCAAGTCGTACCCGCTGTTCATCGAAACCCTCGCCAGCCAGCTCGTTCTGACCGACACGCCCGCTCACTACCTGCGCCGCTACCACCCCGACCCCGCCATCGGCGACAAGGACCTGATCGCGCGCGACATGAAGGCATACAAAATGCCCAGCCCGCGGTCGCTGTACACGTACATGAAGCAGTGGCAGAACCCGGAGCACCCACGCCTGTGGCCCTGGGTCTACCGCACCTACAAGGGCGACCCGCCGCAGGTGTTCGTCCGCAACCCGTATTACTACGTCGTCGACGCCGCCGGCAACCAGTTGCCCTACATCGACCGCCTGCAGTTCGACGTTCAGGACGGGAAGATGCTGGCCCTGACGGCGGCCAACGGCGGCGTGTCGATGCAGGGCCGTCACATTCGCTTCAGCGACTACACCGAACTCGTCAGCCGCAGCGAAATTGCCGGCACGCGCGTGTTGCACTGGTACCCGGCGTCGCGGCAGTCGTGGGTGATCAACCCGAACCTCAACCGCCGCGTCGACCCGGCCGACCCGTCGAGCGCGCACAAGGCCGCCCTGCTGTCCGACAAACGCTTCCGCCAGGCGCTGTCGGTGGCCATCGACCGCCAGAAGGTGATCGACGCCGAACAGGTCGGCGTCGGGACGGCGTCCCAAGTCGCGCCCGGCGAATTGTCTCCGTACCACAACCCGAAACTGGCGCGGGCGTTCACAGATTATGACCCGAAGCGCGCCGCCGAACTGCTCGACACGCTCGGCCTGACGCGGCGCGACAACGAAGGCTACCGCACCTTCGCCGACGGGTCGCGTATGACGTTTTATCTCGACTACACCGCCTACACCGGCATCGGCCCGGCGCAGTTCGTGGTCGACGACTGGGAAGCCGTCGGCGTCCGCACGGTGATGCGCGAGCGGTCGCGGCCGCTGTTCACCATCGAAAAAGACGCGATGAACTTCGACTTCAACGTCTGGTCCGGCGAAAGCGACTACATGCCGCTGCTGTCGCCGCGCTATTTCATCCCCGTCAATACCGAATCGTTCTACGCCGTCGGCTGGGCCCGCTGGTACATGCGCGGCGGCTTCTACGGCAACCCGAAAGCCCTCGCCGGCAGCATCCCCGTGCCGACCGACAGCCCGATGTATCAGGCGATCAGCCTGTACGAAAAGGCGATCCAGACGACCGACGCGGCCAAGCGGTATGAACTGATCGAACAGGTGCTCGATCTCGCCGCGGAGAACACCTGGAGCATCGGCCTGGCGACCGCGCCGCCGAACCTGGTTGTCGTCGACAAGAACCTGCGGAACGTGCCGGAAGTTGCCCTGTATGGCGTCATCTTTTCGACGCCCGCCAACGCCGGCATTGAGACGTACTTTTTCGACCAGCCGCGTTCGTCCGCCGGCGCGGTCGCGGAAGTGAAGCAATCAATTCACACGCCCACCCTGCGGTCCGGCGGCATCAGTAAGGACGGCAGCGGCGGCTCCTGGCTGGGCACGATCCTGTTCGGCCTGTCCCTCGCGATCCCGCTGCTGCTGCTGTCGATGGTGGCGGTGCGCCACCCGTTCATCGGCCGGCGGCTGCTGATTATGGTGCCGACGCTGGTGCTGATCAGCGTGGTGGTCTTTGCCCTGATCCAACTGCCGCCCGGCGACTTCCTGACCACGCGCATCATGATGCTGCAGGAAAACGGCGACCCGTCGGCCGAGCAGTCGATCAAGGACATGCGCGATTTATTCCACTTCGACGAGCCGGACTGGAAGCTTTACCTGCGATGGACGGGCGTCAGATGGTTCTTCACCTTCGACCCCGGCGACGAAGGCCTGCTGCAAGGCAACCTCGGCCGGTCGATGGACACGCAGCAGCCGATCAACACGATGGTCGGCGACCGCATCACGCTCACCATCATCGTCTCGCTGGCGACCATCGTGTTCACCTGGGCCATCGCCCTGCCGATCGGCATCTACTCGGCCGTGCGGCAGTACTCCCTCGGCGATTACGTGCTGACCCTCGCCGGCTTCATCGGCATGTGCGTGCCGGCGTTCCTGCTGGCGCTGGTCCTCATCGCCGTCAGCGGAATGAGCGGCTTGTTCAGCCCCGAGTACGCCGCCCAGCCGGAATGGAGCTGGGGCAAGTTCCTCGACCTGCTGCGGCACATCTGGATCCCCATCCTTGTCCTCGGCGTCGGCGGCACCGCGGGCATGATCCGCGTAATGCGCGCCAACCTTTTGGACGAACTCAAAAAGCCGTACGTGACAACCGCTCTGGCCAAAGGCGTTCGGCCGATGCGGCTGCTGATGAAATATCCCGTCCGCCTGGCCCTGAACCCGTTCATCAGCGGCATCGGCGGGCTGTTCCCGCAGCTGATCAGCGGCGGCGCGATCGTGGCGATGGTGCTGGCCCTCCCGATGGTCGGGCCGTTGCAGTTGCAGGCGCTGCTGACGCAGGACACGTACCTGGCCGGGTCGATGCTGATGGTGCTGAGTCTGCTCGGCGTGATCGGCACTTTGGTCAGTGACCTGCTGCTGCTCTGGCTCGACCCGCGCATCCGCTTCGAAGGGGGCAGCCGATGAGCGTGGCCGCCCTGCCGAACCGTGTCGATGCCGCGACGCTCAGCCAGTGGCAGCTGATCGGCCTGAACTTCGCCAAGCACAAGCTGGCGGTCTGGTCCACTTACGTGCTGGCGCTGCTGTACGCGGTGGCCCTGCTGGCCGAGTTCGTCGCGCCCGCGCTGCCGAATCACAGCGACTTGGCCCATCAATATTGCCCGCCGCAGCTGCTGCGATGGTCCTGGGGCCACGGCCTGCACGTTCGCCCGATGAACCAGCGGCTCGACCCGGTCACGCTCCGGCGGACGTACATCGAAGACACCAACGGCGTCATCCCGGTCGGCTTATTCGTGCACGGCGACAAGTACGACCTCTGGGGGCTGATTCCGATGGACCGGCACCTGATCGGCGCGAAGCCCGTAGACGGCCGGCCCGCGACGCCCGTCTTCTTCATCGGCGCTGACAAATACGGCCGCGACCTGCTCAGCCGCATGGTCTACGGCAGCCGTATCTCATTGTCCGTCGGCCTGATCGGCATCGCGTTTACCTTTGTTCTCGGCATGGTGATCGGCGGCGTCAGCGGCTACATCGGCGGGCAGACCGATACGGTGATCCAACGCGTCATCGAAGTGGTCAACGCGCTGCCGCAGTTGCCGCTCTGGATTACGCTGGGCGCGGTGCTGCCGACGGACTGGTCACCGCTGAAGATTTACTTCGCGATCACACTGCTGCTGAGCCTGCTCGGCTGGACGGGCCTGGCCCGCGTGGTGCGCGGCAAGATCCTGTCGCTGCGCGAAGAAGATTACGCCATGGCCGCCCGGCTGCTGGGCGCGAGCCACAGCCGCGTGCTGATGCGGCACCTGCTGCCGGGCTTTACCAGCCACATCATCGTGGCGCTGAGCCTGAGCGTGCCGGGCATGATCCTGGGCGAAACGTCCTTGAGCTTCCTCGGCCTAGGCCTGCGGCCGCCGGTGGTCAGCTGGGGCGTGATGCTGCAGGACTGCATGGACGTGCAGGCCGTGCGATACTACCCGTGGCTGATGACGCCCGTGCTGTCGATCGTGGCGACCGTGCTCTGCTTCAACTTCATGGGCGACGGCCTGCGCGACGCAGCCGACCCGTATTCGTCACGGTGATTCGGGTTCCCTTTGCCCGTGTAATTACGGGCAAAGGTTAGGGAGAGGGTCTGGTGTCTTGCATGGCAGCTAGTGAAATGAAAGACCCCCTCCCTAACCCTCCCCCGGCGTACCGGGAGAGGGAACAGGACATCGTCCTCAGCGTCCGCGACCTTCGCGTGGTCTTCGACACCGTGCACGGCACCACCAAGGCCGTGCGCGGCGTCAGCTTCGATCTGCCGCGCGGCCAGACGCTGGCCCTTGTCGGCGAAAGTGGCAGCGGCAAGAGCGTGACGAGCTATTCCATTCTGCGCCTGATTCAAAAGCCCGGCCGCATCGACGGTGGCCAAATTCTCTACAAAGACAAAGCGGGCAAAGTCACGGACATCGCTAAGCTGGATGAGAAGTCCGACGAGCTTTACCGCATCCGCGGCGGCAAAATCAGCATGATCTTCCAGGAGCCGATGACGGCCCTGTCGCCGGTGCACACCGTCGGTGATCAAGTCACTGAGGCCATCCTGCTGCACCGAAAGGTCGACAAGAAACAGGCCGACGACATCGCCGCCGACATGTTGGCCAAGGTCGGCATTACCGACGTCCGCAAGCGATTGAAGCAGTACCCGTTCGAGTTCAGCGGCGGCATGCGGCAGCGCGTGGTCATCGCCATCGCGCTGGTCTGCCAGCCGGACGTGCTGATTGCGGATGAACCGACCACCGCGCTCGACGTGACGGTGCAGGCCCAGATCCTGCGGCTGATCGACGACTTGCGCGAACAGATGGGCACCAGCGTGTTGTTCATCACCCACGACCTCGGCGTCGTCGCGCAGATCGCCGACAAGGTGGCGGTGATGAAACAGGGCATGATCGTCGAACGCGCCAGCGCACGGCATCTGTTCAAAGAGCCGTTGCACCCGTACACGCAGGAACTGCTGGCGGCGGTCAGCTTCGAACACGACCGCCTGAATGCGGAACAATGCACGCCGGCATTCGCCACGCCGGACGGCTACCAATTTGATGAACCCGTCGACCCGAGCGCCGTGCCGTTGTTGCACGACATGGGCGACGAGCGGCACCTGCTGCTGTGGCCGAACCAGATGACGCAGGAGCGAAGCGTATGAACCCGCCGCCCGTCGACATGCCACCGGACCTGTTGCTGCGCGTGCGCGGCCTGACCAAGTTCTACGGCGGCGACAAGAAAACCGCCCCGATGAAAGCGCTCGACGACATCCGGTTCGACCTGAAGCGCGGCGAAACCCTCGGCGTCGTCGGTGAAAGCGGCAGCGGCAAAACGACCGCCGCCCGCTGCGTGCTGCGCGCCATCGACCCCAGCGCCGGCCACGCCTGGTTCAACAACAACGGCCGCGTCACCGACTTGGCCGCCGCCAC
>DASVSC010000279.1:0-51832 GCA_036388295.1 Tepidisphaeraceae bacterium | reverse complement strand
GCCATGGCCCTTAATGCATAGCCAAGGCTGTTCGGGCGACTTCCCGCGCCCGTTCCAGCGCCGCCGGCAGTTTGGCCGGGTCTTTTCCGCCCGCCTGCGCCATCTGCGGCCGGCCGCCGCCGCCGCCGCCGGCGACTTTGGCAGTTTCACGGATCCAGTCGCCGGACTTCAGGCCCTTGGCGATCAAGTCGTCACTAACGGCGGCGATGAAGCTGACTTTGCCCTCGCCGGCCGACGCCAGCATCACGCCGTAGCTGCCGGTTTTCTTGCGGATCGAGTCGATGGCCGAGCGGAGCTGGTCGTCTGTCGCGCCGTCGATCGAGCCGACGACGATCTTGCCGCCGCCGAGGTCGATAGCCGATTCCAGCAACTGCCCCGCCGCGGCTACGGCGTCAACGCCGCCGCCCGCGGCGCGCATCGCTTTTTCGGCCGCCTTCGCTCGGGCCTGCAGCGCCTGCACTTTCGCCTGCGTCCATCGCCGCCGGCCCAGCGGCAGCGTGTGGCTCGTCAGCTCCTGCTGGATCGACGCCACCAGCGCCCCCACGTGCGCGTCGTCCACGCTCTCGGCCTGTTTCACCAGGTCTTCCAGCAGCTTCGCCTGCCACCACGCGTCGGCTGCCTTCTCGCCCGTCACGGCCGTGACGCGGCGGACGCCCTTGCTGACCGATTCTTCGCCGACGACGGCGAACTGCGCGATCGACTTCGTCTCGCTCACGTGCGTGCCGCCGCAGAACTCGATCGAATAATTCAGCCACTTCTCGTTCGCCGGCTCGGCCAGCAGCTGTTCGACCGGCACGCCGACGCTCACGACGCGCACCATCGGCGGGTATTTCTCGCCGAACACGGCACGCAAGCCGTTGATCTTCAACGCCTGCTCCTGCGGCACCTCGGCGGTATAGACCTTTAGCGGCGTGGTACTAATCGCCTGCACGACCGCCGTCTCCACGTCGCTGAGTTCTGCCTCGCTCAGCGGCTTGTTCTGCGAGAAGTCGAAGCGCAGCTTCTCGCCGTCGACGAGCGAGCCTTTCTGCTGGACACCGTCGCCGAGGTATTTCTTCAGCGACCAGTTCAGCAGATGCGTGGCCGTGTGGTTGCTCTGGATGTGGTCGCGGATGGTGTTCACACTGGCCGTCACGGTGTCGCCGACGCGCAGCGTTCCACGGCTGATTCGGCCGATATGCAGGACGTAGCCGCCGACGGCGTGGGTGGCGATCACGTCGAAGGTGGCGGGGTCCGTGGCCGCCGAAGTGGCCATGCCGTGCAGGGTGCCGGTGTCGCCGACTTGGCCGCCCATTTCGGCGTAGAAGCACGTTTTGTCGAGCAGGACGGCGATGTCGACGCCGGTCGGGACGTCACTGATCAGTTCGTCGCCGCGCCAGACGGCGGCCACGCGGGCGGCGGTCGGCTGGCCGGCGTATTTCGCCGAGTCGTCCGTTCGCGGCACGCCATCGGCTTCCAGTCGGGCCAGTGCGGCGGGCGGCAGGGTGAAGACGGCGTCATCGCCAGCCTTACCGCCGGCGCGGGCCTTGACGCGGGCTTCTTCCATCAGCTTTTCATAGCCGTCGAAGTCGATGGCGAAGCCGCGTTCTTCGGCCATGATCCGCGTCAGGTCGATCGGGAAGCCGAACGTGTCGTGCAGCTTGAACGCGTCTTCGGCAGAGATGATCGGTTTCGGATGACGATCGGACGGGTATCGCTTCGCGTGTTCCGTCGCCCGCGCCCGGTTAGGCACGCGATCCGGCCCGACGTCCGGGCCTCGTAGCTGCATGAGTTCGTACGGCGCGCCGGCAATCTCGGCCGCCTCTTCGAACAGTGCGATGCCTCGATCCAGCGTCCGGCCGAAGCTGACTTCCTCGTCCTTGATCAACTCCGCGACGTGCTGCGGGTTCTTCTTCAGCTCGAGGAATGCGTCGCCCATGCTGCTGACGACGACGTCGACGAGTTGGAACAGGAACGGGTCTTTCAGCCCCAGCGACTGCCGGCCGAAGCGGACAGCGCGGCGGAGGATGCGGCGCAGCACATACCCGCGGCCTTCATTGCTGGGGACCGCGCCGTCGGTCAGGGCGAACGTCAGACAGCGGACGTGGTCGCCGATGACGCGGAAGGCGATGTCTTTGCGCAAGCCTTCGTCCGCGGCTTCCGCGGCAGCATCGACGCTATTCGTGGGCGGGAACTTGCTGGAGTAGGCATGGCCGCTTAGATCGTTCAGCTTCGCCCAGAACGGGTGCCACAGGTCGATGCTGTAGTTGCTGTCGACGTCCTGCAGCACCTGGCAGATGCGCTCGAAGCCCATACCGGTGTCGACGTGCTGGGCGGGCAGGTCAGTCAAGCTGCGGTCGGCGTTGCGGTTGTACTGGATGAAGACGTTGTTCCAGATTTCCATCACGCGCGGGTCTTCGCCGTTGACGTGCCGGCCGCCGGTTTTGTCGGGAGTGCGGTCGTAGAAGATTTCGGTGCACGGGCCGCACGGGCCGGTGTCGCCCATTTCCCAGAAGTTGTCTTTGCCGAAATAGTGAATGTGGCTGTCCGGCAGGCCAGCGACTTCTTTCCAAATCTTGGCCGCTTCGGTGTCGCGCGGGACGCCGTTCTTCGGATCGCCTTCGAAGCAGGTGACGTGCAGACGCGTGGGGTCGAGTTTGAAGACCTTCGTGAGCAGTTCCCAGCTCATTTCGATCGCGCCGCGTTTGAAGTAGTCGCCGAACGACCAGTTGCCGAGCATTTCGAAGAACGTGTGATGCCGACGGCTGCGGCCGACGTCGTCGAGGTCGTTGTGCTTGCCACCGGCGCGAATGCACTTTTGCGTATCGACGGCCCGGGTGTACGCGCGCTTTTCCTGCCCGAGGAAGATCGGCTTGAACTGGTTCATGCCGGCGTTCGTGAACAAGAGCGTCGGGTCGTCGTGCGGCACCACCGGCGACGACGGCACTTCCGTGTGGGCGTGCTTCTGCACGAAAAAGTCGATGTAAGCGCGGCGGATTTCGGCGGAAGTCATGGGCGTGCGATTATTCAAGGTTTGGGCGGCGGATCAATGTCGGAAGGCGTGGGTTGCTGGTGAAGATTTCACCACGGAGGCACGGAGACACGGAGAAGAGCAGAAAACGAACCGTAGATTCTGCAGATTCCGCAGATTGCACAGAGACAAAGATCGGCTGAGATTTAGCGATCAATCGACGCAACCGGTGAAAAATATGGGGCCTACTCTCTTTCTTCTCCGTGTCTCCGTGCCTCCGTGGTTATCTCTTTCTGCCTTCATTCCGCAGCCGTGGGGACGAGATAGCTGTCGTACGGCCAGGCGGGGCTGACGTCGCGGCTGACGACGCCTTGGCCGTAGGCCGGTGGTGTTTGGCCGGCGGGCAGCGGGGTGGCTTGCTCGGCGGTGTAGATGTTGTCGCCGGTGGCGAGGGTCGACCATTCGCCGGTCTGCTCGTTTTTCATCGGCCGCTTGTAGCCGACGCCGACGTACGAGTTGCGTTCGAACTGCACCGACCCGTCGGCGAACAGCACGTTCTGTCCCGCCCGGCCGTGGTTGGGGCTGTTGCTGACGGCGTACGCCTCCGCCGGCGCGGTGGCGGGCACACCGGCGGCGTTGTTGCCGCGGCCGACGCCCGGGCTCTTGTCGGCCAACAGCGCGCAGTCGGACGGCAGCGTGTCCGTCCAATTCTGAACGGCCGACCCGAAGGGGCAGAAAATCGAATAGCTCAGGTGGTTCGGCGAGCGGAAGTTGCCGCGCCGTTTAGCAGACGTTTTGGCACCCGCCGCGTCGTACAGGCGGTCGGGCCAGTCGCCGGTGCTGGGGCAGACGAACGCGCCGGTGTCGCTGACGTAGCCGTTGCGGACCAGCAGCCAGATGGAGGCGGTGACGTCATTCGGCTGCACCGCCCCGCCGGCGGCGAACGGGTCACTGGCGTCGGCGCCGGTGAAGGCCGTCCACCCTTCCGGGCGGACGGTCGAATCGTAGCGCACGCGCGGGTAAGTCCCGAAGTCGGCGGCGTACACCTTCATCGCGTCGCGCACCAGCTTCAGATTACTCGCGCACTGCGCGCGGCGCGACAGTTCGCGCGTAGCCATCACGTACGGAATCACGCTCGCCAGGATCAGCCCGATCACGGCGGTGGCGATGAGCAGCTCGAACAGCGTGAAGCCGCGGGCGGGTTTCGGTTGTCGGGCGTCAGGTGTTGTCAAAAGACGGTTTTGAAAGCGCGTTCGGTGCATGAGTTGTTTCAGCAAGCGGCAGACTCCGGACAGACCCAAATTATGACGCCCCGAGAACGACGAGGCGCTCATTCTCTTTGCGTCGCAGTTGGCCGCACGCCGCGGCGATGTCGCGGCCGCGGGATTTGCGGACGTGGGCGTTCACGCCCCCCTGCCGGAGGATCTCCTGGAACTGCAGCACCGCCTCGGCCTGGGGGCGTTTGTGGGGCAGGCCGGGCACTTCGTTGTAGCGGAGCAGGTTCACGTTCGCGCGCAGCGTGCGGCAGACCTTCACGAGCTGCTGCGCGTGTTCAGGCCGGTCGTTGACGTCGCTGAGCAGGATGTATTCGAACGTAATCTCCCGGCCGGTCTTTTCGAAGTAGAACCGGGCGGCGTCCAGGATATCGCTCATCGAAAAATGCTCGGCCCAAGGGATGAGCTGCCGTCGGAGCGTTTCGTTCGGGGCGTGCAGGCTGATGGCCAGGTTCAGCGGCAAGTCTTCGCCGGCCAGATCGCGGATGCGCTTGGGCACGCCGACGGTGCTGATGGTGATCCGCCGGGCCCCGATGTTCAGGCCCTTCGGCTCGTGCAGGATTCGCACGGCCCGCATGACGTTGGCGTAGTTCGCCAGCGGCTCGCCCATGCCCATGAAGACGACGTTGGTAATGCGTTGCGCCGCTTGGGAGCCCGCCGACTCCGTCGGCGGTCTTTCGCCCGGCAGAGCCGGGCGGCTCCCGGCACTCAACCCCTGGTTGAGTGCCATCACCTGTTCGACGATCTGCCCCGCCGTCAGGTTGCCTTTGACGCCTTCCATGCCGCTGGCGCAGAAGGTGCAGCCGACGGGGCAGCCGACCTGGCTGCTGACGCAGGCGGTGCGGCGGTCGCCGTCGGGAATCATCACCGTTTCGGCCTGCGCGTTTCCCGCGCCCGGCCAGCCGAGGAGCAGTTTCTGGGTGCCGTCTTCGCTGATCTGATGGCTGACGATTTCACCGCCGCCGAAGCGGACGCGCTTGGCGAGCGTGTCGCGGTCGGATTTCGACAAATTACTGAAAGCTAACGGGTCACGCGACATCCTTAGGTAGGCCCAGTCGCGTACCTGTTGCGCACGAAACTTCGGCCAGCCCCAACCGGCGAGCGTTTCGTCCCATTGGCAGGCCTCTAGATCGTAAAAATCCAAAGGCGGATTGTCGGCCGCGACATCAACCATCGCCCTATTATATCGTATCCGACGGCGTTTGCCGACCCGTGTAGTAACAGCAACCCGAGTCCGATGGATAACACGCGAACCAACATCCTGAAGGCGACCGACGAACAGCTGCTGGCGGCCTACCTTGGCGGTGACCGGGGTGCGTTCGCAGACCTGGTCCGTCGGCACGAGCAGGAACTGTATCGCTTCCTCCGCCGCTTCACAGGCGACGCCGCCGCCGCCGAGGACGTGTTCCAGGAAGCCTTCCTGCAGGTGCACCAGTCGGCACGGTCTTTTGACCCGTCAAAGTCGTTCCGGCCGTGGCTGTTTACGATTGCCGCCAACAAGGCGCGCGACCTGCTGCGGTCGCGCGCCCGCCGTCGGACCGTTTCGACCGACGCTCCGATGGACCGTGAAGGCGTGACCACGCTGCTGAGTTCGATGCCCTGCCTGGACGCCGGCCCTGCCGATCGCGCGCAAACGGCGGAAATCGAACGGCGTGTCACCGCCGTCGTCGAAGGCCTGCCCGCCACTCACCGCGAGGTGCTGCTGCTGGCCTATTTCCACCAGTTCCCGTACCGCCAGATCGGCCAGGTACTCAATCTGCCGCTCGGCACGGTGAAATCGCGCCTGCACGTCGCCGTTCGCGCTTTCAGCACCGCCTGGAACAAGGCCAACAAACCTTCTGAGTTCGAAAGAAATTAAGGCTAGGTTCACACGGCAACTCTTTGGATTTCGCCCCCAGTGACTTCCTGGTGGGAACACCAGGTCGTTCGGGTTTCCCCTTGCCCTATTCGGCCCTTTCCGGCTATCGTTAGAGCGTCCGCGGTAAGGCGATGGCGTTCACCTCTGCCTCGCCCGCTGCGGGCCTTTCAGGAGCCGGCGCATTGCCGGTCATATACATGACGCCGTCCGTCTCCACATCCCCGCCGGCCGCCGATTCTGATGTCAGTGACGACCTCTTCGATGAATCCGACCCGCTCGCCCTGCTGGCCTTGGCGGCCGCCGCCGACGACCTGCGTGTCCCCTACGGGCTGGCGGAACGGACGGTCGCCTTGTGCGAACCAGAGGCCGCCGATTGACGTCCTGCCGTTCCCCGCTACGATTCGGCTCATGAAGCGGCCGACGCTCGCCCGGATTATTCAGACGATCATTACCCCGCCCAACCGCGGGTAAGGCCGGCCGTCGCTTTGTAACATGCACCGACGCCCTGCCCCTGCCGGCGGGGCGTTTTCGTTGATCGACCGCGAGATTCCCATGCACACCCGAGTCGACATCTACGACACCACCCTGCGTGACGGTACGCAGGGCGAAGGCTTCAGCTTGTCGCTCGAAGACAAGCTGCAGGTGGCCTACAAGCTGGACGAACTCGGCGTCGACTTCATCGAAGGCGGCTTCCCCGTCAGCAACCCGAAGGACGAGGCCTTCTTCCGCGAGATCAACCGCCGCCCGCTCAAGCACGCCAAGGTGGCGGCCTTCGGCATGACCCGCCGGCGCGGCGTGGCGGCCGAGGACGATACGACGTTGAAGGCGCTGCTCGCGGCGCAAACCCCGGTCGTCACCATTGTCGGCAAGACCAGCGACGCCCAACTCCGCACCGTGATGAACGTCACGCCCGAAGAAAACCTGGCCATGATTGCCGACAGCGTCCGCCTGCTGCGCGAGGCCGGCCGGCAGGTGGTGTACGACGCGGAGCACTTTTTCGACACCTTCCGGGACAACCCGGATTACGCGATCGCCACATTGCGCGCCGCCGAGGAAGCCGGCGCGGCCGTGCTCTGTTTGTGCGACACCAACGGCGGCGCGATGCCGGAAATGGTCGCCGATGCCGTCGCACGCGTCCGCCGTGACACCAGCGCGACCATCGGCATCCACACCCACAACGACTGCGGCCTGGCCGTCGCCAATGCCCAAGCGGCCGTGCAGAACGGCGCGACCCATGTGCAAGGCACCATGAACGGCGTCGGCGAACGCTGCGGCAACATGGACCTGATCCCGCTCGTCGGCAACCTCAAGTTCAAGTACGGCATCGACTGCCTGCGGCCCGACACCTTCGAACGCCTCACCGAAGTCAGCCGGTTCGTCTACGAAATCGCCAACTTCAACCCCACCAGCGGCCAGCCGTACGTCGGCCTGAGCGCGTTCGCTCACAAAGGGGGCATGCACGTGCACGCCGTGCAGAAAGACCCCGGCACGTACGAACACATCGCCCCCGAGCGCGTCGGCAACAGCCGCAAGTTCCTCGTCAGCGAACTCAGCGGTGCCAGCAACATCAGCGCGATGGGCCGTAAATTCGGCGTAGAGAACGACAAGGACGTGCTGCGGGCGGTGTTGAACCGCGTACAGGAACTGGAGAACGCCGGCTACCAATTCGAGGCCGCCGAGGCCAGCTTCGAACTGCTGATGCGCAAGCAGATCGGCCGGCATCACGCGTTCTTTGATTTGCAGAAGTACAAGGTAACGACGCAGCGCCACGAAACCGGCGAAGTGGTGGCCGAGACGAGCGTGAAGCTGATCGTCAACGGCGACCTCGAACACCGCGTCAGCGAAGGTAACGGCCCGGTCGATTCCTTCGACCGCTCTCTGCGCAAGGCGCTCAAGGACCACTACCCCGCCATCCACGACCTGCACCTGAGCGACTATAAAGTGCGCGTGGTAAACACGAGTGCCGAGACGGCCGCCGTCGTTCGCGTCGTGATCGACTGGAAACACAAGACAATGCCCGACGGCCCGGTCACGCACTTCGGCACCATCGGCGTCAGCGGCAACGTGATCGACGCTACCTGGCACGCGCTGTGTGACGCGTTCGAGTATCACCTGCTGGGCGTCGAAGAAGCCGCCATGGCAACTGGGGCGGTTCAATGAGTGACACGAACGCGGTTCGCGTGCCGAAGCACATCGCAATCATCATGGACGGCAACGGCCGTTGGGCCGTCCGCCAGGGCAGCATCCGCACGCGCGGCCATCAGCAGGGCGCGCGTGTCGTGAAAACCATCGTCACCGAGGCCAGCCGCCTGCGCGACGAAAACCGCGGGCCCGACTACCTGACGCTCTACAGCTTCAGCATCGAGAACTGGAAACGCCCGCTGGACGAGGTGGCGTTCCTGATGCGGATGTACATCGATTACTTGCGTGAAGAGCGCGAGACGATGATGAAAAACAACATCCGCTTCCACCAGATCGGCCGACTGGACAATCTGCCCGACGAAGTGCTGGAGGAAGTGAATACGACGCTGGCCCTGACGAAAGGCAATACCGGCTTGAACTTGGTGCTGGCCTTGAACTACGGCTCCCGGGCCGAAATCACGGACGCCGTGCGGGCGATCGCAGAAAAGGTCAAAGCCGGCCAGCTCGAGCCACGCGACGTGACCGAGCAGACGATCAGCGACCACCTCTACACCGCCGGTTGGCCGGACGTCGACCTGCTCATCCGCACGGCCGGCGAGATGCGCGTGAGCAATTACCTGCTGTGGCAGATCAGCTACGCCGAGTTGTACGTCAGCGACGTGCTGTGGCCGGAGTTCGGGGTGAAAGAGTTGCACGAAGCCTTGGCCGCATACGGCCAGCGGAACCGGCGGTTCGGGGCGTTGGACAAGACGAACACGCTGCAAAAGGCCTGACCGCTACCCGAGCGTCGGCGGCTCAGGAATCGGATCGAACGTAACACCGGCAAAGATATCGCGCGTCGACAGCGACACGTTCAGGCTGCGAAGTCGAAGCATCGCGTCGAAGCTCTCAACAAAACTGAACGTCCACGCCCCATCGTCCTGACGAAGAAAAGATTCGATGCGTGCCTGATCGCTGTAAACCAGGACGTATTCCCGCAGGGACTGCAACTGCATGTACGCAGAGAATTTTCGTGTGCGATCGAGCTTCTCCGTCGACGGTGAAAGCACTTCGAAGATCACAACAGGATTCGTGGCCGCCTCACCGCCGGGCAAACCGGCATCCGATTCTGTTTCGCCGCAGATAATGCTGGCGTCCGGGTAAAAAACGGCGTTCACCGATCGGACGTATATGCGAAGGTCGGAACCGTAAGGCCGACATGATGTTCCCTTCAAAGCGGCCGCCACGGCGATCGGGATGTTGGTCAAAATTGCCGCGTGCTTAATCGATCCGCCAGACATTGCCACGACAAGCCCATCGTGGAACTCGTGTTTCGGTCCGGCCGCATTATCCAAGCTCAGATAGTCTGACAGCGTATGTCGGCGGACTGATTGGAGTAGGTGTGACATAGCCATCAAGCATACCAAACCGCCTCCGCATTCGCCGCTCAATCGATCACGTGCGCCGGCTTCGGCGTCTCTTCCCGGATCGTCTGCTGCTTCGCCTGCTGGCCGTCGAAGCTGAATAACATCATTTCTTCGTCAATGCGCGCCTGCAGATGGCATGGCCGGCCCCAGACAGTGTGTAGGTTTTTCAACGTCTCGATCGCGAACTTGATCTCGATGTCCAGCCCGTTGTGCTGGTGGGCCAGGTATAGCTCGCCGCGATTGGCGTAGTTGCCGTCGACGACGTAGATGAACGGCCGGCCCATGTTGGTCAGGCGGTACATCAGGTTCTGGCGAATACGTTTCGGGTCGCGGCTGACGATCTTTAACTGGCCGGTGTGCGGGTCTTTGCCGTACTGGTAGTAGCGGTGCTTTTCGATGAACTCGTCGGTCATGAACTCGTCGATGAACGTCACGTCGTTGTAGAGACGGCGGACTTCGAAGATCTTCTCCCGGCCGAGCCCGAGGCCCTTGTCCCAGGTCTTCCGTTCGCCCAGCCGGTCCGATTCGTCATACTCACGGCCGAAGCGGCCTTTGTTCCAGCGGTCTTCGATGTCGCGGAACAGTTCCACGCCGATCTTGTACGGATTGAATCCGCCGGGCGGCATGTGGACGGTGCCGCTGTGGTGGTCGGCGTAGTCAATGACTTCGCTGCTTTCGAGGAAGTGCGTGGTCATCAGCTTGCTGTGCCAATAGGTGGCCCAGCCTTCGTTCATGACCTTCGTCATGCCTTGCGGGGCGTAGTAGTAAGCCTCCTCGCGGATGATCGACAGGCAGTCGGCCTGCCAGTCTTCGAGGCGGGCATGGTCGAGCAGATATTGCAGCACGTCGCGCGTCGGCTTGGCCGGTGTTGCGTGGCGGACCCGGGCGGCGGCGTCGCGGTGTCGCTTCTCCTCGGCCTCGATGACGCCCGGCGGGTTGATCCACCGCTCCATGTAATCCTTGGCCGCGAAACGCGACGACGTTTCCGGCGGCTTGGCCTCGGCGGCGGGCGCGGCGGGCTGACGCTTCATGAACACGCTGTACGGGTCGATCAGGTCTTCCAGCGTCACGCACACGTCCAGCCATCGCTCCACCGCGTCCTGCCCCTGTTTTTCGATGTGCCGGCGCACGCGCGTGGCGTGGTTGGCCATCTCGTCCATCATCTTGCGATTGGTCTGGCCGAACCAAAGGTTGTTCTTGAAAAAGTCGCAGTGCGCGTAAACGTGGGCGATCACCAGCTTCTGGTCGACCAGCGGATTGCTCTCCTGCAGGTAGGCGTAGCACGGGTCATTGTTAATGACCATTTCGTAGATGCGCCCGAGGCCGTAGAAGTGCTGCTTGCGCAGGCGTTCGTACTCCATGCCCCATCGCCAGTGCGGGTAGCGCTGCGGGAACCCGCCGAGTGCGGCGATCTGGTTCATCTGTTCGAAATCGCACATTTCGAACACGGTGGGATAGAAATCAAGCCCGTAGGACCGCGCCTGCTCGCGAATCTGCTTCTTCGCGGCCAGCAGTTCGGGCGGGAAAGGAATCAGCGCGCTTGACGAAGTCATGATACGCACCTCTTGTTGTGGGTCCGGGGCCA
This sequence comes from Tepidisphaeraceae bacterium, assembly GCA_036388295.1. GTDB lineage: Bacteria > Planctomycetota > Phycisphaerae > Tepidisphaerales > Tepidisphaeraceae > RYN-431. The sequence goes on along the minus strand of DASVSC010000279.1, from coordinate 40,617 downwards.
AATTGTAGCGTTACAACGTCACTACGGCACACTGGTTTTAAACATGTTCTTCGCGATAACGGGTGGGGCCAGCGAGACGAACTTGAAGCGTCCCAGACGCAAGTGCCATGGCAGGAGTTTTAGGTACAGCAACCAAGCCCAACGTGTTTGTCTCGACATCGAGCACTGCACAATGATTGCCCGGCCGACGAAGGTGATCAGGGCTAACCGTTCCCGCTTACGTCCACGTCCGCCGGGGTAACAGCCGGCCCGTTCATCGCGGATGACATCTTGCAAACCCACCGCACTGCGCACAGTGAGTTTTGACGTGTTCCCCGGATGCTGGCGTAGCCCATAAGATGGCGGCGTGGCGACGTGAATGAAACCGGGCTGGATGCCGATCCGGAGCCAGAGATCGATGTCTTCGCACAGCACATTCTTCTCGGCAGGAAAGCCGCCCACCGCCCGCAACACATCAGTGCGGACTGCGACGGCACCGGTCGGGAAAGTTACCGGCGGCCGACTGCCGTAGAAAGACAGCAGGTCTGGAAACACCGTAGCGACCAGCGGAACGCCTGGGATTGAGGCAAGTTCGGACTCATGCGAAAAGTTGACCTCATGGGTTCCGATAGCTGCCGGACGTCCGTGCTTGTCGATAAGGGCCGCGAAGTTCTGCAGCGTCCACGGGAACTGCAGGTCGTCGCTGTCGAGGAAGATCACGTACTCCCCAAGGGCCTGGGTTATACCGAGATTGCGAGCCGCTCCCGGGCCGGCATTGCTTTGTGTGAAGACCCGAACGTGTTCGCCAAACTTCTCTAGGACCGATTGAGTATTGTCCGTGGACCCGTCGTCAACCACCACAATTTCGCACGAATCGAATCGCTGGTTGACCACCGATTGGACCGTAGCCTCGATAAGGTGCCCCCGGTTGTAGGTGGGGATCAGGATCGTAAAGAGCGGTTGATTCATGATGGCCTGGATCGGGGAGTCGCTCGGTTTAGCTTGTGGCGTGCTGGCCATAACGCTTTCGGATGGCCTTGTACGGCATGAGCAATAACGGGGGCATGGCTGCGATATAGCGCCATCGTCGCAGCCGAAGTTGGTGTGGCAATTCACTCAGGTACAATGAGAGAGCTTGGCCCCGATAACCGCCGGTGATCTGCATCATAGTTGCCCAGCGGGACATGTAGGCAATGTACAGGTCCAAATCCTGACGCGCCTCGCCTGTAAACTCGGCAAACTCGCCGTTACGGTCCATCTTTCGCAGAAGCCGGACTCCGTTGTAGTAAAAGGAAGCTTGTTTGGAATAGTTGGACGCGTGCATGCGGTAGGTCATCAGGATGTCATCCCCGGCGATACCGAAGTCCCCCCTGCCCATCAGTTTGATCTGAAAGGGCAAATCCTCGATGCACTGACGCTGTGTCGCGTAGCGAAGTCCGGTCGCGGCTTCACGGACGAAGATCAAAGCCGAACTTAGTATCAATTGCGTTCCGGTCGCCATCACTCGCAATGGCCGAGGCACAACGCCAGGTGCGGCACACACCTCTTCTCGTCGGAACTGTGGCACCTCGAGCGACTCAGTTGTGTCAAAGGGAGATGTCGCCGATGCACACTGCGGATGGCGCTGGAGAAAATCGACTTGCACCTCGAGCTTACGCGGGTGCCACAGGTCGTCATGGTCGAGCAGTGCAACGTACTTGCCTCGCGCCTCGTCAATGCCGCGGTTGCGTGCCACGCCGATGCCGCCGTTCGGCTGTTCGACGATTCGTAGACGCGCATCATGAACTTGCCGAAGCTTCTCGAGAGTGTCGTCGGTGCACCCGTCGACAACTACAACCGCCTCAAAATCCGTATGCGTCTGGCGAAAAACTGTGCCAAGTGTTTCCAACAGCAGAGCACTGGCGTTGTACGTGGGAATAACCACGGACACAGTGGGAGCGGGTGCAAAACTAGCGGTTGACATAATGAGCATACACGTTCATGAAGACACAGATGACGTCCGGCAAAGGGGCCACCGGCGATTGAGGCGTTCGGTCGACATAAGTAATAGTACGGGCATAGCAACCACAAAGCGCCATTGGTGACCGCGCAAAAGGCCGTTAATAGAGCGAACGACCGACAGCGATGCTGCCATGCGACGACCCGACCGCAAGTGGTGAATCGCGTCCCCTTTTAATCTTTCTGCTAGGACCGAACGTAATTGTCTGCCGCGAACTTGATGCTCCCCAAGCCACTTCAGGCCGTATTGTCGAAGTAGCAGGATACCACTCTGGTTCATCCGCTGTGCGCCGGTGATGGACATGGAGGTGTCGCTCAAGCGGTACTGCGCCACGCAATGATCCACTCGCACAAACTTCTCTCCCCCGCTAGCGAGTTTCAAAAGTAGTGCCCAATCTTCATGGCCGTACAAACGCGAATCAACGTCGAAGCCGCCGGCGTCGCGAACGGTCTGAGTACCGAACATATAGCATACCGGAGGAGCCACGTTCTGGACTGCAATCGCCTCAAGAGGATTAGGTTCGAAAGTGGGAGCCGGGTGTCTACCAATAGTCCCGCCGGTGGAATCAAAATCGTCCCACGCCCCACAGAAAACGTTCGCTTGTGGAGCGGCCGCGGCTGCGGCAAGGTGGGCGTGAATCGCCCCATCGGCGAGCAGGTCGTCGCTGTCGAGGAAAATGATGTATGTGCCCGTTGCCAGTTCGAGCCCCTTATTTCGCGCCTTAGCAAGGCCCTGATTAGTTTGCGCGACGTAACGGATGCGGGTGCCGTAACGCGCTGCGACCTGTTCGGTATCGTCGGGGGACCCATCATTGACAACGATTATCTCTGGCTGTCCGCCTTGCGCCAGCACGCTATCAATGCATCCAAGCAGAAAATGAGCTTGACGGTAGCAGGGAATAACGACCGTTACCGCCGGCAGACGGTCATTCGACATCAAGCCGCTCCTGCCGGCTTCGTTAGCACGGCAAAAGTGGTAAGGTGGTATTCGCCCTCGAGACGAACGTCGCCGCGGAACCACGAGCTTTTCAGCAGGGTCGTCAGTCCGAGCCGGACCACGGCAATCAGCCGACGCCGGAACCAGACCCATGGCCCGTTCCCGTCATGGGCAATCTGCACTTGCGCGATAATGCTGCCCAGCACTTCGCGGATCGTACCCTCGGCACGCTTTTCTAAAACCACTAAGCCTACCCGATCGGCGTGAGCCTGAATCGCGTGCACCGTCGGACGCCAGAAGTCATACGGCTCTTCGTGGTGTTTCCAAACGAATGGACACGTGATGATCAAGCGACCTCCTGGCGCGAGGAGGCGACTGAAGTTTTCAAACGCCACCGCCCAGTGTGCAACGTGTTCCAGCACTTCAGTGCACAGGAGCAGGTCGAATGGCTGGGCCGCTAGAAGCTCTGACGGTAGCGATTGATCGATTGCCGCGATCACGTCCACTGTTCCGATGACATTCTGCACCACGTCGACTCCGACATAGATATAACCACCCTGCTCGAGCCGTTCACGCATCGGTTGTGCACCGCAGCCGATATCGAGCACGCGCCGCTTCCCATTCGCGGGGCGGGCGTACCGGTCTAATGCTCCCTCGATGACAGAGCCCAACAGCGGAACGATAAATTGGTCTTCGCGACCGAAAGACGAGTAATCTGCCCGACGGTTGTCGAGGGGCCTTTTAGAATTATTCATGAGCTGCGCCTTCGGCGGTCCGAGTTATCGCTCGCACTGGGGTAGACACTGGAACTTTGTCAACTAGTTCTTTCAGATCCCGGAATAATTCAACATGTTCGCGAAGCCATTCGTCAGATTTATCCCACCAACGGAGGTTAAGAAGGTATTGAACCGATGCATCATCGAAGCGCGAACGGAGGACGCGCGCTGGCACACCCACCACGACTGCGTAACAAGGCACGTCATGAGTCACGACGGCCCCCGCGCCGATGATCGCACCATCGCCGATTGTAATCCCAGCTTTTATCAGCGCGTGGGCGCCGATCCAAACGTCGTTACCGATAACCGTGAGGGGCGAATCGTCATGATGATCGCGTCCAAGGAAGTCCATACCTACCCAAGGTCGAGCCGCATAGAAGATAGGATGAGTCGAGACGTACTCGCGCGATGGATGTTCTCCGAGTCCGATCACTGCGCCAGTCGCTACAGAGCAAAATTTGCCGATCTTAGCGTGCCAAGCTTGGGCGTCGCGCATCACGTAGGTTCGTCTGCCGACCCGGCATCGAATCAGTGTGACAGCGTCCCCGAGGGTCACGAAGGGTTCGATGTCGCAATCCGCCACATGGCAGCGTTCGCCAGCAGTCACGCCAGGCGGCCCGCTATCCTTCCGTGCCCCGCTGATAAGCGGCACGACCCAAGCGCGTATCAGCTTTTTGAACAACCTCAAGTGATCTACCTCCTTCCAGCTCGCTGTCTCAAACCAATTACTCGTCTCCAAAGATCTGCAACATCCTCGGCTCGAATCCGGCACATAACGACGACATAAAAACTGCCGAAGCTAACAGCAACGAGTGTCGCCTGGACGGCGTGCCCGAGCCGTCCGCTTAGCTTCTCCGTCGGCACGAACCCTACGAGAATGATGGCCGTGCACGCGGCAGCAGCGGCTACGGCAACAGGCGAGACGTAAAGCGTAAGTACGTCCCACACTGATCTCCCCGCGGGTCGGATCGCGATCGTCGGCACCAACAAGCCCCCCACCCCGGCTGCTACTGTGGCGGCTACCGCCACGCCGATTGCTCCACCGGCCATTGCGCCGACAATCACCAACATCAGAAACAACATTGAAAGCAACACCGTCAGGCGAAACATAATCTTGAATCGGCCTTGAGCTTGAATAAGGCTCATCGCCGGCGCGTTAACCAGTTGCAACGCACTGCCGACGCTTAGAATCTGTACGATGGGAATGGCAGCAAGCCACTTCGTGCCAAAAACCGCACGCATGATCGGATCGGCGACTGATGCCTGTAGAACACATGCTGGGACGCCCACCAATGCGACGATACGGGCGGCCTGAAGAAACGCGGCACATTGCCGCTGCGGCTCGTGCTGAAGCTTGCTTAAGACCGGGAATAGTACGGAGGTGAGTGTCGCCGTTATCAGCAGTGTGGTCTGCATCGACAAATTGAAGCCGAAGTAGTACGCACCTAAGACATCTTTCGTTGCCAGCAGGCCGAGCACGAGATTGTCGGCCTGCATTGTGACCGTAACGAAGAATGCAGACGCAAGAATCAGAGCGCTGTCGCCTAAAACGTATCGCCAACGCCCAAAGTCGGGATGATAACGAAGCGGCGGCCTAGCGACTGACCAATAGATGACGCCCCTGACGACGGCGGTGAGCATTGGAGGCACGACGATGGCGTAAGGACCGCAATCCAGTGTCGCCATGAGGATTGTCAACGAAGCCGTAAGAAGGGTGAAGCCGAACTGTGCGATGGCTAGAAACCTGAACCGCATGGTGATCTGGAGAAGCACTCCAGGCACCACCCCAATAGTGTTGAGCGGCGCGCCCGCCGCTAATAGCAACAACAGCGGTACCAATCGGGGTTCCTGGTAAATACGCGCCGCAACCGGCGCGGCACCTGCAATCAGGGCGGCGGCGCAGAGCCCGCTCGCCAGCGACATCCAAGCAACAATGTTCGACCACTGCCTGAACCGTCGCTGTCGGTGGATCAGCACCTGGGACAATCCAGCATCCTGCACGATGCCGGCAAATGCTGTGACGACATAGGCAAGGCCGACTAAAGCAAAGTCGTCCTGAAGCAAAAGTCGCCCGAGCACGACCTGCGTCACAATACCGGCCAGCTTCCCGAACACGGTCTGAAGGAGCATCCAACTGAAGCCTTGAGCGGCTCGAACCCCGTAACCTGCCACGAAACTAGTCGGCAAGCCGGATGGGGTGTCGAACGAAACGGATGGCATCACCGCGCTGGCAGGATCGCTCAACGCCACCGCTCTGCTTCCGTCGAGTGGTTTTGCATGAACGTCCGGCACGTTCGGAACATCTTACACGTTCCAGATACCCGGTGTAGCCAACTCAAGCAAGTGGCCGTCCGGATCGCGAAAATAGAGGCTACAGCCGCCCTGCTCAGGTCGCACTTCACTGACGATCTCCACCTTGTGATCCGCCAAGTGTCGCCGCCACGGCTCGACGTCGCTCTCCGCGATCGCCAGCGCCAGATGCAACGTGCCGGAGCCGTCGTGCCCAGGGATGCGGCCGCGCGGCGTATCGTCGCCGGCCTTCGACTTGCCGATTTCGAACAGCAGCAGGATCTGCCCTGCCGCGATCTCCAAGGCGCGCATCCGCTCGTCCCGCATTTTCGTCCGTAAGCCGAGAACACTGCAGTAAAACTGCTCACTGCGGTCCAGGTCGATGACGTACAAAGCAGATTCAAGAATGTAGCGAATGCTTGGCATGGTCGACGTTAGTGACCCTTGGTGAAAAAGGTCTTGATCGAATCGTAAATATCGTCTTTAGAGTTCACGCGGCTGGTCAGCAGCTTCGGCTGGTTGCGCAGGTTCTCGTGCAGCGTGTTGATGAAATTGCCGCTGCCGTAGGCGCTGGCGACCTGGCAGTAGCCGAACAGGTTGCTGATCGGCAGCAGTTGTTCACGGACGATGCGCACGCACTCGCGGTTGTCGGCCTCTGAGCTGTTGTCGCCGTCGCTGAAATGGAACAGGTAGATGTTCCATTCGTCCGGGCTGTAGTGCTGGTCGATGATGCCCTTGGCCAGCTTGTACGCGCTGCTGATCTTCGTGCCGCCGTCTTCGCGCAGGTGGTAGAACGTTTGCTTATCGACTTCCTTGGCGCTGACGTCATGGACGATGTACCGCGTCTCGATGCCTTCATAGTTCTTGCGCAGCCAGGTGTCGATCCAGAAACTTTCGAGGCGTACGAGCTCTTTCTGTTCCTCGCCCATGCTGCCGCTGACGTCCATCATGAAGACGATCAGGGCGTTGCTCTGCGGCGACTTGGTTTCCTTCCAGCTGCGATAGCGGATGTCCTTTTTTTCGGGAATGATCACCGGGTTGTCCGGGTCGTAGGTGCCGGTGCTGATCTGGCGTTTGAGCGCTTCCTTGTAGGACCGTTTGAAGTGCCGCAACGATTCGGGCCCGACGCGGCGGAGGCTGCTGTACTTTTCGCGGATCGTCGTGATGCGGTGCGCGCCCTTCGGCTCAATGCGCGGCAGCTTCAACTCTTCGCCCAGCAAGTCGGCCAGCTCGTCCAGCGTCAGGTCCACTTCCATCAAATGCTGGCCCGGCTGTTCGCCGCCCGCGCCTTTACCTTTACCCGGCTGGCCGGGCACGGGTTGGCCTTCCTGGCCGTCACCGCTTCCGACGCCGCCGCTGTTGTCGCCGTAGCGGAAGTTCGGCAGTTCGATCGAGCGGACCGGGATGGAAATCAGGTGCTTGCCTTCCTTGCCGATCAGTTCGCCCTTGGCGAGAAAGCGGCGCAGGTCGTCGCGAATGCGGCCTTTGACGATCTGGCGGAAGCGCTGATGGTCCTGATCGATTTTCATAAGGTCGCGTAAGCCAGCTCCGTCACGAGCCGCCGGCCTTTAGCAGGAACCTCGACAGCCACAAATTGTTTTGAGAAGTAGAGGTAATCTTCACCTTCGTTGTCGATCACCCGTAAATAATGTTCTGGATCGTTCGCCTTCGGTCGGACTACCCTGTAGACACGCCCAAGGTCCAGTGACGCTTCATTTCCGGCATTTTCCACGCACATAAAGAAGCGAGGATAACTTCCGGTTCGGTCATTCTTTGATTTTAAAGTCACGGCGACCGATACCGTGGGCTTCGTACCAGTGGATTTCCGCTTCATAGATAATTCCTGTCCTAAGCCGAACCAGTGCCTTACCCTTCAATTTTCTCCAACGTCCTTGCCCATGCCTGCGATTAGGGAGCTTGCGTATTCGGACGCCCCTACCCGATGCAATCACCTCGACATCCTTGATCTCACCGAGAATGTCAAAGCCGTCGGCCATCGTTTTAAGCCGGCCGCCGCAGCATGCTCCAGAGGCCGACCAGCACGGCGATCGCGCTGCCGGCGAGGCCGATGTACGTGCCGACACGGGCTTGGTTCGCAGCGTCGATGCGGTTGACGCTGCTGTCCATCAGGCGCGCGGCGATGCCGAGGGTCGGGTCGGTCAGCCAGAAGAAAAGGCCGCCGACGAGACCGAGCAGGACAAGGCCGATTGCGCTTCGTGTGCGATTCATGCCGCTGATCCTAAACGCTGTGGGCTTAATCGTCCTGCCGACTGTCGCCGCGGGCGAAAATGCTGGCGACGTAGTTCAGCACGTCGGTCGCGCTGGCCTCGTTGTAGCCGAAGTATTTGATGAGGCGCTGTTTCACCACGTCGATCTTCTGCTGGGTTTCGTCGTCGACCACGCTGCTGACCAGGTTCTTCAGCTTGATGGTGTCGCGCTGGTCTTCGAACAGCTTCAGTTCGAGGGCCTTGAGCAAGCGGGCGTTGGTGTTGTATTCGAACTTCTTGCCGTCGAGGGCGAGCGCGCCGATGTAGTTCATGATCTCCTGGCGGAAATCGTCCTTGCGGCTTTCGGGGATGTCGATCTTGTCTTCGATCGACCGCATCAGCCGTTCATCCGGGTCTTCGTCACGGCCGGTGTAGCGGTTGCGCACGCGCTCGTGCTGCGTGTAGGCCCGCAGGTTTTCGATGTAGTTCGTCGCCAACCGTTTGATCGCGTCTTCGTCCGCGCTGATGGCCCGCTGCACTTCGCCCTTGATGATGTCTTCGTATTCCTCGCGAACGACGGCCAGGAGCTCGCGATACTGTTTTTTCAGCTCTTCGTCGTTGATCAGCGAATGATGACTCAGGCCGCTCTCCAATTCGTTCATCACCATGAACGGGTTGATCGTCTTTTCAATTTGGGCCTGATGGCTGACGAGGGCGTTGCTGATTTTGTCCTGGATGTAGCGCGGGCTGATGCCGAGCATGCCTTCGCGCGGGGCTTCTTCCTTCAGCTCCTTGATGGAGTCTTCGGTCAGGCCTGCGATACTTTTGCCGTTGTAGAGCTTCAGCTTCTGCAGCCTGCTGATGCCCGCCTTTTTCGGTTCGGCCAGCCGCGTCAGGATCGCCCACATGGCCGCCACTTCCACCGTGTGCGGGGCGATGTGGATGCCCGTAATTTTGCCCGGGCCGAAATCCTTGTTGTAGATGCGGATTTCGTCGTCCAGGCGCGTGTTGTACGGCATGTCGATCTTGATGGTGCGGTCGCGGAACGCCTCCATCATCTCGTTGCCTTGCAGACGCTTGTATTCGGGCTCATTCGTGTGGCCAAGGATGACTTCGTCGATGTAGGTCTGGGCGAACTTCTTCGGCTTGATCGCGTGTTCCTGGCTAGCGCCGAGCAGGTCGTAGAGGAACGCGACGTCGAGCTTCAGCACTTCGATGAATTCGACGATGCCGCGGTTGGCGATGTTGAGTTCGCCGTCGAAGTTGAAGGCGCGCGGGTCGGAATCGCTGCCGAATTCGGCGATTTTGCGGTAGTTGATGTCGCCCGTCAGTTCGGTGCTGTCCTGGTTCTTTTCGTCCTTCGGCTGGAACGTGCCGATGCCGCGGCGGTCCTTTTCTGAAAGGATCAGCCGGCGGACTGTGACGTGGTCCATGACCTTGCGCCAGTCGCCGTCGTACAGTTCCATCAGGTCGGCCATCACCTTGCGGCAGAAGGGGCAGACGTCGTGGTACAGCTTGATGCGCCGGCCGTCGGGCAGATGGCTGTTGATTTCGTCCAGCACGTCCTGCCGGGCCGACAGCGGGATCAGCAGCAGCGGGTCTTCGTGCATCGGGCAGTCGTACCACGCGTCCAGGTCATGGTTCTGCTTGTTCGGCAAGCGCCAGGTGTAGGTGTAGAGCTTGCCCTGATCGGTATGGCTGTACCATTCCAAGCCTTTTTTGATCAAGCGCGCGATGGTGCTTTTGCTGCTGCCGACCGGGCCGTGCAGCAGGAGAATGCGTTTTTCGGTGCCATAGCCTTGGGCGGCGGATTTGAAGAAGTCGACGAGCGTGATCAGCTGCTTTTCCAGCCCGTAGATCGCGTCGGCGCCTTCGCCGATCGGGTCGGAGAAGAAACGGTAGCGCTTCATTTCCTGCTTGAACTGCGTGACGTTTTCGACGCCGAACGACACGATCATGTCGTACACGCGCTGGAACGCGTTCCGCGCGACGGCCGGGTCTTGCTGGACGAGGTCCAAGTAGTCCCAGAGCGTGCCTTCCCAATGCTGTTCGCGGTAGGTGGAGACGTCGAGTTTCTTATTGATAATCGAAGCTAAGGAGTTCGTCCGTACGGTCATACCAATCCTTGCATCGGCAAACGCGACGGCCGCCCCGATCGGCGACGCCGTCGTACGCCCGGGGACCAAGTCGTCAATCGTTTGCGGTTTTCAAAGAGCGGGAGGGAACGGCTGTTCGCAGTCTTGCTGACGGCGTTTCAAGGTACCAGTGCATCGAAAAGATGGCAACGAAAATCGCCCGCAGCTCGGGCGCGACGTGGCATGATCGTGTTCAGAAAAAATCGACCTCGCACACACCGCCGCAACCGATTCACGCCCGAAACAGCGGCATCGGGTCGAACTGCTTGCCCAACACCGGCTTGCTGGGCGTATTCAGCCAATTCTGCAAGACGCTGGCGTAGACGTTGCGGAAGTCGATGCCGTATTTGAGGTCACCGTCATCCAGGTCCGTGAGCGACGGGTGCCGGCCGACGATGCCGGCGCGTTTGGCGATGGCCGGGCCGAACAGGAACATCGGGGCGGCGGCGCCGTGGTCCGTGCCGCCGCTGGCGTTCTGTTGCACGCGACGGCCGAACTCGGAGAAGGCCATCATCACCACGCGCTGCTCGTTCTTCTGTTCCTTCATGTCCCGCCAGAACGCCGCCACGCCGTTGTCGAACGTTTTCATCAGGCTATCGTGCTTGCCGCCTTGGCCGGCGTGGGTGTCGAAGCCGCCGAGGCTGACGTAATAGACCTTCGTCGGCAGCCCGCCGCGGATCATCGCCGCGACCGTCCGCAGGCCTTCGCCGAACGAGCCGTTCGGGTACGTCTCCTTCGTCTGATAGCCGCTGACCATCCCCAGCACCTTGTCGCTGCTGACCTTCGCGTCCATGGCCGTGCGCGTCAGGAATTCCAGTTGATTGTCCGGCGTAATCAATTTCGCCGGCGTCGATTTTTTCGCAGCAGGCGCGGTGGTTGGTGAACCGGCGACGGCACTGTTCAATTCGTCGTAACGTTCGGTGTCGCGCCCCTTGTAGCGATAGCTGCCCGGCTTATCGAACGACAGCGGCGTCGTCTTTTCGCCCTTCATGGCCAGCGGTGCGGTCTCGCCGAGAACGACGCCCGAGTGCGGGTCTTCGCCGCCGCAGGTGTTGTCGAAGAACCGGCCCAGCCAGCCGCTGGTGACGGTTTCCTTTTCCGGCACGCCCGTGTGCCAGATGTCCATCGAGCGAAAGTGCGACCGGTTCGGGTTCGGGTAGCCGACGCCCTGCAGCAGCGACGCCATGCCGTCGTCGTACAGGCCTTTAATGCCGGGCAGATTGCCGTTCAGGCCGACGTAATCGTTGAGTTTCAGCACGTCCGCCGCCTTCTTCGCCAGGGCCGGGCGGGCGCGGTGGTAGGCGTCGTCGGCGTAGGGCACGACCATGTTCAGCCCGTCGTTGCCGCCGGACATCTGGACGACCACCAGGATTTGCCCGTCGGTCCCGCTGTCGCGTTGCGTGCGCTTCACGTCGTACGGGTCTTCCATCGCCATCACGGTGTGGTCGAGGAACGTCGGCACGGTGATGCCGGCGCTGACGAGGGAAAAACCGCGTTGCAGAAACAGGCGTCGGGTGTGAGTCATGATGGGCCTTATGGACTGGGCCTTGGTGAAGACCAAGGCGGTGTTCACATTTACCGAGGCCAGAGCCTTACGGCCCGAGGCCTACTCAGCACAGTTGAAACTCCGGCATCGACACGATCAAACCGATCATACCACGCAAGGCGTTGTCGTTAACATTCGTGCCGAGCGCGTCTTCCAGAATCTGACGGCGCTGCGGGTGGATCGGCCGCTGGATCAGACGGTCCACCCAAGCGTCGACCAATGCAGCCCGGCCCAGCCCGACGTCACGCGGGGGCCGCAGTTTGACGGCCCGGTCGGCGACTATATTTAACGCCGTGTTCTGGCGGACCAGCAGCGTGCTGGTGTTGATCCACTGCCGCCCGCCCGGCCAGCCTTTGACGTTCGGCGGCATCAGCGGCTCCTGGCCCATCTGCCGCAGCGCGTCGCGCATTCGGCCGAAGCGCAGTTCGTCAAGCCCCAACTGCCGGGCCAAACCGACAACCAACTGCACCGGCGACTTGATCAGCGCGCCGATGCTCGCGGTGCTATGAAACGCGCGGCTGGCGAACAGCGTGCGCAGCACGGGCCGCAGTTCGTAGTTGCTCTCGCGCAGCTGATGGCCGAGGCTTTGGCAGACGGCCATGTCCGGGTCTTCGCTGACGAAGAATCGCCATAGCCGCGTGGCCATGTGGGTACCGCAGATTGGCTGCTGCAGAATGATATTGATGACGTCGCCACCGTCGAAGTCGCCCCGCCGGCCGAGGAACGATTTTTCGCCCGTGTCGTGGTCGAACTTACGGAAAATGAACGCCTCGCCGTCGTGGGCCCAGCCGGTGAAGGCGCGGGCGGCCTCTTTGACGTCGTTTTCGGTGTAATGGCCGATGCCGAGCGTGAACAGCTCCATCAGCTCGCGGGCGAAGTTCTCGTTCGGGCGGGCCTTTCGGTTCTGCTGGTTGTTCAGGTAATCGAGCATCGCCGGGTCATGGGCGATGGCATCGACGAACTTGCCGAAGTTGCCCGCGGCGTGGGTCCGGAGGGTTTCGTTCTGCTGCCACATCAGCCAGGCGCTGCGTTCGTCGCGGGCGCTGGTGGTGAAATGGCCGTGCCAGAAGAACGTGAGTTTTTCCTGCAGCGGGTACGGCCCCTCGGCCATGCGGTCCATCCACCAGCCGGCCATGGTGCGCACGGCTTCGTTGTTCGCCTGCTGAATGCGCTGTTGGATGAGCTTACGCTCTTCCTGCGTTTTGCCGTCGAACAGGGCCCGGCGCGCCTCACTCGTCCTCGGGTACTCGGCCAGACCGCTGAGGTCGGGGCCGCCGGTCTGGGTGGTTTCTTCGATAGGGGCGTCGGGGAAATCGAGCAGCTTGTCGACCGCCCCGGCGGGGCCGAGCTTATGGGCGGCGTCAACGTCCGCGTCGGTCCCGCCGAAGGCGCAACGGTTCAGCAGATGGGCGGCGTGAACACGATCCCATTCCTCGCCGGCCGCTTGGCCGAATGGTTCGAGCATGGGGTGAAGTTTGGCCATCGGTCTAGCAGTCTAACGGTCGCCGTCGCGCTTTATTGCCTGTGCTCCTGCGGTCGCCATTCTATCGACAGTTACCGCCGCTGCGGCCAGAAGTTGAAACCGCTGAAACCCCGCCGCCGCGATGGCCCGGGCCTGCGACGACCGCTATGCTGGCCAAATGCCCGAATCTTCCCCCGACCAACCCCCGGTCTACCGCCTCGGCCACAGCCCCGACCCCGACGACGCCTTCATGTTTTACGGCATGGCCAAGGGGCTGATCGACCAAGGCCGTTACCGCTTCGAACACATCCTGCAGGACATCCAGACGCTCAGCCATCGCGCCCGCACCGGCGACTTGGAAGTCACGGCCATTTCAATGCACGCGTACCCGTACGTCGCCGACAAATACGCCCTGATGAGTTGCGGCAGCAGCATGGGCGACGGCTACGGCCCGATGGTGGTGGCAAGGCAGCCGATGGCGGTTGAGGAACTGAAGGGGAAAACGATCGCGATTCCCGGGGTGTTGACCACCGCGTTCCTCGCGCTGCAGCTGATCCTCGGCCCCGGCGAGCCGGCCAACGCGAACCAGCCGACGCCCGGCCAAAAGCCGACGCGGGCGGCGACGTTCAAATACGTGGTCGTGATGTTTGACGAAATTCCTGCCGCCGTCGCCGAAGGAAAAGTCGATGCCGGCCTGCTCATTCACGAAGGGCAGCTGACGTTCAAAACGCTCGGCCTGCACCTGATCGTCGACACCGGCGTCTGGTGGCAGAACAAGACCGGCCTGCCGCTGCCGCTCGGCGGGAACGTTATCCGCCGTGACCTTGGCGAACGGGCCGTGCAGGACGTGACGGACCTGACGCGCCGGTCGATCCAATTCAGCTTGGACCACCGCGCCGAAGCCGTCGAATACGCGCTCCAGTTCGGCCGGGACCTGAACCGTGATTTAGCCGACCAGTTCGTCGGCATGTACGTAAATCATTGGACGCTCGACTACGGCGAGCGCGGGCGCGAAGCGATTAGACAATTGCTCAAGGCTGGCGCGGACGCGGGGCTAGTGCCGGCAATCAAAGAGTTAGCGATCGTGACCGCGCGAGGTTGAAGGCAACGACTGCGTAGGGCAGGCACTGCCCGCCATTCCGTACGACAAGCGGGAAGTGCCCGCCCCAAGGAAGACCCAGGCCGCGGCCTTTACGCCGGCACTTTATGCAGGCGCAATGCGCCAACGGCCCGGCTGACCCGGTCGCGTCCCGCCGTTTTGGCCGCATAGAGCGCCATGTCCGTGGCCGCCATGAGTTGATCTGCGGTCGTCGGCCGGCAGACGTTGACGCTGCCGATGCCGATCGACATCGACACGCCCCACTCACGCTTCAGCACCTTCGCGCTGTCGGCCTTGAACTGGTGACGGATGCGGTCCATCACCGCTTCCGCTTCGAGATCGCTGGCGTGCGGCAGCAACAGCACGAACTCGTCGCCGCCGTAGCGGGCGGCCACGTCGCCTTTACGCAGATTGCTATGAATTACTTGGCCGGTCAGCACCAGCAGCTGATCACCCACGGCGTGGCCGTAGCCGTCATTGAGTTGCTTGTAGCCGTCGAGGTCGATCATGACCGCAGACAGATCGAACCCGTGCCGCTGGCTTTCGCTGAACAGCTGATCGATCACGCGGGCGAAGTGCCGGCGGTTGTACAAACCCGTCAGCGGGTCCGTCGCGGCCATCTGTTCCACCTGGGCCAGCGACTGCTTCACTTCGACGAGCGCCTTTTCCAGGTCCTGCCGCAGCTTTTCGTTTTCGTGCCGCAGCTTGGCGGTCGTCAGATTCTTTTCGATGACCAGTGGGATCGTGAACATGTAGTCGCCGACTTTGACGACGTAGTCGGTCGCGCCGCGCTTGATCGCCTGGGCGGCCATTTCAATGTTGTTTTCACCGGTGACCATGATGACCGGCACGCTGCAGAGCTTGACGATTTCACCGAGCAGTTCCATGCCGCTGCCGTCGGGCAGGTTGTGGTCGGTCAGGATCAGGTCGAACGAGCACAAGTCGGACTGTAACGCTTCCTTGCGTGACCCAACGCAGGTGACCGTGCCGGGGCCGAAGTGGTCTTCGATGACCTCGCGGACGAGGTCGCGCTGGTCTTCGTCGTCTTCGATCATCAGCAGCTTCATTGGATTCACGCTAACATCCTGTCTGGTTTTATAGGCCCGGCCCTGGGCCCGCTTAAAGACGACACAACACGATGATTCTTACCGACGACACTGCGACTGCGGCAGCCGTTGCTGCGGGTACTGGTGCACCGACAGCCAGTACGTGGTGCTGGCGGCGACGGTGGTTAAAAAATGGTCCGCGTCCGCAGGTTTGAGCGTGTAGCTGTTCGCGCCGTATTCGGCGGCGCGGCGCATGTGATCTTCGTCGCTCACGCCGGTCATCATCACGATCGGTATGTGCCATAAACGCGGGTCGCTCTTGATGCGTCGGAGCGTTTCCAGGCCGTCGAGCATGGGCATTTCGACGTCCATGAAAATCAGGCCCGGCAGTTCGTCCTGGTCGGGGCCGCCCTTGCGGCTGAGCAGATCGAGCGCCTCAATGCCGTTGCAGGCTTCGTAAATGACGTAAGGATCGGCGCGCTCGCCGATGGCGTCGCGGATGAGCAAGCGGCAGTCGGGGTCGTCGTCGATTAGCAGAATGCTGATCGGATGCTGCTTCACGTGCAGCGACAGCGTGCGCGTTTCCGGCACGGCTGCGGGCTGATTGTGTGGGCCTGTGGCGTCCATGAGACTATGCCGCGAGCGGCTGGCCCCCTTCGGCGTCGTCGATTGTTTTGCCGCCGCCCAGCAGCGGAACGTGCTGGCCGTTGACGGTGAAGCGGAACGTGCTGCCCTCGCCGAAGACGCTTTCGACCCAGATCTTGCCGGCGTACGTCTCGACAATGCTCTTCACACTCGCCAGCCCAATGCCCTTACCGCTGACCGACTGGGCGGCCTGGTTTTTCCCGCGGCGGAACACGAAGAACACCTTGCCGAGGTCTTCGGCTTCGATGCCCTGCCCGGTATCCCGCACATAAAACTCGGCCTCGCTCATGCGCAGCTGGCAGCCGATGTGGATTTCGCGGCGCGGGCCGTCGCCCATGTACTTGATCGCGTTGTCGATCAGGTTCTGGAACACCTGGCGGACCCGGGCCCGTTCGGCGTGCAGTTCCGGCAGCACCGTGTCGACGACCAGCAGAATGTCCTTCGTGCGCAAGTCGTTTTCGAACATGCCGCGCAGGTCCCAGACCATCTGCTCGAGGTTCATCGATTCCATCGCGCCGCGACGGGTTTTGATGCGCGACAGTTCCAGCAGTTCGTTGATCAGGTCGGTTTCGACTTCCACGTTCTTCTTGATGCGCTCCAGGCGGTGTTTCGCGTCGTCGTCCAGCTGGTCCTTCTTCTTCGTCTGCAGCATCGTCACCATGCCGCTGATGTTGCGCAGCGGCGCGTTCAGGTCATGGCTGATGGCGCGGAGGAAATCTTCCTTCTCCGCGATCTCCAGGCTGAGCCGCTTGTTGGCCGTTTCCATCTGGGCGGTGCGCTGTTCGATCTTGGATTCGAGGTCGCGGTTGGCTTCGTGCAATTGCTGGTTCGCGTGCTGCAGGGCGTTCTGCTGGTGCGTGATGGTCTGCACCATGTGGTTGAACGCACGGGCCAGATCGCCGATCAGGTCGCGGCGGCCGGTGGCGACGCGGGTGGCGACTTCGCCGGCGGCGATCCGCTGGGCCGCGTTCACGAGTTGCCGGATCGGCAGGAACATGCGGCGGACGATCAGCCACGCCGTCGGGACCGCCAGCAGCACCAGCGCTAGGCCGACGCGGGAAATCGCCTCGGTCGTCTTCGCCACCTGCACGTCGTACTGTCGGACCGACACGCCGACACGGACGAAACCACCCACGTCACTGTGCTGACGAAGGATGGGCGCGGTGCTGACCAGGTGCGGGCCGAAAGGGCTGTCCTTCACCCACGAGGTCAATCCGGATTGCAGGTCTTTCACCGGCGACGGCGGAATGATCGGGCCGTTGCGCGCCTCGGTCAGAATGATTTCACCGTCCCGGTCGAGCAGGCTGACGAACAGGATGTCCTTGCTCGTTTTTACGAACGGCCCCACGACGCGCCGCATTGCGGGCGTCGACAGGTCCGACGGCATTTCTGCCGCCAGCACCGCCAGCATCGCCGACGCCTGCTGCGCCTCGGCCGTCAGGTTGTCTTTAAGGTTGTGGCGCGTGTCTTGTAGGGACACGAATCCATAGCTGGCCAGCGTGACGGCCATCAGCAGGATGATGGCCACTGTCAGCTTCGTCTGCATGCCGAACCAGCCGAACAAACGGCGCGACCACGTCTTTTTGGCGTACAGCCGGTCCAGGGCGGATTCTTCGACGGCGGGAAGTGGCGGAAACGCGGCCATTCATCGGTAACGTCGTACCGTTAGGGAGCCGGGTTAACTTCGGGAGCCCATATCCGGTCGATTCAATCGCGCCGACCGACAAAAACGTATCCTGGACTATAGTAT
The DNA here is from genome assembly GCA_036388295.1 of Tepidisphaeraceae bacterium. GTDB lineage: Bacteria > Planctomycetota > Phycisphaerae > Tepidisphaerales > Tepidisphaeraceae > RYN-431. The sequence goes on along the minus strand of DASVSC010000279.1, from coordinate 22,748 downwards.
CGGACGTCAAAAGAGGATTCGCATGACCCAATCGCCCGGCCCCGTTCTGCCGCCCCCGATCCCGCCCGTCTATTTCCCGCCGCCGGCGTTCTACCCGCCGGCCCCGCGCGGCGGCTTCGCGCGCGCCGTCTTCACGGCGCTGGCCGTTTCGATCCTCGGCTTCTCGCTGACGCTGAACGTCTACCTAATTCTGGCCAGCGGCGTGCTCAGCAGCAACGACGTACGCAAGACGAACGTGCGCGCGGGCGATCTCGGGGCGACGATCGCCGTCCTGCCGATCAACGGCGTCATCACCGACGAGAAGGCCGCCGAGTTCGATCGGCTGCTGGGCGAGGTCGAAGCCGACAGCACCGTCAAAGCCGTTGTGCTGGAAGTCAACTCGCCCGGCGGTTCGGTGACGGCATCGGACCAGATCTACGCCCGCGTGCTGCGACTGCGCGCGACGCGCAAATGGCCGGTCATCGTGTCGATGGGCGCCTTGGCCACCAGCGGCGGCTATTACGTCGCCTGTGCGGCCGACCGCGTGGTCGCCCAGCGGACGACCTGGACGGGTAACATCGGCGTGCTGCTGCCGCGCTACAACGTGTCAAAACTGGCCGGCCAGTACGGCGTCGAAGACATCACCATCAAAAGTACGGGCTCGGAGTTCAAAGACGCCGGCTCACCCCTAAAGCCTGATACGGCCGAGCAACGCGAGTATTTTCAAAAGTTGGCAGACGACGCGTTCGTCGTCTTCAAGAAAGTGGTCCAGACCGGTCGATCACTCGATGAGCCGACTGTCGACCGAATCGCCAACGGCAAGGTGTACAGCGGCAGCGACGCCCTTTCGCTGAAGCTGGTCGACGCCGTCGGATATCTCGACGACGCCATTGACCTGGCCGTTACTCAATCCGGCGGCGGGCGGCCGCAGGCGATTCGCTTCGAACGCACCGTCGGTCTCTTCGAAGCCATTGGCGGCGGCTCTTCTAAATCGGCCGCGAACGTTGGCGTGGGGGCCGGGCCGTTGAACGTGTCGCTCGATCGGGCATTGATCGACGACTTGCTGACTCCGCGGCCGATGTACTTGTGGCGTGGCCAATGAAACCGCTCCTGCTTGCCCTCGCGCTTCTGTTTGCCCCCGCGCCGGTGCGGGCCGCCTCGCCACAGGCCGTCGATGAGGCCATCCGGCGCGGCGTCGCCTACCTGTACGGACGGCAGCAGGAGAAAGGCCACTGGGAAGAGCGCGAACAGCCGGACGCCGGCAACAACCCGCCCTGGGGCGAGCTCGGCCAATGGGGCGGCCGCACGTCGCTCTGCACCTACGCCCTGCTCGCCGCCGGCGAACGGCCGACCGAGCCGCGGGTCCGCAAGGCCGTCGAGTTCCTCCGCACCGCGCGCATCACCGGCTCCTATGCGCTCGGTCTGCGGGCCAACGTCTGGTTCCACCTGCCGCAGACACCGGCGAATAAAGCCGCGATGGAGGCCGACGCCCGACTGCTCCGGCGGAACCGCTCATCAGCTACGGGCGCGCGAAATCGTGGCCTGTTCGATTACCAGGCCGGAGGCCGACGGATCGACCTGAGCGCCAGCCAGTACGGCGTACTCGGCTGCTGGGCCGCCGCGCAACGGGTCGACGCGTTCGACGCTGCCTTCTGGGCCGTTACTGAAAAAGCGTGGTGCGACCAGCAGAACGAAGACGGCGGTTGGTCCTACAGCGGACGTGGCAGTTCCAACATCCAGATGACCGCCGCGGGCGTGGCGACACTGTTCATTACGCAAGAACTCGCGCACGCGAACGACCGTGACAAGAGCGCGATCGATGCCGCACGCCTGGCCGCCGACGGGATCGACCGCGGCCTCACTTGGATAGGTCAGAACCTCGCGGCTCATCTTGATAGCCCAATGCTTTACGCGCTGTACGGCATCGAGCGCGTCGGCGTGGCCAGCGGCTACAAATACATCGGCGACGTCGACTGGTACGCCGCCTGCGCGGACGCCATCCTCGGCCTCCAGCAGCCGGATGGCTCTTGGTCCGGACACTTCGACAGTGACGTCGACACCAGCTTCGCCCTGCTGTTCCTGTCCCGCGGGCGAGCACCGGTGATGGTCAATAAGCTCGAGTACAACATCACGCCTGTCCGCGACCCCACCACGCGGCCGCGCCCGGCCAACTGGAACTTGCGACCGCGCGATATGGCGAATGTGACGCGGTGGGTCGAAGAACGCATTGAACGCCGCCTTAATTGGCAGACCGTCAAGCTGAGCGTGGCCACAGTTGACGACTTACACGACGCCCCGCTGCTCTACATGACCGGCGATGGACCGATCAGTCTGAATGCAGATGAAAAAGCCAAGCTCAAACAATTTGCCGAAGAAGGCGGCTTGATCGTCGCTAACTTGGAAACCAGCAATCAGAAGGTCCTGGAGACGTTCCGCACGCTCGGCACGGAACTGTTTCCCGGTCACAAGTTCGAATCACTTTCGGCCAAGAATGACCACGTGCTACTCACCGGCGAGCAGTTCCCTGTCGGCGGACAGAAGCGGCCGATTGATGTCGAAGCCCTGAGTAACGGCGCACGTCTGTTGATGATTCTGGCCCCGACCGCCGACCTGAGCGGCGTCTTCCAACGCCGCGAGTTCACGAAAACCTCGGCCTACGAGTTCTTCGCCAACGCCTACCTGTACGCGGTCGAAAAAACCGCCCGCACGGTCAAAGGCGAATCACACATCGTCCGCCCCGACCCGGCCACGCAGCCGTCGGCGTCCGTGACCGTCGCGCGGCTGGCATACCACGGCCGCTGGGACCCGGAACCCGGCGGCTGGCGTCGGCTTGTGGCGGTGCTGCATAACGAAGCGGGCCTGACGCTGAACGTGCGCACCGTCACGCTCGGCAACGACACGCTCGACGGTGTCGACCTCACACATCTCACTGGCACTGACGCGTTCACACTGACCGACGTCCAGCGGACGGCGTTAAAGAAATACATCGCCGGCGGCGGCCTGCTGCTGATCGACAACTGCGGGGGCAACGACGCGTTCGATCAAGCCGTGACAGAAGAATTAGCTGAGTTGGTTCCAGACGCAAAATCGCAATTGCTCGCCCCGCTGAAGGCCGACCACGCGCTGTTCGGCGATGCGGACGGCCAGCCGATCACCGCCGACTACCGTGCGTTCGCCCTGCCGAAAATGGGGTCGAACGCCAATTCCTTCCAGATGCGCGGCCTAAACGTCAACGATCGCCTGGCGGTGCTCTACAGCCCGCAAGATCTAAGCGTCGGCCTAGTCGGCCAGCCGGTCGACGGCATCATCGGCTACACGCCCGACACGGCGACCAAGCTCGTGCGACGGATCATCGAGCTGCGGCGCGACGGCAAGCTGTAACCCGCGTCCACGCGCTACTTCGTCTTCGACACCAGCCGCACCGCGTCGATGACCATCGTCTTGTCGATCGCTTTGCACATGTCATAAACCGTCAGGGCCGCCACGCTGACGGCCGTCAGGGCTTCCATTTCGACGCCGGTGCGGGCGGTGATTCGGGCCGTCGCGCGGATGACTAGTTCCACCGCTTCGTCGTCCGGCGGGCTGAGCTCCGGCAAGTCGAACTCGATCTCCACGCTATCCAGGGCCAGCGGGTGACAGAGCGGGATCAGGTCGCCGCAGCGCTTCGCCCCCATAATGCCGGCCACGCGGGCCACGGCCAGCACTTCCCCCTTGCCGATGCGATTGGTGGCGATCGCTTCCAGCGTCGTCGGCCGCATGCGCACGCAGCCGACGGCGACGGCGGTGCGCTGGGTGATCGGCTTGTGGCCGACGTCCACCATGCGGGCACGGCCCTGCTCGTCGATGTGCGTCAGTTCCGCCGCCCGCGTCGTTGCTAAATCACTGCTCACGATTTCACCTCCGGCCAAGTCGAACGCATGGCGAATAGTTCTGCGCACTGCCGCAACAGCGGGCCGACGGTTTGCAGGTCCAGCACGGTGGCGGCGTCACTCTTGGCGTTTTTCGGGTCCGGATGACATTCCAGGAACAATCCGTCGACGCACCCGCTGGCGATGGCGGATCGCGCCAGCAGCGGCGAATACTGCGGGCACCCGCCGCTGGTCGTGCCTTGGCCCGCGGGCAATTGCGTGCTGTGCGTCACGTCGAATACCACCGGTTTGCCCAGCGCCTTCATCAAGGCCAAACCCGTAAAGTCGTTCACCAGCCGGCCGTAGCCGAAGAACGTGCCGCGCTCACAGAGCAGGACGTTTTCGTTGCCGACGGCCTTCATCTTCGCAATGGCGTTCGCCATTTCCGCCGGGGCCATGAACTGGCCTTTTTTGATGTTGATCGTCCGTCCGGTCCGACCGCAGGCTTCCAGCAAGTCCGTCTGCCGCGCCAGGAAAGCAGGGATCTGCAAGATGTCCAGCACTTCGGCGGCCGGGGCGGCCTGTTCGGCTTCGTGAATGTCGCTCAATACGGGCAACCCGAAGCGGTCCTTCACCTGCTGCAGGATCGCCAAGCCTTTTTCCAACCCCGGCCCGCGGAAGCTGCTGCCGCTGCTGCGATTGGCCTTGTCGAAGCTGGCCTTGAATACGTACTGCACCGGCAACGACTTCGTCGCACCGACTACATGCTCCGCGATGGCGAAGCATTGCTCGGCCGTTTCGATTACGCACGGCCCGGCGATCAGCAGGAGTTTGTTCGGGTCGATAGTGAGCGGCGGACGCGGCATCACGGCACGATAAAGTCGACTCGCCGCGGCAGCAAGCCGAGCCGCACCGGCGTCATGCCCGCCGCGTCGCCGTCGATCTGCACCGGCTGCGGCGTGGCCGCTTCGATCGTCACGTCGCGCCCACGCAGATACACCACGCCCGGCGCGGCGCGGTGGCCGCCGCTGACCAGTCGCCACACCATTTGCGCGAACTGCGCGTGGCTGGCGCACGGCAAGACGCAGACGTCCAGAACGCCGTCGGCCGAGTCGGCTTCGATGAGCACCGGGAACCCCGTGCCGTACTCCGCCACGTTGCCGACGAATACCTGCGCCGGCCCGCCGCTGTGCACGACGCGGCCGTCGACCGTTACCGTCACGTCGGTGTACGCCTGGTCGCGCAGATGGCGCAGCGCGGGCGCGACGTATGACAACTTCGTGATCGGCCCGCGTCGCACGTTGGCCAGATTGTGCACCACGCCCGCGTCGTAGCCGCAGCTCGTCATCAGCAGGAACACGCGGCCGTTGGCCGTGCCGATGTCGACAGGCCGGATGGCGTGGTGTGCGAGCAACTCGATGACGCGACTTGCCGGGTCGTCCTTCGGGTACTTCAGTCCCAGATGCCGCTGCATTAAATTCGCGGTGCCGAGCCCGATGAACAGCACCGGCGGCAATTCGGCGTCGCCGCCTATGGCAAGGCAGCGGTCGATCACCGCCCGCAGCGTGCCGTCGCCGCCGATGACGATCAGCGCCCGCGCCGCCGTCACCGCAGCGGCGTCGTCGAAGTGGGTCGGGTCGTTGAGCACGACTCCCGGCCGGTAATCGGCCGCGGTCAGCGCGGGCACCAGCAGTTCCGAAATCAGCACGCCGCGGCCCCGGCCGGAGGTCGGGTTGGCGAAGATGAGGATGGGCTGACTCACCGTGCGCCGACGTTAACGCGAGTTGGCGGAATTGACACGCGTCGGCCGATCAAGACAACAGCGGATTCGAAACCACATGCTGCGCTACGGTCTGATCCTCAGTTGCCTCGCCGCCGGCTGCACCGCCGGCCGCGCGCCGTCGCCGCCACCGGCAGTATTGCTGGGGCCGCAACTGCGGCAGCAGGACGAGCAACTCATCGGCCAGAAGTTCCGCACGCTGCTCGATTTCGAAAACAGCGCCGACACGGCATTCGTGAACACGTCCGCCGGAGATGCCGCCGGGCACACCGGCGCGCGGGCGGTACGCTGCGGCCGGGTCGCCGCGGTCGACGTCGATTCGATTCTGTTCGGCCTGTCGCTGCCGGGCGATTACACGCTGCTCGGCGGCTACGTAAAACCTGCGGCCGCCCGAGTAACCACCACACTAGTCGTCGACGGCCGGCCCGTTGGCGACACCACGCGCGACGTCCCGCCGGGCGTGTGGGCCTTCGTGGCAATCGATCTGACGGATGAGAACGTCGTTCGCCACTTGCGCAATGCGAAGTCGATCGAGCTGCGCTTCAATAGTCCGGACGGCTTCGATCTGGACGACGTTCTGCTGGTCGACAACCGCCGCACCTTGGCCGAAGGCGCGAACGGCTGGGCGGTGCGGCAGGCGGGGCTGTCGCTGGACGTCCGCGTGCCGGGCGTGGGACCGGTGCAGATCGAAACCGTCGCCGCCGGCCGGGGTGGGTGGGTGGTCGAGGAAGTTAGCGCCGTGCGCCTGCGCGTCCGCGACGTGCCGGCCGAACGGTATTGGACGCTGCTGGCGAGCGGCCAGTCGATTTTGAATGGAAAGCCGTTCAAGCCGGCGACCGTCGCCGAGGTGACACCAGACGCCGCGACCGCGCGGCCGGACCGGGAAACGCCCGGTGACACCGACAACGACGGCTACAACGAACGGCGCGGCGCGTACGCCATCGTCGCCCGTGGGCCGCGCGTGCGGCTGTCGATCGACCCGGGGCGACAGCCCGCCGATTCGCCGGTCTTCGAAGTCAAAGGCCTCCCGCCCGGCCCCGCCGCCGTCACGGCCGGCGGACGCCTTGTCGAAGCGACGGCCCGCCTCGCGGACGGCACGCTTCTGGTGATGGTGCCGATGGTCATCGACCGGCCGACGGAAATCACTGTCGCCGTCGCGGGCGAGTGAATCGAGCGCGAAAGATGTCGCTTCAACGCGATGAACCTTTCGACATCACGGCGTCTGGTCCCCTCTCCCGGTATGGCCGGGAGAGGGTTAGGGTGAGGGCCGGCGACGAAAGTAGTCATCGGGGATCGCTTCAGCCGACGTTCCAGATCGCCCTGTCGAAGCCCTCACCCCAGCCCTCTCCCGGCCATACCGGGAGAGGGAGCAAGAGGCCGCTTGACGGAAGGGCGCGACGTTCTAGTTGCTCGTCGCGAGCGAAGGATTGCCGGCGACCGGCGCGTCGATGCCGGCGGTGGTGATCTGGGCCGCCATCAGCGTCAGATCGTCTTCGGGATCCGCTTCGCCGCGGAAGGCGTCGAGCGTTCGGTTGATCGCCGCGACCGTCTCGCACGGCGTGCCATTCGCCGCGGCGAAGGCCTGGGCCAGACGATCCAGGCGGAACTGCTCGCCGTTCGGGTCGGTCATTTCGATCGCGCCGTCAGTGAACAACAGGAAGGCGTCGCCGGGGCGGGTGCGGAAGCGTTGGGTTTGGTATTCGACCGTTTCATCGACACCGACGACCAACTGCGGGTCGATCGGCAGACTTTCGGCCACGCCGTCACGCTTCAATAGCGGCGCGTGATGCCCTGCCGAGGCGATTTCCAGGCCGGCGTTGTCGTGGTCGATGACCAGGATCATCATCGTGACGAACTGGCCGTTGTAGACGAGCGTGCAGAGCTGGCGGTTGATCTCGCCGAGGCAGGCGCCGGGGTCGCGGACGCGAGGCATCAGGTTGCGGACCAGCAACTGTGTCGTCGCCATCAGGAACGCCGCGGGCAGGCCGTGGCCGCTGACGTCGCCGATGACGATGACGGTCTTGTGGGTCGGGTCGTCTTCGCCGCGCGGCAGTTCGAACCAGTTGTAGAAGTCGCCGCTGATGTGCAGCGCCGGTTTGTTCTCGGCCGCGATGCGGACGTATTCGCCGTCGAATTGCGGCGCGGGCAGCCAGTTCAGCTGAATGCGGCGGGCCTTCTGCAGGTCGCGGTTCAGCATCTCCGTCCGCAGCCGTTCGATCCGCCGCCGGCCCCGTGTGAGGCTGACGGTGGTGGAGACGAGAACAATCGCGACCGCCGCCAGCATCAGCGCCGACTGCGACAGCAGCTGCCAGAACAGCGGCCGAAGCTTTTCGCTCAGGGCCGCCGACACGTCCGGACGCACCGCCACGACGTGCCAACGGATGCCTGGCAGTACGGCAAACGATTGCACGGACAGCACCGTCGTGCCGCCGGCGCTGATGAGTTCAGAGCCCGCGTTGCCTGACGCTAGCATCGTGTTGAACTGCCGCGCCACGGCCGGGTCGAGCGAAGCCTGCAGCCAAACGCCGGCGCGCGCAGGCGTCGAACTGGCCAGCACGCGTCCGTCGTCGGCGGTCAGGATGGCGTGGGACGCGACGCTGGAGGGTGTGCTGGCTGTTCCCGCCCGCTGCGTGAACGACTGCATGTCCTGCGTGATCTGGGCGGGCGACAACAGCGCGACGGCGACATGCCGTCCGTCGCGCAGGGGTACGGCCACGGCGATGCCGGCGTCGGAGGGCAGAACCGCCGCCGTCGGGCTCGTGACACGGGTGACCCATTCTGCCTCACGGATGATCTTTGTGATCGACGCGGCATCACCCTGCCGGACGGTCTGCCATTGCCCGGAGCGGGTATCGACCAAGGCCAAAGCGTTCAGCCAATTCGTGGGGACTGTCGGGCTCAGCGCTTCATCGCGGTCGAGTGCGGTCAGGCCGCTGATGAGCAACTGAAACTGGGTCTGCAGGGCGAACGCGCCCACGCGCGTGGTAAGCTGCTGGTCGGTCCGCGCCTCTTCCAGTTGGCTGTCGCGTAGCGCTTCGTACTGCGCGCGCACGGACAGATACGCCGACGCCAGGACGGCGAGCAGCAGAAGGCCATGGACGGCGAACACCCGTCGAGGATAAATCGTCTTGCCCGCAATCATGCCGGCGGGCGGAGAAGTGACACCGCCCGCGGCCACGATAACCGGGCAGGCGGGCGGGTGTAAGGGAAATAATGTCGCGAATACGGCCGGCGGCTTATGCCGCGGCGGAAATGGCGGCGGCGTACAGTTCGAGCCCCACCAGTACAACGTCCTCGTCCTGCGCGTCGGTCATGGCCCAGACCACGCGGGCGGTGATCGGACCCTGTCGGCCGCCACGCGGGCCGACGTCGCCGGCGCCGTGAACGGTCACGAAGCGTCCCGCCCGAAGGTTGATCTCCGCCGGCAGCCGCACGCAGATGCCGGCCGAGCTGACGTTGCACGTCAGGCCCGCGAAGAACTGCCCGGAGAAGGGCTCGAACAACTGCACCAGACGCCGGTCGTCGAAGCGTTCGTCACGGCGTCGGTCAGTCGACTGGCTTACGGTCGGTCGGTCACAGGTCAACGTCATCTGCTTCGTGCTCCTTCAGCCCATAGGGCCTACTGTCGTTATCGGGCCGGGTCGTGAAAAAACTTTCACCAAACTCCCCCTGGCGTCTGAATGCGCTACGCTTGCTACGCCGCAGCCGTTCCGTTTTGATGCGGCGAGAAGAGGACTCCATGAAACGTATTGCAGCATTCGCCCTGTCCGTCGCCTTGATCTGTGGCTGCGCGAGCAGGCAAAACTCGGCGTCGATGTCGCCGTCACCGACGGCCGAGCAAATCGAATCGATCCGCAACGCCTACCGGGTCAGCTTCCCGAACGCCCGGGTCGGCGTCGTCTCGGCCGTTCTGGGCGACCAGCCGTTCGCTTTCGTCAGCCAGATCGATACGGGCGTCGTCCAGGAAGGCCAGATTGTGACGTTCCTGGACGCGGAACAAACGGTGCTGACCAATGGCTCGGTCGTGAAGGTCGAGCCGGAGGGACTGACCGTCCGGTTCGAGCCCGGCAAACGCGCGCCCCGGGTCGGCGACGCCGCCGTTAAGTTCTAGCCGTTACGTTCTAACGGGGCGGGTGCATGCAGATCGTTCTGGCCTCCAGCTCGCCGCAGCGCGTCCGCCTGATGCGGGAGGCGGGATACGATTTCGAATCCGATCCTGCCGACATCGACGAAACCGACCTGCCGGCCGGTCTGGATGCCGTGGGCGTGGCGAAATACCTCGCCCTGGCGAAAGCGCGAACCGTAGCCCAGCGGCACGCCGACGCCTGTGTCATTGGGGCCGACACCGTCGTTGCATTGGGTGAAACATTGCTTGGTAAGCCAGCCGACGCCGACGACGCCCGTCGCATGTTGAGCGGACTGTCCGGTACGACGCACCGCGTCATCACCGGCGTCGCCGTCGTCTCGCCCGCGGCCGAGGCGGTGGACCATTCGGTTTCCGAAGTCACCATGCGCGCCCTGACCGACCAGGAACTCAACGACTACGTCGCCTCCGGCGAATGGCGCGGCAAGGCGGGCGGCTACGGCATTCAGGACCCCGATCCGTTCGTCACCTGCGTCAGCGGCGCGGCCGATAATGTGGTCGGCCTGCCGATGGACTTGGTGGAGACGCTCCTGACGCCGTCCGGCGGTCCGCCGTGAGCTCGATCGTGCCGACTATTTTGTCGCTCCTCTGCGCCGCGGCCGGGTGGTACTACCTGATGCACGCGGGCCACGCCGAGCGCCTGGGTGAGTTCGAACGGCCGGCGGACAATAAGCTGCGTATTCGTCTGCGGCGCTGGGGCGGGGCCGGCCTGGTGCTGATCGCCGTCGCGTTTTACGTCGGCTTTCGCATCGCGGACCTTCGGGGCAACCCGATCGCGATCATGCTCTGCCTGAGCGCGGTCGTGATCCTGCTCCCGTTCGTCCTGTTCCTGGCCTACGTCGATTTGAGGCTGACGCGAAAAATGAACGACGCCAGACGGAGCCGAGAGAAATGAGCCGCCCAGCCCGCACAAAGTCCTTGGCCGTCGCGTGGTCGCTGCTACTCACCGCGGGCTGCCACGCCGAGCCGCCCGCGCCGACGTCTCAGCCGCAGCCGCAGGCCTTGCCGACGGTGACGATAACGCTCGGCAACGCGTCGGTGACGCTGCAGGTGGCGGACGACGACGCGGAGCGGGAAAAAGGCCTGATGTACACGCGTCAGATGCCGGCCGACCGGGGGATGATTTTCGTCTTCCCTGTGGAGCGGCCGCTGGCGTTCTGGATGAAGAACACGCCGATCGACCTCGACATCGTCTACGCCGACCACGCCGGCCGAATCGTGGCGATCAAGACGATGCGGGCGTACGACCTGAGCAGCGCCCCCAGTGAGGAGCCCGCGACGTACGCGATCGAACTGAATGCCGGCGTCGCGGCGAAGCTGAACCTGGCGGTAGGACAGAAGCTGGCCCTGCCCCCTGAGCTGATGGCGTCCGTTAAGTAATCGGGGCGTCCGGTAATCGCCGCCGCCGGTGGATTACCAGCCAATGTCTTAACTGCCGCGACGATCGATTCGAAAGGGGTGACAGGGATTGGCCGCCGCGGCTTGTGGCGACCGTACCGCACTATGTCACCCACCGCCCCGCTACTGCCCGCCTTGCCGCACGCGTTCAACACGCTGGACACGCAGTTGGACGGATTGGCCGGTCAGGTCGCCCGCTTGTCGCTCGAACTGGACCAGATGAAGCGCCGCGACGCGGTCGTTAACGGGGCCATGCAGCGGTTGGACGAGGAGCAGCGCCTCGCCGCCCGCCTGCAGCGTGACTTCCTGCCGAAGAAGCTGCCGCAGACGGGCGGCGTTCATTTCCACACGCTGTACCGCCCCGCCGGTTATGTGAGCGGCGACTTGTACGACGTGATGCGGTTGGACGAGTCGCACGTCGGCTTTTACGTCGCTGACGCCGTCGGCCACGGCATGCCGGCAGCGCTGCTGACCATGTTCATGAAAAACGCGCTCGTGACGAAGGAGGTCGGCGACGGCACCTACCGCCTGCTCGAGCCGTCACAGACGATCGCGCGGCTGAACAATTCGCTGTGCGCCCAAGACCTGAGCCACGCCACCTTCGCCACCGCGGCGTACGGCACGATCAACACGAAGACGCTGGAACTGGCCTTCTCGACCGGCGGCCACCCGAACCCCGTGTTGCTCCGCGACGGCGAGCTGCGCGACCTGAAATGCGAAGGGGCGCTGCTGGGGATCTTCCCGAACGAGCCGTTCCACGACTGCCGGGTCCAACTGTGTCAGGGCGACCGAGTGTTTTGTTACACCGACGGGATTGAAGTGGCGTTCACCGACGAATCGACCGCCGACACGGAACGGTGGCGCACCGAATTGCTCAGCCGCCAGGGCATGACCACGGCCGCAATCCTGCAGAGCATTGCGGATCACCTCGACGCCACCAACGGCAGCCTGCTGCCGAAGGATGATCTGACGATCGTGGCAATGGAAATCCGCTGACGCCGTACGCGCATCGTCTCAACGCTTATTCCGCCTTCTGCCCCGCCTCGGCCCACGCCTGCTGCCAAATCCGGGCGACGCGGACCACGGCCCACGCCTGCTGGCGGGCCTTCATCTGCAGCACGGTCTCGTGCCGGCCGGTGACAGCGGACGAATAGCGGAAAAACTTCTCCGTATCGACCGGCCCCGCCCGCCCCGTCGGCTTGTCCGGTGTGCCCTGTTGGCCCGACGCGTCCATCGCCGCCAGGCCGATCAGCGGGAGTTCTTTGTAGCTCGTCTGCGCGACTTCCAGAGTTGCCATCCACAGGTCCTTCGTCTGGACCGGGTCTTTGGCCACTTTGAGTTGATCGCTGAACGCTTTCCAGTAGTCGGCCCGCAGTTTCGGCCATAAGTGCTTATCGTCATCGTTCATCTTGTATTCCATCTCGGAATGGATGTTCGGCGCGCCGCGGCGGTCGGCGAAATAGCTGCGGCTCTGGTAGTCGGCCGTCGCGTGCAGCGGTTGCGTGTTGTCTTCCAAATAGTGAGCCAGCCGGCCGGCCCAGACCAGGGCACTGTCGGCGTCGGCGGCAGACTCTTTTACGTCGCCCAGCCGGCCCGCCTTGATCGACTCCACCAGCTTTTTGTAGCAATGCTCCACGGCGAACGGCAGGACGCCGGCCTTTTCCCACCGCTTGTCCGCCAGATCTCGCGGCACGGTCGCCAGATCGACGTTATTCGACATGTCGTGCTGGTACGCCCGGCGGTCGATCTCGGCGTGCAGCTCTTCGACGTCCACAAAGTGCAACGGCCGTTCGGGCATGTTGAACGGCTGGATCATCGTGTTCCGGTCGCCGGCCCGGTTGTCGGGCTCGATGCACCAGAGCGACATGCCGGTGGCGTCCTTCTTCGTGACGCCGACTTTGCCGGTCAGGAAGAACTGCTTTTGCGACTCCACCGTGCCCAGGTCCGGGCAAACCGCCCGCAGCCACTCTTTCATGGCCGGCGGCGTGGCGGGATCGGCAATCACCCGCTGGGCCGCCAGATTGGTCAGCAGGATGTGCTCCTTGGTGCCCCAGGCGTGCGCCTGACTGCCAAGGAGTGCGACCAGTAAAGCGCCCGCCAGGAAATTCGTTTTGGCCATCGCGGCGAATGTAGCAGAATCCGTGTTAGGAGACCGCTAAAAAGTTCAAGGCAAGCCGGTCCGGAACTGATATAATCAGCGACAGCCACGATGGTACGACCCGCCAGAATCATCGACGTTCCCCGCATCCAGGAGATCATCAACAGCCACGCCGAGCGCGGGCGGATGCTCTTTAAGAACTTCTCGCAGCTCTACGAGAACATTCGCGACTTCGCCGTCTACGACGTCGACGGCGAAGCCGTCGGCTGCGTGGCCCTGGGCGTGGTCTGGTCGGACATGGCCGAGATTCGCTCACTGGCCGTCGACACCGACTACTTCGGCCGTGGCATCGGGCGCTCGTTGGTGGAATGGTGCGTCGAAGACGCTCGCCGATTGGGCATCCGTAAGCTGATGAGTCTGACCTACGAGCAGGGCTTCTTTGAAAAGCTCGGCTTCGTCGTGGTCGAAAAGGAATCGCTGCCCCTGAAGGTCTGGAGCGAATGCGTGCGGTGCCCGAAAAATCTTGCTTGTGACGAAATCGCGATGGTGCGTGAGTTGTACGACGTCCCACAGATCGACGCGCCGCTGGCGATTCCGACGCCTCGCGGCGTCAGCATTCCGGTGCTGCCTGCGGAATACGACTGATTCGAGCCGCGGGTGTAAACCCGCGCGTCTTCCAAACCGTTTTTCACTTCTCGAAAACGAAGAACGCGACGAATGCCGCGGCCACCCCGTACATCAACGGGTGCACGCGCCGGGCATTGCCGCGGGCGACGCTGAGCACCACTTGGGCGATGAATCCGTAGCCGACGCCGTGGGCGATGGAGAACGTCAGCGGAATCAGCAGGATGGTCAGGAACGCCGGGATGGCCTGTTCGTAGTTCTTGAAATCGATGTCGGCCACGTGGGTCATCATCAGGAAGCCGACGAGAATAAGAGCCGGAGCAGTCGCGCAGGTGGGAACGATACCCGCCAGCGGGGCCGCCAGAATCGCCAGCAGGAACAGGACGCCGACGACCACGCTGTGCAGGCCGGTGCGTGCCCCTTCGGCGACGCCGCTGGCGGATTCGATGTAGCTGGTCACGCTGCTGGCCCCGAGCCATCCGCCGACGCTGGCCGCGATCGAGTCGGCCGCCAGCAGCTGCCGGACGCGCGGAATACGTCCATTGTCGTCGACCAAATCTCCTTCTTCCGCGACGGCCGTCGCCGTGCCGAGGGTGTCGAAAAAGTCGACCATCATCACGGACAGAATCAGCGGGACGAACGACCATTTCAGTGCGTCGCCGACGTTCGCCTGAAACACCGCCGAGAAGTCCGGCCGGGCAAAGCCGCCACCGGGCCACTTCGTCACACCGGCGAGCAAGGCGATGACCGTGCAGACGGCCACGCCGATCAGGATCGCCCCCGTCACGCGCCACATCATCAACACCGCGATCACGGCCAGGCCCAGAACGGTGATGACCGCGTTCAGGTCATGAAAGCTGCCGGCCGTTACAAGCGTGACCGGGTGCGCGACGATCAGCTTGCCGTTCTCCAGGCCGATGACGGCGATAAATAATCCGATGCCGGCGCCGATGGCGGTGCGCAGGTGCCGCGGGATCGCGTGCATCACCGCTTCCCGCAGGCCGGCCAGCACCAGCAGCAGGATGACCACGCCCTCGATGACGATCAGCCCCATCGCCGTCTGCCAGGAGCCGGCCGCGGGCGTCAGCTGGAACGCCACGATGGCGTTCAATCCCATGCCGCTGGCGAGGGCCATCGGGAAGTTGGCCCACAGCCCCATCATCAAACAGCACAAGCCCGCCGCCAGCGCCGTCGATGTCGCCGCGGCGGTCGGCGGAATGCCGGCGGCCGCGAGGATCGACGGGTTCACCAGCAGGATGTACGCCATCGTCAGGAACGTCGTCACCCCGCCGCGGACTTCGCGGGCCACGGTGCTGCGGCGTTCGGTGATGTGGAAGAAGCGATCCAGTGAGGTCATGCGTTGTCGCGGTTGACGGGGTTGTAAAGCCGGTGGCCGCGGGTGTAAACCCGCGCGAACCGCTTAGTCGCCTGGAGGAACGCCACGTTTTCGCGCGGGTCCACACCCGCGGCCATGACCTTCTTCCTCGGAAGCCTTAAACTACGCGGTTATGAACGACCCGCGCTACGTCACGCTCGCCCGCCTGCTCGTGCAACATTCCATGGCCGTCACGCCCGGCGACAAGGTGCTGGTCGAATCGTTCGAAGCCCCGACGGCCTTCATCCTCGCCCTGATCCGCGAAATCGCCGCGGCCGGCGGATTGCCGCTGGTGACGACCTACGACCAGCGCATCCAGCGCGAACTGATCAAACACGGCACCACTGAGCAGATGCAGTTCATCGGCCAGGTCGAACAGCAGCGCATGGACGGCATGCAGTGCTACGCCGGCGTGCGCGGCAGCCACAACATCGCCGAGATGAGCGACGTGCCGCCGGAAAAGATGGAACTGTATGAAAAGCTCTGGTGGGCCCCGGTGCACCAAAGCATCCGCGTGCCCAAGACGCGGTGGGTCGTCCTCCGCTGGCCGAACCCCAGCATGGCCCAGAACGCGGGCATGAGCACCGAAGCCTTCGAAGAGTTTTATTTCCGCGTCTGCGCCGGCGTCGACTACGCCAAAATGGCCGAAGCCAGCCGTCCGCTGGCCGACCTGATGACGGCCGCGAACGACGTCCGCCTCGTCGGCCCCGGCACCGATTTGCGCTTCAGCATCAAAGGCATCGGCGCGATTCCCTGCACCGGCGAGCGCAACATCCCCGACGGCGAATGCTTCACCAGCCCCGTCAAAGACAGCATCGACGGCACCCTTCTCTACAACGCCGAGACCATCTACCGCGGCCAGGTGTTCAAGGACATCGCCCTGACGTTCCGTAGCGGGAAGATCGTCGACGCACTGGCCGACTCGCCCGCGAACACGAAGAAGCTGAACGACATTCTGGACGCCGACGAAGGCGCCCGCCACATCGGCGAGTTCGCCATCGGCTACAACCCGCACGTCCTCAAACCCATGCGCGACATCCTGTTCGACGAAAAGATCAGCGGCAGCTTCCACTTCACCCCCGGGCAAGCGTACGAAGGCGTCGCAGACAACGGCAACCGCAGCCAAATCCACTGGGACATGGTCAACATCCAACGGCCTGACTACGGCGGCGGGGAAATCTGGTTCGACGGCAAATTGATCCGCAAAGACGGCCTGTTCACGCTGCCGGAACTGGCGGCGCTGAATCCCGACCGTTTGGGAGTGTGATTATTCTAGCGGACGGCATCGCACCGTGTTTTGGTCAACCGTCACAAAATGGCCCGGCAAGGCTGCTTCGATCTCTTGCCAGTAACCGCGAAGACGTTCGACCCGGTCCTGCTCCGAGATTGCGTGGCGCAATCGCATCAGCAGGACGCCTGGCACGGCCAGCCCGTCTCGGAATACGAGTTCACCAAAGTCTTTGTCGGCTGTGATGAGAACTCTGTTCTCCCGGACAGCCACTTCCAATACGCCTTCGTCGTTCAGGCCTTGCCGGAGGTATGACGCTTTCGTGCAGTCATGGCCAAGACTTTGAATGAAAGCAACGACCAGATGACTGACGTGGGCATCGGCCAGGAAGTTCACGACCGAACGACCGCGGTTTCGTTTTGAAGGACCGCTGCCGCGTAGTCGAGCGCCGCACGAATACGATCTTCAGACAAACCGTCATAGTTCGCGATCAAATCGGCGTGTGTCGCGCCGTCGGCCAGCCGCTCGAGGACGAACGCAACCGTCAACCGCGTTCCCTTAAAAACCGGCTTGCCGAGCATAACGCCAGAGCGTTGTTCGATATGATCTTGCCAATTCATGGCCGTAGTATACCAGAACGCTTCTACGCAAGAATCCGATACAATTCGCGTCGTGTCGCGTAACGCCATCCACCAACTCCCGCCGCAGCTCGTCAATCGCATCGCCGCCGGCGAGGTGATCGAACGGCCGGCGTCGGTCGTGAAGGAACTGGTCGACAACGCCATCGACGCCGGAGCGACGACCATTACCGTCGAAGTCGAGGACGGCGGCCGGGAGTTGGTGCGCGTCATCGACGACGGCCATGGCATCCCGGCCGATGAACTTTCCCTGGCGTTCGCCGCACACGCGACGAGCAAGCTGCGGACCGACGAAGACCTGTTTGCGATCGCCACCATGGGCTTTCGCGGCGAGGCACTGGCTAGCATTGGCAGCGTCGCCCACGCGCGCGTCCTCTCGCGCACGCCCGACAACGATGCGGCCTACGAAGTACACAATCGCGGTGGCGAACTGACCCACGCGCAGGCGTCGGCCGGTAGCGTCGGCACGACGATCGACGTCCGACATCTGTTCTTCAACGTTCCCGCCCGCCGAAAGTTCCTCAAAGGCACCGGCACCGAGTTCGGCCATATCGCGGACATGCTGCTGCGCCTCGCCCTGCCGCGGCCGGATGTGACGTTTCGCCTGATTCACAACGGCCGGCAGGTGCGGGAATACGTGGCGACGTCGCCCGTCGACCGCTGGCTGACGGCGTGGCCGGACGATTATCGCGACCGCCGACTCGGCATTGACACGCGCGACGGCGAGATCATTATCACCGGCATCGTCGGCCTGCCGGAACTGGCGTCGCCGACCGCGAAGTACCAGCACCTGTACGTCAACCGCCGGCCGGTCCGCGACAAATCCGTTCAGCACGCCCTGCGCGAAGCCTACCGCGGCCTGACCGAACCGGGCCGGCACCCGGCGGCCGTGCTGCTGATCGATTTGCCGCCGGGTGATGTCGACGTGAACGTGCACCCGACGAAAAGCGAAGTCCGCTTCCGCGACGGCGGCCGGCTGTACGGGTTGGTGCACAGTGCGGTCCGTGAAGTGCTGCTGGCGGGCGACCTGACGCCGCGCGCGACGGCGACGGTTGTCCCCGGCCTTCCGGAAGCCGCGCGGCAATCGATGCAGCAGAAATTGGCCGAGTTCTTCCGCGCGCCGTCACCGACGCATCAGACGTTCGACCCGCCTACGTCACCTTCGAACGCATCGCCGCTGACGTCATCAGTGCCGCCGTCGCCGAATGGCCTCCGGCCCCCTCTCCCGGTATGGCCGGGAGAGGGCTGGGGTGAGGGCCTCGCGACGAACGAAGTTCAATCGCCGCTCGCGGCACCGACGATAGAAGGCGCTTTGGCAAGCAATTCAGCTTCGCCGTCGAACGCTCCGAGTGAGCCGCCGCCTTCGCCGCCAGGCCCTCACCCTAACCCTCTCCCGGCCATACCGGGAGAGGGAACCAAACCGCGCACCGAAGGGCCCCGCCGGCCGGCGATTCAGCTTCACAACAGTTACCTCGTCGTTGAATCCGACGAGGGCATGGTCATCATCGACCAGCACGCCTTGCACGAGCGCATTCTTTACGAAGACCTGCTCGCCAAGCTCACGCGCGGCCCGCTCGAAAGCCAGCGTATGCTCATCCCGCTGACGCTGCGTGCCAGCCCACGGCAGATCGATCTGCTCGACCAGATCCGCCCGCTGCTGGCCAAGCTCGGCATTGAGGCCGAGCCGTTCGGACCGGACACCGTCGCCATCCACGGCTTCCCGTCGTTCCTCGACCGCCTCGACCCGGCCACGTTCGTCAGCGAACTGCTGGAAAAGGGCGAAGCCGAGCGGCGGGATCTGCACGAGGAAGAACTGCTCCACGGCGTGCTCGACATGATGGCCTGCAAAGCCGCCGTCAAAGCCGGCGACCCGCTGACGGGCCCGGAGATCGACGCCCTGCTCGCCCGCCGCGAATTGGCCGACCGCGCCAGCAATTGCCCCCACGGCCGCCCGACGACGCTGCGGCTGTCGCTGGCGGACCTGGAAAAACAGTTCAAGCGGACAGGGTTCTAGGAAAACGGTTGAACCACGAAGGGCGCGAAGGACACGAAGATAAACTTCGCGACCGGCCATACGCTGAAGATTCGGCCGATGCAGGGAATTAGAATTTAGAACGGAAAATGCGCCCGCGCATCGGCGAAGCATACCTAGCCCGGCACCGCCACAGGCAGTTCACGGGCGACCCGCAGATCGCCCCAAAAAACCTAAACAACAACGCCCAGCCTCGCGACGAACGACCCGCCGCCGGACATCTCTTCGCGCCCTTCGCGTCCGTCGTGGTTCAATAATTCAGCCCCGACCCCGCCCCCCGCCGATAGCAGTTATCGGACCCCATGCCGACCGCTTACGTCGGTGGGGTCATGTGCCGATAACGGGTTAAGGAACTGCCGTGAAGCTCGCGTATCTCATCAATCAATACCCGCAGCCCAGCCAGAGCTTCATCCGGCGCGAAATCCTCGCGCACGAAGCGGCCGGCGTGCCGGTCGCACGCTATACGGTCCGACGCTTCGACGGGAAGTTGGCCGACGCGCAGGACATCGCCGAACGCGACGCGACGCGCGTCCTGCTGTCCGGCGGTAAGTTCGGCCTGCTGAAAACACTCTTGTCGACCGCCATCAAATCATTCGCCGCCTTCCGCCCGGCGTTGAAGCTGGCCATCAAGAACGGACGGACGGCCGATCGCGGCGGCGTGCTGCTTCATCTGATTTACCTGGCCGAGGCGTGCGTCCTGCTGGAACAACTGCGGGCCGACCCGGTCGACCATGTTCACGCCCACTTCGGCACCAACAGCACCACCGTCGCCATGCTCTGCCATCTGCTCGGCGGGCCGACTTACAGCTTCACCGTTCACGGCCCCGAAGAGTTCGACCGCGCCCGCGGCGACGGCCTGGCGCTGTTCGACAAGGTCAAGCACAGCCAGTTCGCCGTCACC
Source organism: Tepidisphaeraceae bacterium (assembly GCA_036388295.1). Classification (GTDB taxonomy): domain Bacteria; phylum Planctomycetota; class Phycisphaerae; order Tepidisphaerales; family Tepidisphaeraceae; genus RYN-431. The sequence continues at coordinate 2,703 of DASVSC010000279.1, read as the reverse complement.
ATCAGCGAGTTCGGCCGCGGTCAGTTGATGCGTTGGACCGACTCGGCCGACTGGCCCAAGATCGCCGTCGTCCGCTGCGGCCTCGACAGCGTTTTCCTCGACGCCCCGGCCGTTCCCGTTCCCAGCGTCCCGCGCGTCGTCTGCGTCGGCCGGCTGGTGGAGCAGAAGGCGCAGCTCATCCTGGTGCAGGCCGTCAAGCTGCTGAAGGACCGCGGCGTGCCGATCGAACTCCGCCTGATCGGCGACGGCCCGATGCGTGGACAGATCGAACGACTCGTCGCCGAAAATGGCTTGGCTAACGAAGTCGTTCTGCTCGGGTCTAAAAGTGCACAGGACGTGCGGCAGGAAATGCTCGCGTCCCGCATTGTGACTCAACCCTCTCTAGCCGAAGGCCTGCCCGTTGCCGTCATGGAAGCCCTGGCGCTGCGGCGGGCAGTCGTCTCCACGCAAATCGCGGCGATCCCCGAACTCATCGACGACGGCTGCGGCTGGATCATACCGCCCGGATCGGCCCCGCGGCTGGCCGACGCGCTACAGGCGGCCTTGTCAACGAGTGACGAACGCCTGACCGCCATGGGCGAGGAAGGCCGCCGTCGGGTGCTGGAACGGCACCGGGCGGACGTCGAAGCGCAACGCCTCCGCGACGCGATCGGCCTTCGCGATGCGATCGCCGGGCCCCCGAAGGGACAACTCGATGTGTAGCCGGCGGGCATGCCCGCCGGTTCGACGGCCGACGCCTTGCAACGGTCAATCTTGGACCACTTTATGACGCACGCCCTGAACCTTCTCGCCGCCGCCATCGACGGGCTGATCGCCGTGCCGGCGATGATCGTCAGCCTGGAAATCGCCGCCGCCCTGCCGGCCGCGCGCCGGCAGCCGCCGGCCGGGGAGGTCACGCGTCCGCCGGTCGCCGTGCTGGTGCCCGCACACGACGAACACGACACGATCGCCCAGAGCGTCTCCCTGTTGAGCGGTCAACTGCGCGACGGCGACCGCCTGCTGGTAGTGGCCGACAACTGCACCGACGACACCGCCGCCCTCGCCCGCCGGGCCGGCGCGGAGGTGATCGAACGGCACAACCTCATTCAACGCGGCAAAGGATTCGCACTCGATTTCGGCGTGGCCCACTTGGCCGCCGACCCGCGCGAGATCCTGGTCATCGTCGACGCAGACGTGAAGCCCGCGCCCGGCGCGATCGACCGCCTGGCCGCCCAAGCCGCCACGACCAATCGGCCGACGCAGGGCGTCTACCTGCTGCGCCAGGCTGCGGGCGCGCCGCAGAACCCGGTGTCGATGCTGGCCTTTTCCGTCCGCAATTTCGTCCGCCCGCTGGGCCTGTCGCGCCTCGGCGGGCCGTGCCCGCTGTTCGGCGCGGGCATGGCGTTTCCGTGGGACATCATCCGCCGCGCGCCGCTCGCGTCGCCGCATTTGACCGAAGACGTGGCCCTGGCCCTCGATCTCGCCGCCGCCGGCCATACGCCGAAATTGTGCCCCGACGCGCTAATCGAAGGCGACAGCGCCCCCAGCATTGCCGCCAGCGCCAAGCAGCGTCGCCGGTGGGAGCACGGCCATTTGTCGCTGATCCTCACCGCCGCCCCGCGCACACTGCTCCGCGGCCTGTTGCACGGCCGCTTCAGCGCGGTGGTGCTGGCGTTGGACGTGATGGTCCCGCCGCTGAGCCTGCTGCTGATGTTGACCGTCGCCAGCGCCGCGATTACCTGGGCCGCCGTCGCTTTCGGTTCGGTCGCCTTCGGCGTAGCGGCGTTTCAATCCGCAATTCTCGCAACGCTGCTGACAGCCATTGTCAGCGCCTCGGTCCGCTTCAATCCCAGCGGCCACCGCAGCCGTCAGCTGTTCGACATGGCCCGCTACGCCGCCGGCAAGCTGCCGATCTACGCCGGCTTCTTCTTCAAACGGCAAAAGACCTGGGAACGCACCGACCGCGCCGCCGTCCCGCCGACGCCGATGCCCCCGCGCCGGCCACGCAAGGCGGCCTGAAGGTGTTCATCGACCGCCGGCCACTGTAAAACGTGCCGATGTTCGGCTCCCACTTGTCCATCGCCGGCGGCATGCACCTCGCCTTGGCGAAGGCGAAAGAACTCGGCCTCGGCGCGGTCCAAGTCTTCACGAATAACTGTTCATTCAACAGTGGAACGCTTCGATGAAGAACGTCTGCGTTTTTCATAGCCATAAATTCGATCCCGATTCTGGCTGGGATGAAGCCGCTGGGATTCGGCGTTTTCCAGCGGGACAAGATTGCGCGGAACACGTTTCGCGGGCGTTGGCAGCAGCAGGCGTGGCATTGGAAGCAGTTAGACCAGTGAAAGGCGATACCGCGTGGTTCCTGTATCCACAGATCGGTCGCACTGCCTACGAACTTATGGTGTCGTTCGCGACATCCACATCGGCTGAAGATCAGCAAACCTTTTGGACAGTCCCAAGTCGCGCACGGTGCGGTCGATTTGGCACGATGTTTACCCGACGACCTTTCAACGACGTGAATGTCCTTCCGCTTCGTGAAGCGCTTGTTTCCGCTTTGGCAATTGGTCAACAAAGTGGCGTGATCCATGACGTGGCTTGGATGTCGGAAAGGAAAGCCTTCAGAACGCTGCGCCTTTTAGACGGCAGCCCCAGACCCACACCGCGCTATTTCCCAGCAATCAACAGCCCACAGGTCGCACTGTGCTATGTAGACGCGTGGAC
>DASVSC010000278.1:0-14317 GCA_036388295.1 Tepidisphaeraceae bacterium | reverse complement strand
ATGTGCAGGTAATGCGCCCATGTCTCGGCCCAGTCTTCCCAGGCGTGGGTCGTGGCGTATTCGCTGACAAAGCTTTCCTGCCAATTCGCGGGCGAGCCTTCGTTGTAGTGTTTCTGTAGCGCCGCGGCGTAGTCGGCTTCGTCGCTGCCGAACAATGCACGAAACGCGGCCAGGCGTTGCGGTTCGGGCTTGATCAGGACGTCCCAGTAATAGTGGCCGACTTCGTGCCGGAAATGACCGAGCAGGGTGCGGTACGGCTCGTGCATGTCGTGCCGACGCTTTTCGCGAACGGCGTCGTCGGCCTCGTCGAGATTCAGCGTGATCACGCCCTCGGCATGGCCGGTCAGAACGCGAGGCGCATTCGGATCGACCGGGTCGGCCAAAAAGTCGAAAATCAGCCCGTGCTCGGGATCCTCAATCTTGTTCTTCGTCGGCAGCCCCAAATGCTGCAGCGTGTAGAGCAGCCGGCGCTTAGCGACCTCCAGCTTGTACCAGCTGAGTTTATGGCCCGGAACGGTCAGGTCCGGGATCGTCCGCGTCAACCGGCAGGCCGTGCAGAGCGTGTTCGGGTCGCTGCTGGGAAACGCCCAGTTGCAGATCTGCTGATTGGTGTAGTTGTCGCACAGCTTATACGTCTTACCTTGGGCGGCCTTCAGTGGGCTGGTCCAGGTGCCGTCCTTCCGGTCGTCCAGCGACGCCACGCCGCCGAGGTCGGTCACATACGCCAGGGTGCGTTTGCAGTTCACGCACTGATTGTTTTCGAAGAAGATGAGTTGGTCGCAGTGGTCGCAGTGGAAGACTTTCATCGGGCGACTGTAGGCGCGACGCCATGCGTGTAGCCGGCGAGCATGCTCGCCGGCTACACAACGATGGCTCAATAAGCGAAGCGTCTTACCGCGCGTACTCCACGCTGCGCACTTCGCGCAGCACGGTCACCTTGATTTCGCCCGGGTAGGTCAGGTTCGCCTCGATCTTCTTGCTGATGTCCCTGGCCAGCTTCGCACTGCTGCGGTCGTCGAGCATGCGGGCGTCGGCGATCACACGCACCTCGCGGCCCGCCTGGATGGCGTAAGCTTGGCGGACGCCGTCGAAGCCGGTGGCGACTTCTTCCAAATCCTGCAGCCGCTTGATGTAGCGCTCCAGGCTCTCGCGCCGGGCGCCGGGGCGGCTGGCGCTGATGGCGTCGGCGGCCATGATGAGGACGGTGTACGGCGTGGTCGGCTGGACATCGCCGTGGTGGCCCCAGGCGGCGTTAAGCACCGATTCGGGCTCGCCCAGCTTTTTCAGGAAGTTCATGCCGATTTCCGGGTGGCCGCCTTCCTGGTCGTGGTCCAGCGCCTTGCCGATGTCGTGCAGCAGACCTGCCCGGCGGGCCGTTTCGCCGTCGAGGCCGAGTTCATCCGCCATCATCTGGGCGAGGTAAGCAACTTCCAGCGAGTGCTTCAGCACGTTCTGTCCGTAGCTGGTGCGGAAGCTGAGCCGGCCGAGCAGCGGCAGCACCTGGCGGGGCAGGTTCGGCAGATGCGCCTCTTCCAGCGCGGCCTTGCCGATTTTGATCAGGTTTTCGTCCATCTCCGTCGTGACGAGGGTGCAGACTTCTTCGATACGGGCCGGGTGAATGCGGCCGTCCTGCACGAGGCGGTCGAGCGTGATCCGGGCGATTTCGCGGCGGACCGGGTCGAAGCAGCTGACGACGACCACGCCGGGCGTGTCGTCGATGATGACGTCGACGCCGGTCGTCTTTTCGAACGCCCGGATGTTGCGACCCTCGCGACCGATGACGCGGCCCTTCATGGCATCGTCGGGGATGTTCACGGCGCTGACCGTGTGGTCGGCCGTCTGCTCGGCGGCGTAGCGCTGGATGCTCTGCAGGATGATCTGCCGGGCCTTGCCTTTGCCTTCCTCTTCGGCCTGCGTGACGTACTTCTGGACGATCTGCCCGACTTCGCCGCGGCATTCGTTTTCGACGCGCTGCAGGAGCATTTCGCGGGCCGAGTCGATCGACAAGCCACTGATGGTCAGCAGCCGTTCGCGCTCTTCCTTCAGCACGTGCGCCAGCTCCGCCTCCTGCTCGGCCACCTTCTTGGCCTGCTTGGCGAGTCTGGCGTCCAGATCGTCCAGATTGCGTTCTTTGACCGACAGCGTGTCCAGTTTGCGGTCGATGGTGCTTTCGCGCTTGTCGAGCCGCATTTCGTGCTCTTCCAGCTTCCGCCGGTCGCCGGCCAGTTGCGCGTCGACAATTTCCTTGGCCTTGAGCTGTTTCTGCTGGGCGATCAGTTCGATTTCGCGGGCCTTGGTTTCGGCTTCGAGCAGAACGGTTTTGCGGGTGGTTTCGGCCTCGGATTTGGCTTGGGCGACGAGGTTTCGTCCGGTGTAGGCGAGCAGGGCGTACGCGCCCGCTCCGCCGAGAATGAGTCCGACGACCAGTCCGATGAACAACTCCATGGCGCACCTCCGTGAATCGGGCCGTCAGACCGACGCGACGCGCCGGGCCGATGGGCCCGTTTGGGCCAGTGGATCGGTTAAGGAATCGTGTCGGCCGCTGGGTTACCAGCGTCCGCGGGGTAGAACGGGCGTGCGCAGCGGGGGTAGGACGGGCGGACCGCGAACGAAGCAACGCGGGCCAGGCCCCGAACGGACGGGGCGGCGAAAGTCCTGATGAAACCGGGGCCGAATCGTCACCGGCTGGGGCGTCCGCTTCACGGACGCTTTCAGCGCAGCGGCCAGCAGCCAGGCGATCGCAAAAAGTGCGGCCTGCTGCAGCCAAAAGAGAATGACGACGACGGCCCCGCTCATAAACACAAACCCCCGCGGCGCCAGACGTTCGGCCGCGGACTTCTGCCGAAACGATCCAAGTCCGCCCGTTGATCCACTGTCAACACGGGCGGGCGGAAACGTACGCCTGAGTGTATCGCGCGAAGCGTCTGGCCGCCAGTGAGGGAGGCTTCCAGTTCCCTCTCCCGGTATGGCCGGGAGAGGGTCAGGGAGAGGGTCGACGACTGAGGGTCCGTTCGAATCGAACGCGGGCGGACGTTCGATCCGGCCCGCTCGAAGCCCTCACCCTACCCTCTCCCGGCCATACCGGGAGAGGGAACTTCGACAGAGCTTTTCATTCCGAGCCATCTCACGCCCCACGCAACGTGATCTTCAGGATCTCGCACGGCACATTAATCCGTAGCGGGAACCAGTTGCCCGTGCCGTTGCTGACGACGCAGGCGCTGTCGCCTTTGAAGTACGCCCCGCTCCAGTAGCGGTACATCATCGGCCCGACGCCGATGTTTTGCGTCAGGGCGACCTGCCCACCGTGCGTGTGGCCGCTGAGCGTCAGGGGAATCCCGGCCTCTGCGGCGGTGTCGAACGTGTGCGGGTGATGGGCCAGCATGACGTTGAACGCGTCGCCGGTGGCGGTCGGCAGCAGATTTTCGACTGACCACCGCACCAATCCGTCGCTATATCCTGTCCATCGCGGCGCTAACAGCCGCACCCGGGTCCCGCGTACGTCGACCAGACGGGCCTCGTCCAACAGCAGGTTCAGGCCCGCTCGGGGCAGATCGCGTTCGAAGGTCGGGCGGTCTTCGATGCAGTCATGATTGCCTTGGCACGAATAGACGCCATACCGCCCACGGAGCTGGCGGAGCATATTGATGCCGTCCGGCAGATCCGCCAGACTGCGGTTGATCAGATCGCCGGTCTGCAGGACCAGGTCGGCGTCGATGCCGTTGGTCATGTCGATGATGTTGCGGATCTTCTCGTTGGTGATGAACGAGCCGATGTGCGGGTCGGTGACGTGGGCGATCGTCAGGCCTTCGAGCGCCCGTGGCAGGTTCCGGATCGGCAGGTCGATCGTGCGCAGCCGCAAGGCGTCTTCGTTCTTCTTCGATTCCGCCGTCAGCCCGAGCAGCGCGACGGGCGGCAGGGCGACGAGCCCGGCGCTAAGAAAATCGCGCCGGGAGACGGCCGCGGCGGCGGGCGCAGTTTCGACAACCGTTTCCGGCGGCCGCCGGCGCAGGAATAACGCCGCCGCCGTCGGCAGCAGGGCGGCGGGCATCAGGATGAAGTGCCACAGGAACACCGCAATGACGGCCAGTTCCGGCATGATCATCGCCCGCATGCGCAGGACGGCCGCTAGCAGCAGCAGGCCGATGCCCAGCAACGCCAGCCCCGCCGAAACGCCCGCCACCCCACGCCACAACCGCGGCCGTCCCGTACGGCGCGCCAGACGGTCGGCCAGGAACCACCACGTGATGTCGAAGAGGACGAAGACCAGAATGACGGAAAAGAACACCATGGTTGCGTAAGCCCGAACGGCAGGCATGATACGCCGCTGTGACACGCCTCGCGACACTCTCGGCGGTTTGCACCGGCATCTTGGCCCTCGGCGGCTGCGTCGAACGCAAACTCACGATCACCAGCCAACCCACCGGCGCGCTCGTCTACATGAATGACCGTGAAGTCGGCCGAACGCCGGTCGAAACCGATTTCATCTGGTACGGCAACTACGACGTGCAGGTCCGCAAAGAGGGCTTCACCACCCTCGACCAGCCGACGAAGCTGAAAGCGCCGTGGTGGCAGATCCCGCCGATCGATCTGTTCGCGGAACTGATGCCTTGGCACCCGACGGACCGTCAGAAGCTGCACTTCACGCTGTCGCCGCGTCAGGACGTGGACACGCCACCGGAAGAACTGGTAAACCGCGGACTTCAACTGAAGCCGCAGTTGGAATCACCGAACCGGCCAACGACCACGCAGCCGACGACGCAGCCGTAAAAGCCGCGTGTTCCCTCTTCCCGTATGGCCGGGAAAGGGGAAATAAACGGCGACCGTCACGCCTTCGCCCGCGATTGCACAACTACCACGCCGTACGGCTTCATTTTGCACGTCCCGGTGACGTCCGTGCCGCCGATCAGATCGCGGCCGGCGGGGAGATTTTCCACGTACTGCGGCTCGCCGCTTTGGTTGAGCAGCCACGTGTAAATCATGCGGCCGGACCGGCGGCGGAGGATTTCCACGTCGGCCGACGCCGCGGCTAGGGTCGGCAGTTCGACCGACTGACGCACCAGTTCCAACAGCAGCGTGACGGCCTTGGCGTCGGCGTAGCCGGCGACGTAGATCACACGGCCCGCGCCGACGACATGGACCGTGATCGCCGGGGCGTCGGCCAGCAGCGGGTCATCCCGGTCCCACGTCGCCAGCGTCTCGGCGCCGCGCGGCTTCAGGCGCTCGACGAATCCGTTCAACAGGATCGGCCCCACTGGCGAATGGCAGGCAAATGACTGGCCTGCGGGAGCATTCGTCCAGTCGCCGACTTCGATGCCCGCCAGCTTCCGCAGCAAGCCGGGCGCGGGCGTCTTCACCAGATGCAGATTGCGGTCTTTGATAGCCGATTGGGCGCTCAGCACCAGGGTGCCGCCGGCGCGGACGAAGGCGTCATACTTCGCCGCCAGCGTGGCGTCGACGATACGCAGGTGCGGGGCGATCAGCACTTTGTACCCCGTCCAGTCGCTGCCGCTCCAGGTCATGTCGACGCTGACGTGCGCCCGCCCGCAGGCGGCCGTCCAGTGCTGCGGTTCCCAGCCGCTGGCCTTGACGTAGCTGTTGATGCGCGAGTGGTTGATTTCGTTGTCGTAGTCCCGCAGCACCGCCACGCCGCGCTCGACCGGCGCGTCCCACGTGTCCCGCGGCAGCCCGCGGATCTCCTCGCCAACGGCCTTGGCCTCCGCCAGCCGGCGGTTGTCACGGCCGTCGACGTCCAGCAGGCCGTGCCAATGCTGTTCGCTGCCGAAGGGGACCGTTTTCCAGCAGAAGTAGCCGAGCATTTTCGCGCCGTGCGCGAACGACTGGTACGCCCACAGACGCAATTGCCCCGGCCGCGGGGTCGGGTGCAGGTAGCTCATCTGCCCGCCCGGCCCGGCCTGCTGCTCCTGGATGGCGAACGGAAAGCCGAGGCTGCGCGACTGGATCAGCGGGAAGTTGTAGCCCGTCCATTCCGTCCAGAACTGCGGGTATTGGTCGTGCGACCAGAAATCCAGCTCCTTCACCAGCGACGGCCCGTCGATGTTGCCGAACAGGCCGTTGTGCGTCAGCCGCCAGCGCGGATTGATGCCGCGTAAGATGTCGGCTTGCCGCCTGCAGAAGACCAGGACCGTGTCGCTGATGAACCGCGATTCGTCGAGCAGTTGCGTCGGATTGTTGTAGGCGACGGTCGGGTGGGGCAGGTCGATCTGGTCCCACTGGTCGTACGTCTGGCTCCAGAACTTCGTGCCCCACGCGGCGTTGAGGGCGTCGAGCGATTTGTACCGGGCCCGCAGCCACGTGCGGAAGGCCAGGGTGTCGCTCGGCGCGTAACTGACGTCCATGTGGCAGTTGAACTCGTTGTCGATCTGCCAGGCAATAATCGACTTGGCCTTTGCGTAATGCGTGGCCAAAGCGCGCACGATACCGCCGCACAGTTCAAGGTAGCGCGGCGAGGTGTAGTTGTAGTTCCGCCGGCCGCCGTGCTTCATGGGCGTGCGCTGGAAGTCCCAGCGGTAGACTTCGGGATACGTGTTCCCGATCCACGCGGGGCCGGTGTAGGTGGGCGTGCCGAAGACGACCTTCAGGCCGCGCTGCGCGCAGGCGTCGAGCACCTTGTCGAACAAGTCGAACCGGTATTGCCCCTCGGCCGGCTCGAAGTAGGCCCAGGCGCCTTCGCCGACGCGGACGTAGTCGAAGCCGTTGTCGCGAATGCGCGACAGATCGTCGTCGACCGCCGACTCCGGCCAGTGTTCGGGGAAGTAGCAAACGCCGTAGTGGAGCTGGTCAATCACGGTCGGCGGGTTCTAACCGAAACGGTTGCCTGCGCGAAAGGAGAGTGGCCGCAGATGGACGCGGATGAACGCAGATAAGAGAAGAACGAGTTTGAACAAAACGCGCGTTCGCGTCCGGTGATCGATGAACCGACGGCGGACAAGTCATTTAATTTTGCTTCTTATCCGCGTTCATCCGCGTTCATCTGCGGCTAAACAAACCCGACCCATGCGCGTACGCTATGACGATGCTCCGTTGGCTCGAACGACTCGCCGCCGCATTCGTCGTGCTGATGGCAGTCGGCGTGCTCCTGCTCTGCTGGATGCCCGCGTACGTCGGCACGTCGGAGATCCTGGGCCGCGGCATGCGCGAGCGCCCGGCTACGCCCGCGCCTCAGGCGCCGCCGCGGCCGGCGCGTTGAGCGCGGGCGGGCGGATCAACGCCACGCGCCGGGCGATCTCGGCCAAGCCGTTCCGGTAATACGCACGCAGGGCGGGAATGTTACTGCTGTCGACCGCCAGCGTGAGCAGTTCGTCGCCGCGCTCGGCCGCTAAATGCAGGGCGAGCTTGATCAGCGCGTCGCCCAAGCGCCGGCCGCGGGCGGCGGGGGCCAGGCCGAGGTAAACCAGCTCTGTCATTGGCTGCGCCGTCACCGGGGCCAGCAGGAGCACGCCTAGTTCCTGCTCGCCGTCGGTCAGGCAGAACCACAGATCCGGATCGAACTCACCCGTCGCGCGATGGCCGGCGATGACGTCGTCCACCGACCGCAGGCCGCGCATTGGCGGGCAGTCCATGCTGTCGATATAGCTGGCCTCGATCGCGCGGGCGAAACGGACGTGCGTGGCGGGCGAATAGTGCACGCACGCCCCGATGCCCCTGTCCGGCGGTGGAAACCGGCCGACGCGCAAGCGACGCTGCAGATACAGCAACGTCGCCAGCGGCTTCAGCCCGGCCGCTTCCATCGCAGTGGCGGCCCGTACTTCGGTCGGATCGAGCAGCGTCTGGATCAGCGGCACCGGCCCGGCCGGCAGGGCGTGAACCACGGCCTCGGCGCAGCGTGCAACCGCGTCCGCGGCGACCGCCGACCGGCCCGCCGGGCTGACCAGCAGCAGCACCGTGCGCCCGGCATTGCTCACCGGCAGTGCCGCCGCGGCGAGGCGGCCGTCCAGGGTCGCCACCTGCAGGGCCGTCAGGTCAATGCCACGCTGCCGCGACAATTCTTCGAAGTCCGCCACGGCGGCGGGGTGGGCTAAATGTTCCGGGGTGCCCAGCAGCAGGCTCAGGGCGGCCGCGATTTCGCCGGGGGCTACCGGCCGCACGACCGGCCGCGGCGCGTCACGGGTTCGCCACAGATTTGACAGCCCGCTCATCGGCTTTGACAATACCCGTTCGCACGGCGGCCGCCAATTTCTCGGGCGGCAAGTCGTGTCTGGCCGGCGTTTTCCGTCGCGGTGGAGTGCCTTATGAACCGTCGTCGTCTGTCGCTAGTGTCGGCTTCGGTCGCTGTTGCCGTCGCCGCTCTGCTGTCCAATCGCGTGTCGGCGTACCCGGAGCCGAGCGTCTCGCCGGTGTCGTGGGAGCTGAAGTTCGATAGCGCCTTGCCGAAGCGCATCGTCGTGGAAGTGCCCGGCGAACGCACCGCCAAGGCCTACTGGTACATGACCTACACCGTCACGAACAACAATGACCAGGACGTGACGTTCCTGCCCACGTTCGAATGGGTGACCAACGACGGCCGCGCGCTGCGGTCCGACCGGAATATTTCAAAGGCCGTGTTCGATAAAATCAAAGCCCAGTCGCGCAACGACCTGATGGAGAACTCGGTCAAAATCGCCGGCACGCTGCGCCAAGGCGCCGACCAGGCCAAAGACGGCGTCGCCATCTGGGAAGAGCCCGCCGCCCGCCTCGGCACGTTCAGCATTTTCGTCACCGGCCTGAGCGGCGAAAGCACCCAATTGCCCGGCGCCGACGGCAAGCCAATGACCGACCCAGACGGTAAGCCGCTGCTGCTGTTCAAGACCCTTCAGCTCGACTACCGCAGCGCCGGCGACGAGGTCTACCCCGGCAACGACCTGCTGCTGAAACTAGGACAAAAATGGGTCATGCGGTAAGGCGAGTTAATCAGTTAATCAGTTAATCGGTTGATGGGTTGATCCGTGGCCGCTTGACGATCGCAGACGGCCACTGATCTACCGATCAACTCATCAACTTTTCCCATGACTCTGTTCGAAAAAATCATCTCCCGACAGATCCCGGCGAAAATCGCCTACGAAGACGACCGTTACATCGTCATCCACGACATCAGCCCGCAGGCCCCGGTGCACGTGCTGGTGATCCCGAAAAAGGTCATCCCGACCCTGAACGACGTCACGCCTGCCGACGCGGAACTGATTGGCGGCATGTTCGTCGTCGCGTCGAAGGTGATGAACGACCTCGGCCACAGCGACTTCCGCACGGTCTTCAATTGTGGGGCTGGGGCCCAGCAGACGGTGTTCCACCTGCATCTGCACTGCTTGGCCGGGCGGCCCCTGACGTGGCCGCCGGGTTAGAAGTTTCACTTGCGTAATTAGCAAGGAATTCTGACGCGAGGCACGAGCTTTGAGAGCAGCTTCATTTACTGACACTCAATTATGGCCGTAACGTATCAAGAAAAAGCGGGGCAGTGGGCGAAGTCCAAATCAAATTGGTACAGAGATCGCACCATGCTGGTCTTGGCATTGATCATCCTTTGTCTTGGCATGTTGATCGGTTTTTTGTTCGCACGCCTTCTCTTTGCAGCAGCAGGCGTCCTGTTCTTCTTTTCAATGGTCGTTGCATACTTCGCGCTACGGCCGCTCTACCGGCTAATGGATGACTGGTCACGCCAGAAGATCAGATTCATGCGCGGCGCACAGGCAGAAGCACTTGTCGCGTGGTATTTAAAAGATTTGTCAAATAAATGGCACGTCTTTCACAATTTGCCGTGCGCATTGGGCGGGGACGTCGACCATATTGTGGTAGGACCGGCCGGTATCTTTGTCATTTCAACCAAAAGCTACAAAGGGCATGTCGTTCGCGCAGCGAACGGTACGGTCAAACTGAACGGCGAGACACTGTCCGATTTGGATCAAGCAATGAAACTCGCAATGTGGGTGAAAGATCGTTTGAAAGGGGTCTTAGGAAAGCAATTGCCGTGGGTCCAACCTGTGCTCGCCCTACCCTTCGCGCTGGTGGAAATACCGCCTACCGATTGTCCGGTTTGGATCGTCGATGACACCATGCTGCTGGACACGCTAAATCCGGAAAATCCAAAATGTAGGTTGTCAGACCAACGCATCGAGCAAATCGCGGTCGAACTGGTTCGATCTTCACACTTAAGTAAACAGCGCGCATAACAATGTGACGGGTTTGCCGCCGATTTGATGCGTTGTCGGGTGTTGCTCAACAAAAGAAGACACCGGGCCTAAGCCCGGTGTCTTCCGGAGGGGAGAAAATGCGCCTGCACGCGCGGTCCGTGTCGATTTTTGATAAGCCGTGCATCCGTTATAAACGGTAAACTTCAGCTTATTTTAACATCCTTAACACAATAGCTATCGACTGCCATATTGTTGCAACATAAATGATTTTTTCGACCATTTGGGCGTTTGGTTGAGTAGAGGCGGGGGGTGACTTATGATCGCCCTGTTCGCTCGGGGTGCCGGCCTGACCTGTCAGGCGGGCTGAGAGAGACCCGATGAACCTGATCAGCCAGGCCGCCGGAAGGGCGTGCCGAGCTGCGGAGGGAAGCGACACGCCGGCCGCACGCGCGGCCCCACTTCCTGCCGTAACTGGAGTCGTTGCAAGGAGCTGCCATGTCGTCGTCAATTTCCTCGTTCCCGGTGCCCGCAATCGGTGGCAACCCCACCACGCTCCACGGCACCACGACGCCCGGCTCCTTTGCAATGCCCGCCGCCATCGCCCCCGATGCCCGCGGCGCGACCACCTTCAGCAGCCCCGACACGCCCGGCATGCCCGCCCCGAGCGGCAAAACGGCCTGGGATTTTCTCCCCGACGGCTGGCGCGTGAAGCGCGTGGTCGACGACACGCCCTGGGACACGTACAACCCGGCTGCCTGCTTCATCGGGAGCCACCCGTCGGTCACGTTCGAAACCGCCAACGGCGAAATGTGGGAAGTGGGCTATCCCGTCGGCTTCGAGCCGGTGACGCAGTTGGAATGGGCTCGCCTCGGCGTGGTGACGCCACAGATGAAGCGCATCGCCGAGCGCGAGCCGCACCTGACGGCCAAGCAGATTCGCGACGAAGTCGCCGCCGGCCGGATGGTCATCCCGGCCAACATCAACCACCTGAAGTGGAAGCTCGACCCGATGTGCATCGGCCGGGCGAGCAAGACGAAGGTCAACGCCAATCTCGGTGCGTCGCCGGTCAGCAGCGACATCAACGAAGAACTGGAAAAGGTCGACTGGGCGCTGAAGTTTGAGGCCGACACGCTGATGGATTTGTCCACCGGCGGCGACCTCAACGCCACGCGTGCGGCCTTCTGCCAGCACAGTACGGCCCCGGTCGGCACGGTGCCGATCTATTCGATGATCATCGGCCGCAAGATCGAGGATCTGAACTGGCAAATGATCCGCGACGAGCTGATCAACCAGGCCGAGCAGGGCGTCGACTACTTCACGATCCACGCCGGGGTGTTGAAGGAACACCTGCCGTTCGTCCGCAAGCGCCTGATCGGCATCGTCAGCCGTGGCGGCAGCCTGCTGGCCAAGTGGATGCTGCACCACAACAAGCAGAACCCGATGTACGACCGTTGGGAAGACATCTGCGACATCCTCCGCCAGTACGACGTCACGTTCAGCATCGGCGACGGCCTGCGCCCCGGCGGCCTGGCCGACGCGACCGATGCGGCGCAGCTCGCGGAATTACAGACGCTCGGCGAACTGACCGAGCGTGCCTGGCGGCGCGGCGTGCAGGTCATGGTCGAAGGCCCCGGCCACGTCAGCTTCGACCAGATCGAATACAACATGAAGCTGCAGCGCACGCTCTGCCACGGTGCGCCGTTCTACGTGCTGGGCCCGCTCGTGACCGACATCTTCCCCGGCTACGACCACATCACGTCGTGCATCGGCGCGACCGCCGCCGCCTACCACGGCGCGGCTATGCTCTGCTACGTCACGCCGAAGGAACACCTGGGCCTGCCCAAGAAGGATGACGTGAAGCAGGGGTGCATCGCGTACAAGATCGCCGCCCACGCCGCCGACGTCGCGCTCGGTATTCCCGGCACACGAAATCGCGACGACGAACTCACCAAGGCCCGTGCCGCCCTGAACTGGGAAAAGCACTTCGAGCTATCGTTCGACCCCGACACGGCCCGGGCCTATCACGACGAAGACCTCGACGTCGACACCGACTTTTGCGCCATGTGCGGCCACGACTGGTGCAGTGTGCGCATCAGCAAGGAAATCAACGAGTTCCTCAGCGGCAAAGACGAAGAGATGCAGCGCGGCAAAGCCGTCAAAAGCGCGGCCCTCACGCCCGAGCAACAGGACATCCTCGCCAAGCGTGGCGTGCTCAGCCCCGACGAAATCCACAAGCTCGCCAGCAAAACCAAGAAGGCGATGACCGCCGCAGAAGGAGCCGCCGCCGACGGCGCAGCCGCTTCAGCGGCCATGACTTGCCACAGCGACTATGTCGACCCCGACACCGCCAAACAAAAGCAGGCCGAGAAGCTCGTGCCACTCGGGATCGGCATCAAGACCAATGACAGCGTGATCTGAGCCGTGGTGTCGTGTTCGGGTGCCGCGGTTTCTACCCGATTCGCGGCACCCGAAGGAACGTCTACACAAGTGCCATCCGCCGCGTCAGTAATGGCGTGTTTCCCCTAAATCGCGGCGATCCAGTAGAATCACACCCATGGCCACTCCGAAGAAATCGACCAAGCCGGCGAAGTCGGCGAAATCCGAAGCGAAAGCCGACGCCGCGGCCGCCAAGCCGGCGCACGTGCCGCCGGTCGTCAACTTGTCCTTGGCCGCGCAGTCAGCGGCGTTGTCTATGGCGGCGCGCAAGCAGCGGGCCGCTTCGGCGGAGGCCGCCGCGCCGTCGGCCGCGGTGAACGCCGCGGCGTTCAAAGAGCTTAAGAGCGGGATCAGCACGCCGCAGCACAGCGCGACGTCTCTGCTCGCGGGCTTGAACAAGCCAACCAAACCGACCGGCACGCCCGGCTATGCGCGTCCCGGTGGTTTTCAACAGCAGACCGGGCCGAACGTCGCGCGCACAGGTGTGCCCCGTCGCACCGGCGGCGGGTGAGCCAGTACAGGGCACTCAAGCCGGCCGCTGACGAGCCAACCTTAACGGGCTCCCGCCGAGGCGTAGCGACGTTATCCGGTCGAAAGAGATGTGGATGACGCCTGCCCGCCGGGTTAGCACCGCTCGCGGGCTGACGGCCGCTGTTTTCATTGCCGCCGGCTTGATGCATTTTGTGAAGCCGCGGGCATACGCCCGGATCACCCCGCCGGGCCTGCCGTTTCCGGACTTCCTCGTTGCCGCCAGCGGCCTCGCCGAAATTGCCGGCGGTGCCGGTTTGCTGGTGCCACGCCTGCGCCGCATGGCGGGGTGGGGCCTGATCACGCTGCTCGTCTGCGTCTTCCCTGCCAATATTTATATGGCCGTTCGCCCTGAACGGTTCGCCGACCTTGGCCTGCCGACCTGGCTGCTCTGGGCCCGCCTGCCGCTGCAGGGCGTGGTGATTGCGTGGGTCCGTCGGGTCAGCCTGCGGCCTGACGCCGGCGTATGATGAACCGGTGCGCCACGCGCCGCCCGCCGACCGACATCAACGCCGGATGTATCGGATTTCATGATGGATCGTCGCGCGGCGCTGCCCCTAATCTTTGTTGGACAGTCGGAACAACGGAGGCAATATGGCAGACAAATCACTCGCGACCGATCGGCCCGCTTCGCAGTTGCTGGAAGGCGGCGTTGGGGCCAGTGACGCCACCAACGGCGGCGGGGCGGCCACGGGTATTCCCGACGGCGACACCGCCATGCGGGCCGGCGACATTGTCGACCGCGGCAACATCGCCGAAGACAAAGCCCGCCTGTTCCCCGACGCCGACGAAACCTCAACGTCCCGTCCGGCCGAGGCCGACGCACCGAAACCGAAGCAGTAACCCAACGCGTAAGGAGACCGTTATGTCCGCAGGCAAACACAGCACCCGCAACGCATCACTGAACGACGCCAAAGAACGCGGCGCCGGTCGGGAGAGCCAGAACCCGCAGCTCAACCCGGCCCTCGATCCGGATAACACCGTGATGGCCAAAGGCGCCACGCCCGGAGCGTTCGGCAAAGACGGCCACGCCCACCGCAACACCGACACCGGCCCCGGCGGCGGTGGCGGCGGCGGCGGCACGCAGAACGTCGGCACGCGGGCGTCCGCGACGGGCGTCGAGGCAGCTAAAGAATGACGACCGTCTGATCCTCTTTTCATTCAACCCCACGCCGCCCGCTCGATTGCTGAGCGGGCGGTTTACGTTGCGCCGAATCTGGAAGCGTGCCGTG
>DASVSC010000277.1:0-5516 GCA_036388295.1 Tepidisphaeraceae bacterium | reverse complement strand
CTGTTTTTCTAGGGCCACGTTGTCGCGAATCTTTCGGCCAACGTTATTCGGAATCGCTTGTACCATGGATAAGCGATCCTGGAGGGTGAACGCAGCGTGGCGCGACACGCCATGGAAAGTGACCATGAGAAGTGATACGTGCCGGGGCGGCATCGGATGTGGCACCTGTCTTGACACGATTTCGAATCGAATTAGATTCGCGCCGTCAGCAAGCGATTTCTTAAGGCGTGTACGGAGAAGTGAGCGGCCCCTGCAGTTTTGGCCGCGGGCGGTTTCGCCCGTGTCGCCGTCGACGGGTCATCGCCACAGTAGACCGGCGTTGTCGCGAACGGTGCCGTGCCGCCGGCCCGGATTGTTCAGGAAGAGAGTATTGAGATGAAGTTTAGCCAAGGCGCCTGGCGAATGGCCGAGGGCGTGACCGTCAACGCGGCCAAGCGTTTTTACAGCCACGACATCGACGGCGACCGCCTGACCGTTCATGGCATCGACCGTGACGATAAAATCGAAGGCACCATCCTGGCGGTGCAGATCACCTCGCCGATGCCGGACGTGATCCGCGTTCACGTCAATCACTTCTCCCCGGCCATTGTCGGCCATCACAACTTTGAGCTGGATTACGCCCTGCGGGCCGAGGGCGTGGCGATCGAAGACGGCGAGAAAGAAATCCGCTTCACCAGCGGCCGACTGACGCTGCGGGTGGGCAAGGGGAAGCCCTGGAGCTTCCAGTTCGAAGACGAGACGGGCCGCGTGGTGACCGCCGCGCCGGATCTGGGGTACGTCACCGTGGCGGGCACGCCCAAGCCGCCGCTGTCGAACGGCCGACTGAACGAAGGGACCCGGCCCGGCAAGTACCTGATGCAGCGCCTCACCCTCGGTGTCGGCGAACTGATATACGGCCTCGGCGAGCGCTTCGGCCCCCTCGTCAAGAACGGCCAGACCGTCGCCATCTGGAACGAAGACGGCGGCACCAGCTCCGACCTGGCCTACAAAAACATCCCGTTCTATCTCTCCAATGCCGGCTACGGCCTGCTGGTGAACCACCCGGGTCAGGTGGAGTTCGAAATCGGCACCGAACGCGTCAGTCAAGTCCAGTTCAGCGTGCCTGGCGAAGAACTCGATTACTACGTCTTCCTCGGCGAACCGAAGGACGTGCTCGAAAAATACACGCGCCTCAGCGGCCGTCCCGCCATCCCGCCGGCCTGGAGCTTCGGGCTCTGGCTCAGCACGTCGTTCACCACGACTTACAACGAAGACACCGTTAATGAGTTCGTCGACGGCATGGCTAGCCGCGGCATTCCGCTGAGCGTCTTCCACTTCGACTGCTTCTGGATGAAGGAGCGCCACTGGTGCGATTTCGAGTGGGACAAACGCGCTTTCCCCGAGCCCGAAGGAATGCTTAAACGCCTCAAGGCCCGCGGACTGAAAGTGTGCGTCTGGATCAATCCCTACATCGCCCAGCTGAGCTGCCTGTTCCCCGAAGGGCGCGAAAAAGGGTACTTCCTGAAGCGTGCGGACGGCAGCGTCTATCAACGCGACGCCTGGCAGCCGGGCATGGCGCTGGTCGACTTCACGAACCCCGAGGCCGTCGCCTGGTATCAGGGGCACCTGAAGCGCCTGATGGACATGGGCGTCGACTGCTTCAAGACGGACTTCGCGGAGCTGATCCCGCTCGATGTCGTCTATCACGACGGCTCGGACCCGGAGCGGATGCACAATCTGTATTCGTACTACTACAACAAAATCGTCTTCGAAGTCGTCGAACGCGAGCGCGGCGTTGGCCAAGGCATGGTCTTCGCGCGCAGTGGCACCGTTGGCGCGCAGAAGTTCCCCGTCCACTGGGGCGGCGACTGCTGGAGCACCTGGGAAGCCATGGCCGAAGATTTGCGCGGCGGCCTGAGCTTCTGCAGCAGCGGCCCGGCGTTCTGGAGCCACGACATCGGCGGCTTCGAAGGCACCGCCAACCCGGCCAACTACAAGCGATGGGTCGCCTTCGGCCTGCTCAGCACGCACAGCCGTCTGCACGGCAGCGGCAGCTACCGCGTGCCGTGGCTGTTCGACGAGGAAAGCGTCGACGTGATGCGGTCGTTCACGAAGCTGAAAAACACCCTGTTCCCGTACCTGTTCGCGGTCGCCCACGTCGCCCGCGACCGCGGCACGCCCGCCCTGCGGACGATGTTCGTGGAGTTCCCCAGCGACCCCGGCTGCCAATACCTGGACCGCCAGTACATGATCGGCGACGCGCTGCTGGTGGCCCCGGTGTTCAACGAAGCGGGCACGTGTGAACACTACGTCCCGCCCGGCACCTGGACCGATTTGCTTACCGGCGAGCGCGTCGCCGGCGGCGCGTGGCGGCACACGACGCACGACTTTTTCCACCTGCCGCTGCTGCTGCGTGAAGACACGCTTCTGCCGATGAGCAAGAACGAACAGCAGCCCGCCTGGACCGCCGGCGACGAACTCGTGCTGACGATCGGCCATCTGACGGCGAACGCTTCGGCCACGACGCGCGTGGTGCCGAGCGACGGCGGCCGGCCGGTGACATTCGTGCTCTCGCGCGACGGCGACCGCGTCGCCATCACCGCCGACGGCGTGCCGGCCGGTGCGCGCTTCAGCGTGCGGCTGCTCGGCGGGCAGGTGCCCGGTGATGTAGCCAATGGCAAGCCCAACGCCGCCGCCGGGGGCACGACGATCGCATGGACGAACGCCGCTGGGCCGTTGACGTTCGTAGTGAACTGATCAGAACACGCAGTGTAGGGCGGGCACTGCCCGCCGCCGGGCGGACAGCGGCGGGCCGTGCCCTCCCTACGACCGAGCGAGGGTCCGTCGAACGGTGAACGCCTTTAACGAGAGGAAGTGACGGGATGAACGCTCCGAGCACGCTGTCCACATGGTGTCTGTTCCTCGCCGCCGCGGCATTGGCGACGCCCGCCTTCGGCCAAGCCACGCCCGCGACACGGCCGGCGGTGTCCGAGCACGTCAAGGCGTGCCAGATCGGCTATCTGCCCGGCGAGTCGAAGCGTGCGATGCTGACCGCCGCGGGCGGCACCGAAGCATTCGTGCGGCGCGTAGCAGACCATACCATCGCCGCGCGGCCGACAGTGGGCGGCGCGAAGCCGGACGCCGACTCAGGCGACGCCATCGCGGTCATCGACTTCTCCGACCTGCGCGAGCCGGGCGAGTATTACCTCGACGTGCCCGGCGTCGGCGCGAGCCACCCGTTCCGCGTTGCCAACGACGCCTTCGCAGGACCGTTCCGGCTGGTGATGCGGTCGTTCCTCGGCCAGCGCTGCGGCACCGCGGTCAGCCTCGCGCCCGACTTCCCGCAGTACACGTACGAAGCCTGCCATCTCGGCCCGGCGACGTTCCACGCCTCGAGCGGCAAGACCGGCGAGCACGAATGCACCGGCGGCTGGCACGACGCCGGCGACTACGGCCGCTACATCGTCAACAGCGGCATCACCACCGGCACGCTGCTGTGGGCGTACGAACTGAACGGGGCGAAGCTGCGCAAGCTGAACCTCAACTTGCCTGAGAGCGGCGGGGCGATTCCCGACGTGCTGGCCGAGATTAAGTGGAACATTGACTGGATGCTGAAGATGCAGGACGCCGACGGCGGCGTCTGGCATAAGGCGACCAGCGAACGCTTCTGCGGCTTCGTCATGCCCAAGGACGACACGCTGCCGGTCAAAATCATCGGCAGCGGCACCGCGCCGTTCAAGACCACTGGGGCGACCGCCGACTTCGCCGCCGTTTGTGCCGCGGCCGGCCGCATCTATCGGCCGTTCGATGCCGCCTATGCCGACCGCTGTCTGGAAGCGGCGGAGCGCGCGTGGCAGTGGCTCGCGACGACGCCCGACCACCACTACCGCCGAAACCCGCAGGGCATCGCCACCGGCGGCTACGGCGACGGCAACGCCAACGACGAACGCCTCTGGGCCGCGGCCGAGCTGTTCCGCACGACGGGCAAGCCGGCCTACAACGAATACTTCGTAGCCAACTACACGAAGTTCACGCCGACGCTCAAAAGCGACGACGCGCCCGCCTGGCCGAACGTCGGCCCGATGGCCATGTACACGTATTCGATGGCCGACCGCGCCGACGCGACTGCGGTCAGCACGATCCGCCGCGACGCGCTCGCCGCCGCCGACGGCATCGTGGCGCGGATGGACAAGAGCGGCTACCGCATTCCGCTCACGAACACGCAGTACCAGTGGGGCAGCAACGGCACGGTCGCCAACTACGCGATGATGCTGCGGCTCGCCCACCGCATCGACCCCAAGCCCGCCTACGCCGACGCGGCGCAGGACACACTGCACTACCTGCTCGGCCGCAACGCGTTCGGCACGAGCTTCGTGACGCACGCCGGCCATCGCTGGGCAATGCATCCCCATCACCGCCCCAGCGGCGGCGACAAGATCGACCAGCCGTGGCCCGGTCTGCTCGTCGGCGGGCCCAATTCGCACCAGGGCCGCCCGCCGGGCGCCACGACCCGGCCCGCCACACCGCCGCCGCCGGCGCGCGTGTGGTACGACCACGAGGGCGACTACGTGACGAACGAGAACGCGATCAACTGGAGCGCGCCGCTCGTCTTCATCCTCGCCGAGGCCTTGCCCGAGTAAGCGTCTAATTTTCCGGAGAAACCGCATGCGAACCATCAACCGCCACTTCGTCGCCAGCCTGATCGGCTGCTGCGCCCTCGCCTCGCCGCTTCTGGCCCAGCAGGGCCCGAGCGAGTCGTACAAATGGAAAAGCGTGACGATCAAGGCCAACGGCTTTATTGACGGCATCGTCTACAGCCCAGTGCCCGGCGGCCCGGTCTTCATCCACACCGACATGGGCGGGGCCTACCGCTACGACGCCGACAAATCGCGCTGGACGCCGCTGAACGACTGGTCGAAGTGGAACGACCCGGCCGCCCGAAGCCTGGGCGTCGAAACGATGGCCCTCGATCCGACGAACGCCGACCGCGTTTACATGGCCATCGGCACGTACATGCAGCCGTCGGCGATCCTGCGGTCGGGCGACCGCGGTAAAACGTGGCAACGCACGGACGTCCCGTTCGAAATGAACGGCAACGGCTCCGCCCGCTGCACCGGCCAGCGGATGCGCGTGGACCCGAACTCGCCCAATATCCTGTTCTACGGCACGCGCGACGACGGCCTGTGGAAGAGCACCGACCACGGCGCGACGTGGACGAACGTCAAGTCGTTCCCCACGATTGGCCTCGATACCGGCTGGGGCCGCGACACCGGCATTCTGTACGTCGAGTTCGACAAGACCAGTGCGACCGCCGGCCGGCCGACGCGCACGATGTACGCCGGCGTCTTCGAACCGACGGCCGGCAAGCCGCGCTTGTTCCGCAGCCTCGACAGCGGCGAAACCTGGCAAGCGATCCCCGGCGACCAGCCCACCCCCGCCAACCTGTTCCCCCAGCGCGCGGCCCTGACCCCGGACGGCAAAACGCTCTATCTCACGTACGCCTCATCGACCAGCTACCCCGGCCCGTACGGCCTGGG
>DASVSC010000276.1:0-17934 GCA_036388295.1 Tepidisphaeraceae bacterium | reverse complement strand
GTAGACGATGCTGTAGCTGACCATCGCGACGGCGGGAATGGTGAACTGGTCCCGCACCGCGGCCAGGCCGGCGAAGATCTGGTCAATCTTCAGGCCCTGCGCCAAGGCGTCCGTGAACGCCTGCTGAATGACCGGGCCGTCGGCGATCGGGTCGGAGAAGGGGAAGCCGACCTCCACGCCCGCCGCGCCGCCGCGCTCCAGCGCCGGCAACAGTTTCATCGACCCGGCCAGGTCCGGATAGCCGGCGGCGATGAACGGCATCAGCGCGATGCCGCGCGTACGCTTCTGTTCGAGAATGGATTGCGACAGCGATTTCATCCGCCGGCGAGCATAAGGACGCCCGGCGACGGGTCAAGAACCCGCCAAACCGGTCGTCAGGCTCGCCGGCTACACCAGCGCGCGAGGCCGGTCGTCTTTCAGCGTCACGCCGCTGATCCGGCGCGATAAGCTCGCGTCGATCAGGTAGGCGATCGTGTCCGCCGCCAGGGCCAATGGCAAACCGGCGGGGCGGATGTTGCTCACGCAGTTTCGCTCCGCGTCGGAGCGGCCCGGCCGCGGGTCGAACACCAGGTACGCGCCCAGGCTGTCCGCTGCCCCCAGGCCGGGACGCTCGCCGATCAGGATCACGCAGCAGCGCGCCCGCAAGGCGTGGCCGATCGGGTCCTGCAGCGCGACGCGCGCCCGCCGGGCCAGCACCAGGGGGCCGATCGAATGATGAGACAATCGCGCGATCAGTTCGCCGACGAGCGCCACGCCGTGCCGGTTCGCCGCCGTCGCGCTCAGCCCGTCGGCCAGGATCAACACGACATCGGGCTCAACGCTCGCGCCTGTCTTTAGCCGTTCCGCCGACGCCGCTTTCAACTGCCGGCCGTGGTCCGGGTGGCGCAGGTAGTCCGTGTGATCGACCGCACCGGATTCGACTTCGACCACGGGCCGGCCCAGCGCCGTCAGTTCCGCCGTCAGCCGCGCGACGTCCAACTGCGCGTGCACTGCGTCGCGGGCCTCGGCATGGTCGAGTGCGAAGCGCAGCAGCTCCGCCGTCGGCAGGCTCGCGCCGGCGCGCCCGAGGGCGACGCGAGCGCTGGTGCGGTCGCGCAGCGCTTCCCACGCGTCCGGCCGAAGTCCGCGCGTCATGAGCCGGCCCTGAGCAAGCGGTGCCCGGCGTCAGGCGGCAACAGTCGGCCGGCGTCCGTCAGCCGCATCGTTTCCAGCCACGCCTCGAACTCCGGCGCCGGCCGCCGGTTCATCAACTGGCGAATGTATTGCGCGTCGTGAAAGCTGGTCGACTGGTAGTTCAGCATCACGTCGTCGGCCCCGGGAACACCCATTATGTAGTGGATGCCGCTCGCGCCCAGCAGGGTCAGCAACGTGTCCATGTCGTCCTGGTCGGCCTCGGCGTGGTTGGTGTAGCAGACGTCGCACCCCATCGGCAGGCCGAGCAATTTTCCACAAAAGTGGTCTTCCAGGCCGGCGCGGATGATCTGCTTGCCGTCGTACAGATATTCCGGGCCGATGAAGCCCACGACCGTGTTGACCAGCAGCGGGTCGAACCGCCGGGCGACGGCGTACGCGCGGGCCTCCAGCGTCTGCTGGTCGACGCCCCCGTGCGTGCCGGACGACAACGCGCTGCCCTGGCCGGTTTCGAAGTACATCACATTTCGGCCGACGGTGCCGCGGTTCAGCGACAGCGCCGCCGCTTGCGCCTCGGCCAGCAGCTTCAGGTCGACGCCGAACGCGCGGTTCGCCGCTTCCGTGCCGGCGATCGACTGGAACACCAGATCGATCGGACACCCTTCTTCTATCGCCCGCAGCGACGTCGTCACATGGCACAGCACGCACGACTGCGTCGGGATCGCGTAACGCTCGATCAAGTCGTTCATCAGCCGCACCAGGGTTTTGGTGGCGTCGACCGAATCGGTGGCCGGGTTGATGCCGATGCAGGCGTCACCGCTGCCGTACAGCAGGCCATCGAGGATGCTGGCGGCGATGGCGGCGGGATCGTCGGTGGGGTGGTTCGGCTGCAATCGAACGCTCAACCGTCCCGGCAGGCCGAGCGTGTTGCGAAAGGCCGTTACCACGCGAACCTTCGACGCGATCAGTATCAGGTCCTGGTTGCGGCAAACCTTGCTCACGGCCGCCACCATCTCCGGCGTCAGGCCGGCGGCGAGCGCCTTCAGATCGTCCGCCGTGGTCTCGTAGTCGAGCAGCCATTCGCGGAACTGGCCGACGGTGAGGTCCGATACGGGCGCGAAAGCGCTTTTATCGTGCGTGTCGAGGATCAGCCGCGTGACTTCGTCCGTCTCGTACGGCACGAGCGGCGTTTCGAGAAAATGGGCGAGCGGCAAGTCGGCCAGCACCGTGCGGGCGGCGACGCGTTCGACGTCGGTGTGCGCCGCGACGCCCGCCAATTCATCGCCGCTGCGGCGGGGCGTGGCCTTGGCCATCACCTCGCGCAAGTCGGCGAACTGCCAGGCGCGGTTGCGCAGCGTGACGCGGTAACCCATGGCGGGATTCTACCTTGCTGAAGCGACGATCGGTCGGCGGCGTCATATAGTTTGTGATGACCACCGAACCGCTCGAACCGCGCCGGATGCTGGCCGGCGTTACCCTGATCACCCACGGCTACAACGGCAATGTCGACGGCTGGGTCGCCACTGCTGCCGAGGACGTGCAGGAACGGGCCGGCGGCAGCAAGGCCGCCAGCATCGCCACCATGACGGTGGCGGAAAACAGCAAAGGCCGCCTGGCCGTCACTGATTTCGCCAATGACCGCAATCAAACAAACTACCGCGTCACCACCGCCGGCGAGCTGATCGTGAAACTGGATTGGTCCGACGTCAGCGGCGGCGAATACACCACGCAGGACGTCGCCGGCGTGGTCAGCAATTACATGCTCACGAAGCAGAACGGAACGGCGCTGGCCGAACTGCCGCTGCACCTGATCGGCCACAGCCGCGGCGCGTCGCTGGTGACGGCTTTGAGCCAGGATTTCGGGCAGGCGGGCGTGTGGGTCGACCAGGTCACCTACCTCGACCCGCACCCGGTCGACGGCGAAGACGACTTCCTCGGCATCAGCTTCGGTGACAAGGAAATGGCCGTCTACGACAACACCGTCTTCGCCGACGACTATTGGCGCACCGACGGCAACGCCAACAACCAGGACTTCGACGGCGAACGCGTCACCGGCGCGTACAACGGCGACCTCAACAGCACCGTGCAGAAAAACTTCTTCGTCAGCGCCCACGGCGCGGTCACGGCCTACTACGTCGGCACGATCGACACCGACGCCAGCGACGGCGGCGACCATCCAGTTCTGAACGACTGGTACCGCAGCACCGCCGTCGCGCCGGACCGCGACGAAACCGGCTTCGCCTACAGCCGCCTCGGCGGCGGCGAACGGCCGCTGAGCGGCCTGTCCACGCTGCTCGGCGGACGGGCCCGACGCAGCGAGGCCGGCGAAAGCGGCAGCCAATGGGCGAACGTGCTGAACTTCACCACGCGCGGCTCGCGCAGCGTCGTGGCGGGGCAGACGCTCGACGCGCGTTTCAAGGTGGCCGACCGTGACAGCACGGCCCGTGTCGAGGTCTACGCCGACACTGACACCAATCCATACAACGGCGGCCTGACTACGCTTCAGGGCCGGCGCTTTGCTTCGACTGATCTCGCCAGCGGCCGCATCAACGTCGCCACCGGCAACCTGCGGCCGGGGACGTACCGCGTCGCCGCCCGCGTCACCGACAGCGCGGGCCACAGCCGTTGGGTTTATTCGCCGCGATCGATCGGTGTCACTGCGGCGAATTACACGACGCTGGATAACGGTCTGCTTACCGTCAACGGCACCGCCGCCGCCGATCAAGTCCGGCTTGAAGTGTCGGGCGATCAGTACAACATCACGGTCAACGGCGTGCTTCGCGAATACGAATACCTCGACATCGAGCGCATCGCCGTTGAGGCCGGTGCCGGCAATGACAGCATCGACGGCAGCGGGCTGGGCATCCCGATTTACGTCAACGGCGGACCCGGGGGCGACACCGTCACCGGCGGCGGCGAGAACGACACCCTCAGTGGCGGCGCACAAAGTGACACGCTGGTCGGCGGCCTCGGCGACGACGTGCTCAATGGCAACGGCGGCAACAACCTGCTTCAAGGCGACGGCGGCAATGACCGGCTCTATTCCGCCGACGACGCCCGCGACACGATGGAGGGCGGCAGCAACGCCGACCGCTTCTTCGGCGGCCTCGGCGACGACTCCATGATCGGCGGCCGGGGCAACGACAAGATGTACAGCAACGGCGGCAACGACACCCTGATCGGCGGCGAAGGCGTCGACATCATCAACGGCGGCCCCGGCCGCGACTCGGCCGACAACGGCGCGGGCGATTTGCGGACGGACATCGAAGTCATTCTGTCGGCGTAAGCAGGGGCCCTGCGGCGGCTCTTCACCGTTTCGCTGAATGAGGTCAGCATATTTCGCTGCTCTCATCGTCTTCTCATCTTCGCCTGCAATGATTCCGGGAGACGCCACCGGTGCCCCGTCTCAGGTTCCACCCCCCTCCTGATACAGCCGGTGGCGTTTTTGTGCGCGAGCGGCGCTAGGCGGAGGACCGCCGCTAACGTCGGATGCCCTCTGGCCCTGCACGGCCAGGGGGCGTTTTCATTTGAACCCGGTTCGCACCCGTCGGCCGCCCCATCCTGATTGAAACGTGCCCGGCAGGTCTCGAACCTGCGACCTGGTGCTTAGAAGGCACCTGCTCTATCCAACTGAGCTACGGGCACTCGGCGGACGGCGGAAGCTTACCGTTCCCCATCGCCATTGGGTACTCCGAACCACGTCGCCGCCAGGCTTTAGAACGTTGACGTTCCGGCGTCGGCGGGCGCGGGCATGGTCGGCATGTAGTCTGGGCCCACGATCACAGTCAGGGCCGCGGGCGTAAGCTCGAACCGAAGCGGGCCGGGCGGGAGCAGGTCGCCGTCGATATTGAAGGTCATGGGCGGATCGCTCGTGATCGATAATTGTCGGCAGCGGCGCAGCTCGACCAAATCATGCTCGGTGTAATCGCCGGCCAACAGGTGCGCGACGACTGCGGCGTAATCGATGACCGTGCCGCCACGCACCATCACCACGTCGAGCAGCCCGTCTTCGATACTCGCCTGCGGTGCAACAACCGTGCCGCCGGCGGCCGTGCGGGCGTTGGCGACAATCATATTGAGCAGTTCGACTTGTTCCGGCGGGCCGTCGTCGAATGACAACGTGGCGATGAAGTGCGTGAGTTCCGGGATCACGCTCAGGGCCGACCGCAGGTAGGCCAGCGAGCCCCAGAAGCTTTTGACTTCGCCCGTGGCCGCTTCGTTCACCTGGCCGCTGAAGCCGCCGGCCGCGACATTGATGCTATAGCGCGGCCGGGCAAGGTCACCGGTGTAGACCAAGCCGACGTCGCACGGCCGGCGAAGGCCCGTGAGCAGGGCGTCGATGGCCAATTCGGGATCGAGCGGCATGCCGAGCGTGCGGGCAAAATCATTTCCGGTGCCCATCGGCAGCACCCCCAGCACCGGCCGCCCGGCCGGGTCGTCGGCGTGGCACTGCATCAGCCCGCTCGCCACGCTGTTGACCGTGCCGTCGCCGCCGCAGGCAATAACGGTATCGAAGCCGTCGGCGCGACTGCACGCGATGGCGGCAGCCGTATCCGTCGGGTCTTGGGAAGGAACGAGCTGCTGCCCGCCGAGCGCTTCGATTCGGGGTCGCATCGCCTCAAAGGCGGCGGCGCTGCCGGCATTGGCGTTAAAAATCCAGCGGGCCTTCATGGCGACTCCTTCTCACACCGCCCGCGCAATCGGGCGAAGCGTAGAAAAGAAAAGGCCCGCTATTCTTGCGAATAACGGGCCTTGTCAGTAGCGGGGGGAGGATTCGAACCTCCGACCTCCGGGTTATGAGCCCGACGAGCTACCAGGCTGCTCTACCCCGCGATTGAGAGGATCATTGTAGAGCAGACATGCATTTCTGTCAAACACACTCAATGGGACGCGGTGCGGCGTGAAGCGTATTTCATTACGGCCTCGGGCGTTGCTCCTATGCTTGAGCAATGATGGCAAAAACGAAATGGCTTATTGTGTTCGCGGCCCTGACAGCGGCATCGCCTCATTTAGCAGTGGCGCAGGTCACTGGTAGTGCCGCCGCGCGGAACTCTGCGATGGCCGCGGCGCGGGGCGAAGTGGACCGTGCCCGGACCACGTTGCGGGCGGCGGTCGAAAAAGTGCGGTCGACCTGGAAAGCCAACCCGCAGATGATCGCCGCGACAGACGAAGCAGCGGCCGCGCGCAAGGAATACGAAGCCGCCCGCAGGGCCGTCGTCGAACAGCTGAAGTCGGACCCGGCCTATCAGTCCGCCACGAAAGACCAGACCGACGTTCAGGCCAAACTCCGCGACGAGCAGGCGAAAACGAACGCCGCCAATCCGCCGACGACCAAACCCGAAGGCACCGACGAAACCGTAAAGAATCTGCCCGCGCCGTCCGACCAGCAGGTGGCGGTGGCGCTGGACAAGCTCGAGAGCAAAACCAAGCTCCGGAATCTGGAAGACATTGCCGTCGCGAAAGACCCGACCGCGTCGAAAGCCCAGGCACGGCTGAACGAGGCCGAGAAGGCGTTGAAGGTCTGGCAGGCGCAGCTCGACGCCGCATTGAAAAACGACCCCGATTACCGCGGGGCCCTCGACCAGATGACCGCCGCCCGCTCCCGCATGGCCGCCGCCGCCGGCACGCCGAACACCGACACGTACAACAATTACGGAGAAGTCATCAATGTCCCATGACACCGAAACCGAGCAGCGCACCACGCTGCGTCGCATTATCAACGCCGCCCACACCGCGTTCCTGGTGACCAACTCGCCAGACAAGGGCCCGCACGGCCGGCCGATGGTGACGGGCGAAGTGACCGAAGCCATGAGCGCGTTCTATTTTCCGACCGACAAAAACAGCGGCAAGGTCGAAGAACTCGCCAATGACGACCGCGTGTTCCTCGGCTACGTCAGCGGCAACGAATGGGCCAGCGTGAGCGGACGCGGGTCGATCGTGTCCGACCGGGCGAAGATCAAGGAAGTCTGGACCGACCTCTGGAAAAACTGGTTCGAAGGGCCGGACGACCCGAAGCTGGTGCTGATCCAAGTCACACCGGAATTGGCTGAGTATTGGGACTCCAACAATCGCGCCATCGTTCTGGCGAAGATGGCGTACACCGCCGTCACGGGACAGAAGACGAAGGTCGGCGATCACGCAAAGCTGTCGCTGTGACAGACACATTCTTGTAACGACGTTCATTCGTCTGTCGCGCGAATCGGACGAGCCACATACCGAACACGTTTCGGCGGGCCCGCTAAAGCGGACCCGCCGAACTGCGGAATATTTCCGATGATTCCACCCATCCTCATTCGGGTCGCACCTTTGATAAGTGCTGTTCGATCAACTCTTTTAACAAACTCCGATGGCAGCGGCTCTCCCGCTCGCAGGCGGTCGAGCAGAGCAGGGTGATCGTCTCGCCCGCCGCCACGCGGGCGGCCAGGGCCGTAATTGCCTTGGTCTGGCCGGTCATCTCGCGCAGGTACGACCGCCGATAGGTTTCCCACGTCGTCTGGTTCCCGCCCCGGCCGTACGCCCAGGCGTGCAACTCTTTGCTCGGCCCCAGATTCGCCTGCCATTCCTGCCACGCTTCGTCCGCCTTGGCCACGCCGCGCGGGCGGTAACGGCAGACCAGGACGCGGGTGCCGTCGATTTCCTCGGCGGGATCGTCCCAGCGTTTCGTGCGAATAGTGCCCATCCCCATTGATACGTCGGCCGCGGCATTCACGTTCGAGCGGGGATCGGTATACTGGCCGGACTCATGGCACTGGAAGTCGGCATTGTTGGTCTGCCCAACGTCGGGAAAAGCACTATTTTTAACGCCCTGACCAGCGCCGGCGCGCTGGCGGCGAATTACCCATTCGCCACGATCGAGCCGAACATCGGCATCGTCAAAGTGCCGGACCCGCGCCTGGCGATCATTCAGTCGTTCATCCCGACCGACAAGCTCGTGCCGGCCGAAGTGCGCATCGTCGACATCGCCGGCATCGTCCGTGGCGCTTCGTCCGGCGAAGGTCTGGGCAATAAGTTCCTGTCGCACATCCGCGAAGTGGACGCCGTGCTGCACGTGGTCCGCTGCTTCGACGACCCCGACGTCACCCACGTCGACGGCGGCGTCGACCCGATCCGCGACATCGACACCATCGACACCGAACTCTGCCTGGCCGACCTGGAAACCGTCACCAGCGCCGCCGACAAAGCCGTCAGACAAGCCCGGGCCGGCGATAAGGAAGCCATCGCCCGCTTGGAGGTCTGCAAAAAAGCCCAGGTCCTGCTGGAGCAAGGCAAACCCGCCCGCGGCCTGGTGCTGAACCCGGACGAACAAAGCGCCGTTAAGTCGCTCGGCCTGCTGACCAGCAAGCGCGTGCTGTACGTGGCCAACGTCGATGAAAACGATTTGGAAGGCCAAAACCAGCACGTCGCCGCCGTTCGCCAGCGCGCGGCGGCCGAGGGGGGCAACGTCGTCCCGGTGTGCGGCAAACTCGAAGCGGAACTGTCCGAACTGCCCGAAGCCGACCGGCAGGAAATGCTCGAATCCCTCGGCCTGAAAGAGCCCGCCCTGGCCACCCTCACCCGCGCCGCCTACAAGCTGCTCGGCCTGCAGAGCTACTACACCGCCGGCAAAATCGAAGTGCGCGCCTGGACCATCCACCAAGGCTTCACCGCCCCGCAGGCGGCCGGCGTTATCCATACCGACTTCGAACGCGGCTTCATCCGGGCGGAAGTCTACAGCGTCGACGATCTCGTCCAGCACAAGACCGAAGCCGCCATCAAGGCGGCCGGCAAAATGCGAATCGAAGGCAAAAGCTACGTCATGAAAGACGGCGACGTCTGCCACTTCCTGTTTAACGTCTAAACCGATGCCGCCGCGATTCGCGCCGCCTACAGTCATTCGGACACTCGTTTTCAAAGGAGTCCGATCATGGCACAGGAAGATCGCGTTGCCGGGAAAGTGAAGCAGGTCAAGGGTAAAGCCAACGACGTCGCCGGCGCTGTCAAGGGCGACACGGCGCAGCAGATGAAGGGCAAGGCCCAAAAGGCCGTGGGCAAAGTGCAGGAAAAATTGGGCGGCAAGTAAGACGGCCGACGCCGAATGCTGGTCGCCATCCACACGGCATTCGGGGTCGTCTGGCGGCCGTCTGGGTTCTCGTGTAACACTCGGACAATGATCGTTGTTCCCGAGCACATCCGCGGTCTGGTCTTCGATTGCGACGGCACGATCGCGCACACCATGCCGCTGCACTACCGCGCCTGGGCTCGCGCCCTCGGCGAGCACGGCGTCGACTTTCCCGAAGCCCTTTTCTACGAGTTCGGCGGCATGCCGACCGAAACGATCATCGACACCCTCAACAAGCGCCACGGCCGAAACATGCCGGTGCGGGAGACGGCGCACCGCAAGGAAGATTTGTTCGAACTGATGATCCCCGAGGTCACGCCGATCGAACCGATTGTCGACCTGATCAAGCAGTACGCGGGCAAGCTCCCCATCGCCGTCGCCACCGGCGGCTGGCGTCGCATTGCGGAGAAAACGCTGACGGCCATGGGCGTGATGCCGTACCTGCAGGCGATCGTTTGTGCCGAGGACGTGACGCACGGCAAGCCGGCCCCTGACATCTTCCTTGAAGCCGCCCGCCGTATCGGCGTCGACCCGACCGCCTGCATGGCGTTCGAGGACGCTAACCTCGGCGTGCAGTCGGCGACGGCGGCCGGCATGCTCGTGTTCGACGTCCGAACTTTGCCCGCCTGATCGCATGCTTGTCCTTCCGTACGATTGCGACATTGGAGACCCCTCATGAGCACGCTGACCCGCACTGCCGCCTGGCAAGCCCTCGTTGAACACCACGCGACGATCGAAAAAACAACGCTTCGCGAACTGTTCGACGCCCAGACCGATCGCTTCGACCGTTTCTCGATCAGGTTCGAAGACCTGCTGCTCGACTACTCCAAAAATCGCGTGACCGACGAGACGATGAAGCGTCTGTTCGACCTCGCCCGCCAGCAGAAGGTCGAGGCCTGGCGTGACCGCATGTTCGGCGGCGACAAGATCAACACCAGCGAAGGCCGGGCCGTGCTGCACGTCGCGCTGCGCAACCGGTCGGGCGCGCCAATTCTGGTCGACGGCCGTGACGTCATGCCCGAAGTCGAAGCGGTGCTGGAACGCATGAAGGCGTTCAGCGGGGCCGTGCATAGCGGCCAACACGTCGGCTACACGGGCAAAAAGATCACCGATATCGTCAACATCGGCATCGGCGGCAGCGACCTCGGCCCGGTGATGGTGACGAACGCGCTCACGCCGTACGCCGTCCCGGGCATCACGGCCCACTTCGTCAGCAACGTCGACGGCACCCACATCGCCGAGACGCTGAAGGCCTGCAGCCCCGAAACCACGCTCTTCATCATCGCCAGCAAAACCTTTACCACGCAGGAGACGCTGGCCAACGCACACAGCGCCCGCGACTGGTTTTTGGCGGCGGCCAAGGACAAGGCGCACGTCGCCAAGCACTTCGTGGCGGTGTCCACAAATGCGGCCGAGGTCAGCAAGTTCGGCATCGACACCGCCAACATGTTCGGCTTCTGGGACTGGGTCGGCGGCCGGTATTCGCTCTGGAGCGCCATCGGTCTGTCGATCATCCTGTACGTCGGCTACGACCATTTCGAACAGCTTCTGGCTGGCGGGCATTCGATGGACAAGCATTTCTGTGTCATGCCGCTGGAGCGAAATCTGCCGGTCATCCTGGCCCTGATCGGCCTGTGGTACAACGACTTTTTCAACGCCCAGACGCAGGCGATCCTGCCGTACGACCAATACCTCAACCGCTTCGCCGCCTACTTCCAGCAGGGCGACATGGAGAGCAACGGCAAGAGCGTCGACCGCGACGGCCAACGAATCGACGACTACGAAACCGGCGCCATTATCTGGGGCGAGCCCGGCACGAACGGCCAACACGCGTTCTACCAGCTGATCCACCAGGGCACGAAGCTGATCCCGTGCGACTTCATCGGCTTCTGCAAAACCCACAATCCGCTCGGCCGTCACCACGCGATGCTGATGAGCAACTTCTTCGCCCAGACCGAAGCCCTCGCCTTCGGCAAAACGCCCGACCAGGTCCGGCAGGAGATGGGCGACCAACTGAAAAATGGAGGGGCCACCGACGCCCTCGTGCAGCAGCGGGCGTTCCTAGGCAACCGGCCGACGAACAGCCTGCTGATCCAGCAACTCACCCCCTACACGCTCGGCCAACTCATCGCGCTGTACGAGCACAAGATCTTCGTGCAAGGCATCATCTGGAACATCAACAGCTTCGACCAATGGGGCGTCGAACTCGGCAAGCAACTGGCCAACAAAATCCTGCCGGAACTGGAAACGGCCGGCACAATTTCGTCACACGATTCTTCGACAAACGGGCTGATCAACCACTTCAAATCCACTCGGTAATCTTCTTCTAAAAAAGCGACCTTCCCCACGGCGACGGCCCCAGCCATCGCCGCGGCTTTTTTCTTGCCGGCCGCCCGGCGAACCGATCGGCCATAAGTCGAAAAAATGACGTCGATTTTGTTCCGACAGATTACAAACGCGCAGCGCGCGTCAACTCCAAGGCCGGCCAACCGATACGCCAAAAAACAACGCGCCACGGCCGTACGGCCGTTGCCCAGCTTGCCATGCGACTTACGGCCATCGCCCCGCACGACGTCAGCCAGCGAAGAAGAATGGCGGCGAGACACGCCCCAAACCTACCGCCCCGGCCCCGCCCTGTCGGCCATAAAATCTGCAATCCACGCGCCGATGAAGGGTCAGCTCGCGGCGAGGTCACAGTGGCAAGGTTTTACCCTTGCTGCTGATACGGTGCCGGCATTTACAAAGACAAGAATACTCGTCATTGTCACCCGCCTAGAGGTGACAATTCCGTCGAGCGATAGCAAACTTCTTTGCAGGACGAAACACCGCAGATTTGCGATAGAAACTGATCGCCGGAAGATGTCGGGTGCCAAGAACGAGCATTTTTGTCGTTGACTCCGTGATCGCGCTGACGCTTAGAGGGAAAATGCACGTGTCCTTGCCACCAGCTGTTACGACCGCTGGCTGTGGCGAGACGGTAGCATCATAAAGCGAGTTAACTAAGGGAAAACATGTACAGTCTGTTTGTTGGCCAGAGAACTGAAGGTGAGATGCAAGGTTGGGTCGATCTCGCACGCGATCGATTTCTCGAGTATACGAGCGCGTCCATTATCACGCAGATCAAAACGCTGTCTGTTGAAGCGGTAGAAGCGGTGCAATCGTGGCCATGCATTCTCATGCGAGAAGGACGAGGACAGGAAACTGCTTACCTTGCAAAAGTTACGTCGATCAAGGCGAATCGTTTCGACTATCGACTGGGCTATGCGGTGTGCGCCGACATTGATCCTTTCGTGAATGACTGGCTTTGGAAAATCAGGTCAGAACTCGACATCGAACAATTTGAGTTCCATCGCCATCATTTCGCGGTTAAAGATTGCGATTTGTTTTCAATTTTGACCAACAATCAGCGACATATCGCAAACTCGATTGCGTCTGCGTTCGGTCAACACGCGCTTCCATCTCCCGCTCGCGCTCATTTACTGGAGACACGTACTCAGATAGCAGAACTGAGCCACAGCCAAATAGATGATCTGTTGATCGAGGCTGGCGTTGACGGTTTGGAAGCGGGTCGAGCAGTCGGAAGCCGTCGTGACCGAGCAAATGCAATTGTCGCATTCTCGCTGAAAAATCCCACTATG
This sequence comes from Tepidisphaeraceae bacterium, assembly GCA_036388295.1. Lineage (GTDB taxonomy): Bacteria > Planctomycetota > Phycisphaerae > Tepidisphaerales > Tepidisphaeraceae > RYN-431. Next base: position 5,067 of record DASVSC010000276.1, on the reverse strand, counting down.
TTAACGGCTGAAAATTCGCTCTTCTCTGCATTTCTTGCGCGTAAATCTGCCAACATGCCGAGCCCCGTTGGTCCGGTGTCGGCGTCCGCGCCCGAGACAATGGCATCGGAGGCTGCTATCGCCTCGGCCGTAGGCCGCCTTACAACTCGCTCTCCAAATCGGGTCTTCATCGTCCATGGAAGAAATGAGCAAGCTCGACAATACGTCGCATCATTCTTAAAACAGTTGGGTCTCGAAGGAATCGTCTTGCACGAACAGCCAAACATGGGTCGTCATTTGCTAACTAAATTTATTGAAGAGGCCGACCTCGTGACGTTCGCAATCGTTTTGATGACTGATGACGACCTGGGTGGCTTCAAACCCACAGAGCTTCGTCCGCGGGCTCGCCAAAATGTAATCCTAGAGCTTGGCTATTTTCTTGCGCACTTGGGACAGCAGAAGGTTTGTGCAATGATTACGCCTGGCCTTGAAACGCCTTCAGATTTTGATGGGATTGTCTACATTCCTATGGATATCGCGGACGAGTGGAAGTCTGCCTTGAAGCGGGAATTGGAGGCTGCCGGTTTGCCAGTTCAAGCTAGGTAGGGTTCGCCTAGAACCTTGCGCATCAAGGCGAGCAATTTGGCGATGGCCGAGCGTTATGGCTCGGCAGGATTCAGGGAAAGTAGAAAAGATCATTGTGTCGACAATGTCCTATCCGTGCGCATCCTGATTCAGAACTATACTGCTGTAAAGTAATTAGACAGCGAGGTTATGTATTGGCAGCTGTTTGATGGCGCGCAAGGTTCTTCATCCCCACCAAATTTTAACCCCATCTTCTTTCGCGTTGGGAATCCATTCCACCCTGCGGGCTGAACGGCGTTGAGTGACTGCTTTGGGAACCGCCGAATTACTTTCGCTTCTCCTTCTCGCGCACGAACGACAGTTGGCCGGTCTCGAGCAGCTTTTCGAAGCCTTCGGTCGGGGTGACCAGTTCGTAGGCGCGGCCGGCGGACATTGGGCCGAGGGGGATGCGCTGCGGGCCGGGGAAAGTCAGGGCGTCCTTGGGTATGAACGTGCCGAAGAAGCCGGCCTCTGCGGGGAGGATCGCCTTGAACGTGAAGGATGCGGTGTGGTCGCGCGGCGGCAGGTAGAAGTCGCGGCCGTTGCCGACCTTGTACGCATCCCCCGTGCCATCGAACTGGATCGTATCGATCTGCAGGTGCGCGATTTTGGGCAGCTGCGGGATCGACAGCACCGCCAGGTCACGGCTGGCGAGCCCACCCGTGCCGGCGGTGCGCGTCGGCCCGCAGCCGACGAGCAGCAGGATCAGCCCCGCGACGAACCAATGAGTGTGGAGCCATGGGGCGTCTAGGGCGTACCGGAGGACCATGAGTGACCTTGATCGGAGAACATTCTTTACGACGTAGGACGGGTGCTGCCGATCGTATTCGTGAAAAGTAGGCACTGCCTATCCTACGCCAGCGTTTGTAGCAGCCGTTCCACGACGGCCGTTTTCGCGGCGTCGAGGGTGCCGGTGATCTTTGCCCCCGCGGCGCGGGCGTGGCCGCCGCCGCCGAAGTGTTGGGCGAAGGCGGCGACGTCGAGTTGGCCGCGGCTGCGGAAGCTGCAGCGGATCGCGCCGTCGGGCTCCAGCGGTTCGCTCAGCACCACACTTACGTGCACGTCGCGGACGGCCAGGGGGACGTTAATCAGGCCTTCGGTGTCGTTCGTCGTGGCGTCGACGGCGAGCAGGTCGTCGCGGCGGATCGTCATCACGGCAACGCGGTTGTTCGCCAGCAGTTGCAGCGATTGCATCGCTCGCGCCTGCAGCAGGACGCGCTGGGGGCGCTCGCTCTGGTAAAGCCGCTGGTAGAGCCGGTCCGCGTCGACGCCGAGTTCCAGCAGCGTGGCGGCCAGGCGCAGGGCGTACGGGCGAGGGTTGGAGTATTGGAACCAGCCGGTGTCGCTGACGAGGCCGACATAAAGGGCTTCGCCGACGCGGCGGTCGAGCGGGACGTGCCACTGTTGCAGCAGTTCGGCGACGATCTCGCACGCCGCGCCGGCCGTGGTGTCAACGAGCTTGATGTCGGCCCAGTCTTCCTGCGTGAGATGGTGGTCGATCACGAGCTTGCGACCGGTGAAGCCCTCGACGTGTGGACGCAGGCCGGGAAGCTGGGACCAGGTGCCGGTGTCGACGGTCACGATCGCGTCGTAGCCGGCGAGGGAGAAGCTGTCAGGCAGAACAGGATCGGCGGGCGTGTACGTCAGGCCGGCGTCTTCGTAGACGAACGCGTATTTGTTCGGGCTCTTGGGCTGGAGCAGGATGTCGGCGTGGATGCCTTTGTGCTTCAAGCCGAGCACTAACGCGGCGGTGGAACCCAGCGCGTCGCCGTCCGGGCGGGCGTGGGTGGTGACGAGGATCTTTTTGCACGCCGAAAGGGCGGTGATCGTTGTGGCGTAGTCGGGTGTAGTGGGCATGTCTGATTTCCTCTCCCGTGTATTCACGGGAGAGGGCTAGGGTGAGGCCGGCGGCCTGTGAGGTTAATGGACTTGGCGGCGTTCGTCGCCGGGCGGAGCAATTCTCGTAGGGCGGGCACTGCCCGCCGCCGAGCCGAAAATGGCGGGCATTGCCCGCCCTACAAAAGCGTCGATCCGTCAGACACGACTTCGGCATCAAGCCTTGGAGTGTTCTGGCGCAGTCGCCTTACTTGAACGACGCACTGCTGGCGGCCATGTCGACCTCGACGACTTTGGTTTCGAGCGACTTCTTCCCGCCGTACTGCTTGCCGAGGTCGAGCAGCAGTTGGTCGTACGCGTCGCCGTCCAGCGGCAGATCGACGCCACGGCGTTGCATCGCGCTCATCAGCATGGCGTTGCCCATCTCCAGCCCGCGCACGGCCTCCACGCCCGGCCCGAGCATTGGGCTGTCGGTGAGGACGGCTTTGACGAAGTTGCGCGTCATGCGTTCGTGCTCGCCGATACTCGGTTCCTTCGCGTACGGGATGTTGATTTCCCATCGCTCGACATTCGCGAATGCTTCTGGCGACTTTTCCAAGATTTCACGCGTGTTCTGGCGGGTCCGCGTGAACGTGAGCTTTCCGTTTTCTGCCACGATCTTGCCCTGCGTGCCGCAGATTTCCAGGCGGTTCGTGCCGGGGGCTTCGCCGGTGGTGGTGACGAAATGGCCGATCGCGCCGTTGGGGTATTCCAGGATCGCGCTCATCTCGTCTTCGGTTTCGATCGGGTGCGTTTTACCGATGAAGCCGACGGCGGTGATGCGATTCGGCATCAGGCCGGTGATCCATTGCAGCAGGTCCAGGTTGTGCGGGCACTGGTTGATCAGCACGCCGCCGCCTTCGCCGGCCCATGTCGCGCGCCAGCCGCCGCTGGCGTAGTAGGTCCAGGTGCGGAACCAGTCGGTGACCAGCCAAGTGACGCGGGTGAGATCGCCCAGTTCGCCGTCCTGGATCAGCTCGCGCAGCTTGGCGTACATCGGGTTCGTACGTTGGTTGAACATCAGGCCGAACTTCAGGTTCGGGTATTTTTTGCTGGCTTCGATCAGTTGATGTGCCGCCTTCACGCCGACGGCGATCGGCTTTTCGACCAGGATGTGGTGGCCGGTCTCCAGCGCCCGAATACCGATCGGCGGGTGATCGTAGTGAGGCGTCGCGATCAGCACGGCGTCGCAGGCCTTGGCCTTGAGCATCTCGTCGGACGACGCGAAGGTTTTGATGCCGGGAAAGCCCGGGGCGTATTTATCCAGCTTGGCCTGGTCCACGTCGCAAAGGGCCGTCAGTTCGACGTTTTCGATCCCGTTGAGGTACTTGATGTGGGACGAGCCCATGTTGCCTAGGCCGACGACGCCGAATCGCAGTTTGCTCACGTGAGGATCCTTCGGGTTGGGAATGCCCGGCGATGATAAAACGGCGCGGCGTGCGCGTCGACTGCCGGTCAGGCGCGGCCGCGCAGTTTCTCGAGCGTTTGCAGGTTCACCGCGTCCCACGGCCGGCCGTCTTCGTGGTTGTCTTTGGCCGTTTCCAGAATCTTCGGCGTCGTCTTCCAGGCCTTGTCGCGGACGATCGGCTTAAAGCCGTCGAGGCCGATTTCACCGTGGCCGATGTGTTCGTGCCGGTCCACCCGGCTGCCGAGCGGCTTCTTCGAATCGTTCAGGTGCCACACCCGCACACGGTCGCGGCCGATGGTGCGATCAACATCCTTCATGAAGGCGGCGTATTTCGGCCCACGGAAGTCATAGCCGGCCGCGAACAGGTGGGCCGTGTCCAGGCAGACGCCCAGCCGCTCCGGCTGCTTCACGGCGGCCGTGATATCGGCGAGGTGTTCCAGCCGGTGGCCGAGGCATGTGCCCTGGCCGGCGGTGCTTTCCAGGCAGGTGATCGTCTTCGATCCGGGCAGTTCGGCGTGCACTTCGTCCATCGCCGCCGCGACGCGCTTCAGGCCGGCTTCTTCGCCGGTGCCGACGTGAGCGCCGGGGTGCGTCACCAGGAACGGGATGCCGAGCGCGTCACACCGCCGGAGCTCTTCGATGAACAGTGCGATGCTTTTTCGCCACAACGCGTCATCCGGGGACGCGAGATTGATCAGGTAACTCGCGTGCGACACCACCGGCCCGAAGGCGAGCTGCTTGCGCGTCGTGTGCCACTCATCAATCGCGGCTTGGCCGAGCGGCGGGACGGACCATTGCTGCTGATTTTTCGTAAACACGGCCACGCAATCAAGTCCCAGTTCGTGCGCCTTGATCAGTGCGTTGTGCATGCCGCCAGCAATGGACAGGTGCGATCCAAACATTATTAACCCCAATACTTCCACCACGGACGCGGCTTCACAGGATAGCCCGGTCTTGATTGCATCGGAATGCTTTCGTCAGTTGTCCACGCGGGCCGAACTTCCATCAGGCGATTTTCGTTAGCATCAAAGATAACGCATTCGTTGTGCGGATGGTCTTCGACCCATGCGCGTGCGAAGTTCAGTGCGTCATCAATGTTTGGGAACGTCGTATACCGTTCACCCACGACATCCCGTATCGCCCATTCACCTGATGCGAAACACATTGTCCCAGTCCACGCG
>DASVSC010000275.1:0-12832 GCA_036388295.1 Tepidisphaeraceae bacterium | reverse complement strand
GGCGGGACGCCGCTGAACTTCGAAACGGGCGGCAGCGCCGTCGCCGACCTGCTATCGGCCGGCTCGCTCGGGTTCGATGCCAGCGGCAACCTGTTCGTCGGCGGGGCGGACTTCTACGACGGCATGACCGACATCGGCTACGCCGCCCTCGTGGACGCGACGGCCGTGCAAGCGGCGCTGCTGTCGGCGTCCGCGACGCCGCCGATCGATTCGTCATCGCCCGCCGACGTGCTGCGGAAGTTCGCCAGCCCGGTCGCTATGATTACGGCGCAGCAGGCGCCGATCTGGGCGTACAACGACACGACGGGCGAACTCTACCTGCGCTACTTCGGCAGCGGCGCGGTGAGCGTCTACAGCGTGCCAGAGCCGTCGGCCCTGTGCGGCCTGCTGCTGACGGGCCTTGTCGCGCTGCGCCGGCGGCGCGGGCAAATGGCGGGGGCGGCGGTGCTGGCGGTTGCAACGTCGGCCCAGGCGTACACGTTCGACCCGAACGACTTCGCCACGGAAGTGGTCACGTCCGCGAACCTGCCGGCCACGTCGCTCTACAATGACCCGGCCGCGGTCCTCGGCCGGCCGACGTTGCGCTTCGACAGCGGCAACCTGGCCGTGCCGGACGTGCGCCGGGCCAAGCTGATCGAGGGCACGTTCAACACCGGCCCCGCCGGCGAAAAACTCATCACCACCTTCGGCGTCGGCCAGAGCCTGACCGTGAAGATGGGCCGGGCCATCACGAACGATTCGAGCCACCCGTTCGGCATCGATTTCAACGTCTTCGGCAACGCCTTTTTCAGCCCCGGTAGCATCGGCCCGAACACCGGCGACGCGACGAACCTGAACACCACCACGCTCGGCACGCTGTTCGCCGAGAACGTGCGCGTGAGCGTCAGCCCGGACAATGTGCAGTGGTACAGCTACACGAACGGCCCGACCGGCGACGGCATGTTCCCGACCAACGCCTACCGCTGGGACCGCGCCGCGGCCGCGTGGACCGATGACGAACTCGACCCGACGAAAGCTGTTAATCCAGCCTTACGCACGACGCTCACCGGCCTGACCGCCGCCGACGCGCTGGACCTGTACAACGGCGCCGCCGGCGGGGCGGGCTTCGACCTGGCCGAATCGCCGTTCGCGTCGGTCCTGTACGTCCGCTTCGATGGCCTGAACGGCTACAGCGGCGGCGAAATCGACGCCGTCGCCGCGGTCGTGCCGGAGCCGGCGGTGATCGGGCTTTTCAGCCTTACGGTGATCGCGCTCCTGGGCCGTCGGTGAGGTGCAGACTGGCCACAGATGAACACGGATGAACACAGATGAACACGGATAATGGAAAGGCTGTGCCGATCTCTTCCTCATCGGTGTCCATCCGTGTTCATCCGTGTTCGTCTGTGGCTAATTTTCCTGCGAACGCTCGCCGCGGCTTCACGCTCGTCGAACTGCTCGTTGTCGTCGGCATCATCGCACTGCTGATCGCGGTGTTGCTGCCGGCGCTCGGCGTCGCGCGGCAGGAGGCCCGCCGCGTGCAGTGTCTGAGCAATCTGCGGCAACTCGCGACGTTCGCCACGCTGTACGTGAACGACAACCGCGGCCAATACCCGATCGCCTACTACAACAGCGGCAACGCCACGCTTTTCACGGAAGCCTGCTGGGACTACGCGACGCTCTACCGCCCCGGCCAGCCGGCGCAACTGGTGCCCGGCCTGCTCTACAGCGGGCGCAGCGTGACGTCGGTGCAGCAGTGCCCGTCGTACACCGGCCCGTCGAACACGGTTGCCGACCCGTATACCGGCTACAACTACAACACCAGCTTCATCGGCCACGGCCAGAACGAACCGGTCGTCGCGCCGGTCAAAGCCGTGAGCGTCCGCCGGCCGTCGGAAACCGCACTGTTCGGCGACGGCCAATGGGCCGGCGGGGCGAACAAGTTCATGCGGTCCACGTACGCCAGTCCCGTCACCGTGATGACTTACGCCGGCACCCAAGGCTTCCGGCACCGCGGCGCGACAAATGTCGCCTACTGCGACGGTCACGCCGAGTCGACGCGGGAAAAGATGACGATTAACATCGACGGCCAAGAGATGTGCGCCCCGGGCACGGGTTTTCTCGCCGGAGAACGCGTCTATGGAAACGAATGACCGGCCGCTTATCGAGGGCGAAGATTATGTCGTCGAGAACGGCCGCTGGGTCTTCACGGCCGCGTTCCTGCTGCGGCGCGGCTACTGCTGCGAATCGGGCTGCCGACATTGTCCGTACCGCGGGCGGAAGCCTGACAACGCCGGGCCGGGCGACGCGATGCTTGGCAAAGCATCTCGGGATTGATTCGACGGTTCGTGCGCGATGTAGACGGAATTTATCCCACCCTACGGTTTTAATCGAGGTTCAGCGTCAGAACGTCTCTACCCGAGGTAGTCGGTGCCGCTTTCGTCTCGCGGGCGATAGCGAGAGCGGTGCGGCTCGTGGAGCCTGATTGCAGTCCGGGCGGCGGGACTCGAACCCGCACGGTCTTGCGACCAACGGATTTTCTTACGCACTTCGGCTTTCGCCGCCCCGCGATGGCGGGTTCGTGGTCTGGACTCTGCCTTCACCCCAACACCTGGCGAGGGTGGGGTGCGTCCCGTCGAGCCTCTACACCTTCCGCCGGTCGCCCGGCGGTTTGGCTCGGCGTTGCCTCGTCGGTTTGAGCCGACAGGGGGTTCACCGACTTTGAGACGTTCTACTCCCGGCATTGCTGCCGGGGCACTCAAAAATCCTAAGTCCGTTGCGGCTGCCATTACGCCACGCCCGGCTGACCGAAGTCTAACCGGCATCACGCCGGGCGTGAAGTCGATGCGACTTCCGGCGCCGGCGGCAGGCAACAGCCGGCAGCCACTCAGGTGCGGCCGGTCAGGCTCGCGACGATGGTGACCAACTCCGCCGGTTCCACGGGCTTGGAAATGTGCATCTGGAACCCCGTCAGCATCGCCTTCACCCGATCCTCGGCGCGGGCATAAGCGGTCAGGGCGATCGCGGGCGTCCCACCGCCTTCTTCCGGCCGCAAGGCGCGAACCTGCCGGATCAGCGCATAGCCGTCCTCGCCCGGCATGCCGATGTCGGACACGAGCACGTGCGGACGCTCCTGCCGCAGGAGTTGCAGCGCCTCGGCGGCCGAACCGGCGCTAATGACCTGCGCACCGAGCTTCTCCAACAGCCGCTTGATCAGCGCCCGGGCGTCCGGCTCGTCGTCCACCACCAACACCTTCAGGCCGTCAATTTGAACGCGCGGGTCCATCGCGTTCCCGAGTGCGGCCCCGGCGCGGGGGCGATGACGCGCGTCTTCGACGTCCGACTCGGGTCGGCTTGCCGTCAGCGGAAGCGAGACGGTGAACGTCGCGCCTTGCCCGCCGCCGGCACTGGCCGCACGCACCGAGCCGCCGTGGAGTTCGACCAGTTGCTTAACAATGCTCAGGCCAAGGCCGAGCCCGCCGTGACGGCGGGTCGTGGTCGCGTCGGCCTGGCGGAAGCGGTCGAACACGTGCGGCAGGAACTCGGGCTTGATCCCTTCGCCGGTGTCGACAACGCTCACCTCGACGTGCGTATCGACGCGCTGCAGCCGCACCTGAACGCGCCCGCCCGTGGGCGTGAACTTCACTGCGTTCGTCAGCAGGTTCCACAGGACCTGTTGCAGCCGGGCCGGGTCCCCACTGATCGGGCCGGCCGTCGCGTCGAGGGCGGCCGTCAGGCGCACGTTCTTGGCGTCGGCGGACGGCTTGCTCGTTTCGACTGCCTCGCGCAGCAGGGACGCGAGGTCCACCGGCTGCATCTCCAGGCGCACCTTGCCGCTGATAATGCGGCTCATGTCCAGCAGGTCTTCGATGATCTGCGCCTGCGCCCGCGCGTTGCGCTCGATGGTCCGCAGCCCGTCGGCCAAGTCCTGCGAAACGTTCGGCTCCCGCGTGAGAATCTGCGACCAGCCGAGAATGGCGTTCAGCGGCGTGCGGAGTTCGTGGCTGAGGGTGGCGAGGAACTCGTCCTTCAGGCGGCTGGCGTTTTCGGCCTCGGACCGGGCGGCCTGCTCGCTGGCCAGCAGGGCCTCGCGTTCCCGCTCGGCCCGCTTGCGGTCGGTGATGTCGATTACCGAGCCGATCATGCCGAGATACTCGCCGTCGGGGCCGAAGCGGGGGCGGGCGGCGTCGATCACCCAGACGTACTCGCCGTCGGCGCGTCGTACGCGGAAATCGACCCCGTACGGCTCCCGGGCGGCGTTCGCGGCAATAAACGCATCGCGGGCGGCCGCGTGGTCGTCGGGATGCGCGGCGTTGGTCCAGCCGAACCCGAGGCCGGTTTCTTCGGTCTGGCCCGTCAGTTCGTACCACCCGCGCGACAGGAATGAGCAGTAGCCGTCGGGTTCGGTCACCCAAAGCGTTGCCGGCGCCGTGTCGGCCATGTCGCGGAACCGCCGCTCACTTTCCCGGAGCGCCGCCTCGATGCGCTTCGATTCGGTAATGTCTTTGAACAGGATCGCGACCCGCCGTTCCTCGGGCTGGCCGGTGCGGAACGCGAAGACGTCGAACCAGCGACCCATCGAGTCGGACGAATCCTCGAACCGTAGCGGCTCGCCGGTGGTGGCGACCCGCCCGTACACCGCGAACCAGCGTTGCTCCAGCGTCGGGACCAGTTTGCGGGCAGTTTTGCCGACCGGGTCACTCAAGCCCGTCTGGCGCTCGAAGGCCGGATTGGCTTCGACGAAGCGGTAATCGACCGGTTGCCGGTCGGCGTCGAAGAGGACTTCGATGACGCAGAAGCCTTGATCAATGGACGTGAACAGGCTGCGGTATCGCTCCTCGCTGCGCTGGAGTTCGTTCTGGACCAGCTTCTGGTCATGGATGTCGGTGTTCGTGCCGAACCAGCGGACGATCTTGCCGTGCTCGTCATGGACCGGCAGCGCCCGCCCGAGGTGCCAGCGGTACATGCCGTCTGACGCACGGCGGAAGCGGCACTCGACCTCGTAGGGCTGGCCCGTGCGGAGCGCATGGCCCCACGCCGTGTGAATCCGTCGCAGGTCCTCGTCAGGCAGGACCGGTTCCCAACTGGCATCGCCGGTCTCGCCTGTGGGCAGGTCGGTGTACTCGTACCACCTGCGGTTGTAGTAATCGACCGTTCCGTCCGGCCTCGCCGCCCAGACGATTTGCGGCATGGCGTCCGCCAGTTGCCGGAAGCGGGCCTCGCTCCCCCGTACCGCCGCCTCGGCCCGCTTGTGCTCTGTAAGGTCCACGCCGTGCGCAAAAACGCCGGTGATCGAGCCGTCAGCACCCCGTAACGGCTGGTACACGAACTCGATAAATCGCTCTTCCAACGGCAGCCCTGGCTCGCGCCGGACCATGAGCCGCATGTCCCGCCCGATGTACGGCTCTCCCGTGGTGTACACGCCGTCGAGGAGTTCGAAGAAGCCTTGTCCCGCGATTTCGGGCAAGGCCTCACGCAGGGGCTTACCGAGAAGATCGCGGTGGCCGACGAGTTGGTAGTAGCGGTCGTTGACCAGCTCGAAGGTGTGCTGCGGCCCTCGCAGCACGGCGATGAACGACGGTGAGCGTCGGAACACCTCAGAGAGCAGGTTTTTCTCTGATTCCAGTTCGGCAAAAAGGCGCTCGCGCTCGGCCTTGGCCGCGGCACGCTCGCTGATGTCCCGCGAGGCCGCGAAAAGGTGCGGCTTGTCGTCCACCTCGACATGGGTGACGGTGATCTCGACGGGAAACTCTGAGCCGTCCCGCCTGCGGTGGACCGATTCGAACGGTCGCACCCGCTCCTGCCGGGCCCGCTCGAAGAGTTCTTTGAAGCGGTCGGGCGGGTAGTGCGGGTCCAGCTCGGAGATCGTCACTCCCAGCATGCAGCCCACGTCGTAGCCGCGATGCTCGCAGGCGAACCGATTGGCGTAGACGATCCGCCCCTCGCCGTCGATCAACAGGAGCGAGTCGTTCGCGTTCTCCGTGATGAACTTGAACTTCCGCAGCTCGTCTTCGGCCTGCTTTCGTTCGGTCACGTCGTCGTGGACGAGCACCACCTCCTCCACCCGGTCGCTCTCGTCCTTGACCGGGTAAACGTACGCCCCGGCCCAGCGGCTTTGTCCTGCGTACTCACCACGGTCCGGCACGTAAGGGATCGGCGGGATCGTCACGGCTTCGCCGGCAAATGCCCGCTTCATCAAGGGCATCACACCGAGCCGTACCAGTTCCGGGTCGTGGAGGATGTTGTAGTCCCGCAAGTGATCGAGCGTCATCCCGAACAGCCGCTCGAACGCGCGGTTCACCTGGCGGGGACGACCGTCCGCGTAGAACAATTGTGTGCTCTGGGGCGAGTGCTCGACGAGCCGCTGAAAGCGGAACTCGCTCGTCCGCAGCGCCTCGTCGGCCAGTACTCGCGCGGTGACATCACGGGACGAACCGGTAACGACGTCGACTTCCCCGTCGGCGTTGAGTACGGGGTTGAAGACGTACGCGTAATGCCCGGTGACGCCGCTCGGGCCGGTGTAGGCGATCGCGTCCGACACGCTCTGCTTCGTCTCGATCACTCGCTTGATCTGGCCCTGGATTTTGCCCGCGAGCTCGGCGGGGTAGCTCAGGTCGTAAACATTCTTCCCGACGACCTGATCCACCGTCAGGCCGTACAGGTCGAGCAGCGGCTGGTTGGCATAAAGGAACCGGCCGTCGCGGTCGAAGATGAACGAAAAGGCGTCGATGTGCGTGAGGGCGGTATCGAGCACCTGTGCCCGCTGTTCGACGTGGGTGAGCGCTTCGGCCCGCCAGCGTTCCCGCTCCCGCCCAGCCAGCACCTTGTCCGTCGTCTCGATTACCGTGGCGAAGATGCCGCCGATCCGTCCCTCGTCCTCACGGCAGGGGCCGTAGCTGACGGTAAAGTATGCCTCTTCTAACGTGCCGCGTCCTTGGCGGTCGAGCGGGATCGGCTGGTCTTCGAGCAGCACCGATTCGCCGCGCGCCAGCACCCGCTCGTATATTGGCGCGGTCAGAGGCAACGCTTCCGGCCAGCACTCGCGGTTGGGCTGCCCGAGCGCCGCCGGGTGCTTGCGGCCGGCGATAACGGCGTAGCCGTCGTTGTAGATTTGAATCAGATCCGGTCCCCACAGCAGAATCATCGGCAGCGGGTGGGCGAGCAGCATGTCCACGAGCGTCCGCAGGCTCGGCGGCCACCGGTCCATCGGCCCCAGTGGTGTACGCGACCAATCGAACGTGCTGACGCGCCCAACCATCTCGCCACGCGGTGTGGCCCTCACATCATCGGGCTGTGCGGTCTGAAGGCTCTCCAAACTAACCTCTTGGGCAGGATCCTATCGACGTATATCGCCAGGAGCATACCGTGCGAACAGGCGTAATCCCACGCCCGCACGTTACGCCGCGCCTTCGCCCAGCAGCCGCTCGGCCAGATGAAGATCGGCGGCGGTGGTGAGCTTCAGGTTCCGCTCCTCGCCCGGCACGAGCCAGACACGCTGGCCCGCGACTTCCAGCAGCTGGGCGTCATCGGTGATAGTCTCCAGCGACTGCCAACAGCGGGCGTAGGCGGCAACAAGGTTGACGCGACGGATGACCTGCGGCGTCTGCATTTCCCACAAGTCGGCCCGCGGAAGCGTCCGAAAGACCGGCGCCGGCAACGGGCCGCGGGCTTCTTTGACCGTCAGCTTCACGGGCAGGGCCGGGACGGCGGTGCCGTGGGTGTCGGCGTGTTCGTACAGCCGGTCGATCAGGTCGAGTGACACCAGCGGCCGGGCGGCGTCGTGGACGGCGACCCAGTCCAAGTCCATCGACGCCTCGAGCGCCCGCCGCACGCTGTGGGCGCGCGTGGGACCGCCTTCGACAAGACGGATGCGCGGGTACTCGTCGAGGATCGCCAGCAGGTCCGCCGGCAGCGTGTCACGCGGCGGTCGGCCCACAGGTGTGGCCAGGACGATGTTAGCGGTGGCGGGGTGGCTCAGGAACGCCCGGACCGTGCGCAGCAGGACGGACTGGCCGAGCAGCGTCGCGTGCAGCTTGTTGCTCCCGAACCGGGATGACAGCCCGGCGGCGGGAATGAGGACGGCGACGGGCGACATCGAATAATGCCACACGGTCTAAGACGCCGCCGGTGCGGGTTTGCTGCGATCGCCGCGGTCAGGCCGATCGGCCTTGTGGGCGTCGCCGAGGCGGCCGAAGATCATTTTGCCGGCGTTCGTCTGAACGGTATTCGTGACAACGAAGTCGACTTCGCTGTCGATGTGTGCCCGTCCCTGTTCGACGACGACCATCGTGCCATCTTCCATGTAGCCGATCCCTTGGCCGGGCGACTCGCCGGGCTTGATCAGCCGCACGCGCAGGCGCTCGCCGGGCAGCACCTCGGGCTTCATCTTCGCGGCTAATTCGTTGATGTTCAGCACGTCCACGCCGGCCAGTTGGGCGACCTTGTTCAGGTTGTAATCCGTCGTCACCAGGCGCGCTTCCAATTCTTTGGCCAGCGTGAGCAGCCGCTGGTCGACCGGTTCGTTTTCGTCGCGGCTCGGGTGGTCGTACGTGACCACTTCGGCCTTGGGCGACTGCTGCAACTTGGCCAGCACGTCCAGCCCACGCCGCCCGCGGGCCCGCTTCAGGCGGTCCGGGCTGTCCGCCACCGCCTGAAGTTCGGCTAGGACGAAACGGGGGACGATCAGCTGACTTTCGAAGATGCCCGTGTCCAGCACTGCCGCAATCCGGCCGTCGATCAGCACGCTGGTGTCCAATAGCAGCGGCCGGCTGCCACGCAACTGCTTGCGGAACTCCACGTACGGAATAATGAAGCGGAAATCGTCTTTAGTCTGCAGGATGAAGCTGACGGCCAAATACGTGGTCGCGCCGCCGACGATCAGGTTCAGGAAGGACTGCAGACTGTTCCGGGCCCGAATGGCTTCTTCGTTCTTGACCGCGTTGCCGAGTACATCGACCGTTTCCAACGGCACGAATTGCTCGACGAGCAGCTGCACCACGAAGCTCAGGGCGTACGACATCGCGATGCCGACGATAAGGCCAAGAAATGTTCCGGCGAACAGGGTCAGCTTCTTGCGCGGCGCTAAAATGTCGACGCACACCACCAGCGCCGCGACCGCCAACGCGAGCGCCAACGCCAGCCACGTCTGCGTGCCCAGCGGGCGGTTTTCGTCCACCACGTAGTGCCACCCGATGCCGGCGAGCATCAGGACGAATACGCCCCGGAGGATGAGCAGGACCAAGTTCATGAGCGGGCGGCGATCACCAGAACGACTATGCCGATGATAACGCGGTAAATCGCAAACGGAATAAACCCGCGCCGACGCACCCAGGCCATGAACCACGCGATGACGGCCAGGGCGACGACGAAGCTGACGATCGAGCCGGTCATCAGCACCAGTAGTTCATGGCGAGTCAGGGCGTGGCCGACGTAGGCCTCGTCGCCGGGGGTGAGCGAGTCTTTCAGGTCCTTCACGAAGGCCGCGAACATGATCGGGATTGATAGGAAAAAACTGAACTCCAGGGCCGCCGCCCGGGTCAGGTTAGCGACCTGCCCGGCGGCGATCGTGCACATCGAACGGCTGGTGCCGGGGAACAGGGCGGCCAGCACCTGGACCAGGCCGATCCAAAGCGCCTGCCACGGCTTCATGTCTTCGAGCCTCGTGACGATCGGCAGGGCGGGCGCGGGCGGCGTATCGTCCAGGGTATCGAACGGGGTGACGGGGGCCGCTTGGTCGGCCAGTCGGGCGGCGTCGGCGTCGGCCAGAATCCGCTTCTCGCGCCGGCCGTAGATGGTGTCCACGACCGCCATCACGATGCCGCCGATGATCAGGGCGATGCCCATAACCCAGAGCGATTCCAAATTGCCCTTGATCAGCTTCTTCGACACGGCGGCCGGGATTGCGGTGGCTACGAACGCAATCATGACCAGCGTGACCGGATGGCGGGCGTATTCGCCGAGGGACATGCCGCGCCGGAAAAACGACTTCACGAACCGCAGAATCGTGTCGTAAAAGTAAACCACGACAGCGAGCACGGCCGGCAGTTGAATCGCAACCGCGAACAGCTTCCAGAAGTTGTCGTGCAAACTCGCTTCGCCACGCAATAGCCCTTGCACAAGGCGAATATGTGCTGTCGAGCTGACGGGCAGGAACTCGGTCAGCCCTTCAACAATGCCGAGAATGACGGCGAGAAAGTAGTCGTTCATATAGAGAGTCGATAGTCGAGGGTTGATCGTCGATTATGAAGACGCGGACGGCTGATTCTCTTACCTATCGACTATCAACCATTGCCGATCGACTAATTTCCTCAAGTCGTCGCCCGCAGCAGCGACACCGACCGTCGCAAGTAGCCCCAGGCCGACCAGACCGTGACCAGCAGCGTCAGCCAAATCATGCCGTTGCGGAAGATCGTCGCCCAGGTGACATAGCCGGCCCGCCAGGCGGGGTGCTGCTCGCTGACGACGCCCAGAAAGTAGACGTAGGCGACGATCACCAGAATCGTGACCGACTGCAGCACCATCTTGATCTTTCCGGCCAGATCGGCACCGAACGAGACGCCGCTGCTTTCCATCAAGCCGCGCAAGCTGGTCACCAGTAATTCGCGGCCGAGGATGATGACGGTCATCGCCGGGGTGATGCCGGTGATGGTGTGGGCGACGTTGACATGGCCGTTGACGATCTCGTCGGGGATGATGAAGTTTTTCCCGCCGAAGAAAATGAAGCTGCCCAGGACCAGAATCTTGTCCACGAACGGGTCCACCACCCGGCCGAAACGGCTTTCGACTTTCCATTTGCGGGCCAGCCAGCCGTCGAGGAAATCAGTCGAGATCGCGATCAGCCCGACCACGAACGCCCACGTCAGCAGGGCCGAATGTCCCCGGCCCTCGTACTGGTACCAGGACAGGCACGCGAAGAAAACGACGGCCAGCAACAGCCGCGAGGTCGTGATGAGGTTAGGGACTTGGCGCCACAAGCGGCCGGATTGTAAAGGAAGACAGGGGCGAGGGTAGAGGCGTGAGGCGTGAGGAAGACCAATGGCCTTGCCGAAATTCTTTCGGACTCACGTTTCTCGCCTCTACCCTCGCCCCTTTTTTCACACTACGCTTCGATCAACTCAACCAGGAATTGACCCATGCCCACTTCAGCCGCCCGCAACTTCGGTGTTCAGAGCTACTGCTTCCGCGAAACCAAAGATAATGCCGACCTGGCGAAAAAAATCCGCCAAATCGGGGTCCACTCGACCGAAATCTGCGGCGTCCACGCCGACTTCTCCAAGCCCGAAGCGTTCGGCGAAGTCGTCAAGATCCACCAGGACGCGGGCGTGAAGATCGTCAGCCTCGGCGTTCAGACCTTTAAGGGAGACACCGACGCCGAGCGCAAGTGGTTCGAATGCGCCAAAATTGCAGGGGCCAAGTACATCAGCGCTCACTTCACGATCGGCACGTTTCAGACGGCTGTGCCCGCCACGGCGAAGCTGGCGGAGGAATACGGCGTGAAGGTCGCCATCCACTGCCACGGCGGCTACATGTTCGGCGGCCAGCCCGACGTGCTCGACCACCTGCTCAAGCTCGGCGGCCCGAGCATCGGCCTGAACATCGACACCGCCTGGTGCATGCAGATCGGCCCGCACCAGGGCAAGCCGGTGGAGTGGGTCAAGAAGTTCGCCGGCCGCGTCTACGGCGTGCACTACAAGGACTTCACCTTCGACCGCAACGGCCAATGGCATGACGTGGTCGTCGGCACCGGCAACCTTGATCTGCCGGCGTTCGTCAGCGCACTCGAAGGCAACGGCTTCGACGGCTTCGCGGTCATCGAATACGAAGCCGACCCTGAGAACCCAGTGCCGGCCTTGACCGAGTGCGTGCAGAAAATGCGGGCGATCGGATGAATCGTGGATGATCAACAACACCCGCTGCCGCACGCCCACGCCGTGCTGCCGATCGATTATGCGGCCTCCGATGACGAGGCGCGCACGCTGCGGCCGATCGGCTGGCTGGCGATCGCCTTCGCCGGCGCGGCGTTGGTCGAGCTTTCTGCCGGCATCATCGTGGCTGTTTTTTCATCACGATTCACGACCTCGGAGTGGCGCAATTTTTTCATGTTCGGCTTCCTCGCCGTGCGTGTTCCGCTTCTCATATGGGTACTCGTTGCGGCGCGGGCGCTCGTGCAGGGCAACGCCACGGCACGCGAGCCGCTACGCTCGGCCTGCCTGCTCAATGCCGTCCTCATGCTCGCCGTCGCCGCAGTCGGCGTGGTGATCGGCATGTCCTATCTGCAAGCGGCCGGCGCGGGGTTCTGGGCACAACTCGCTCTAACCTGTCTGCACAATCTGCTGGAAATGGCCTTTCCATTAGCCTTCTGGTGGGTGCTGCGGGCGGACCGTGGCACCCGCACGATTTCGAATTGACCTGCTACTCGCGTTGGTTCGATTCGCAACACGTCTTCCGTCAGTACGCCGACCAAAATTGGCAAATCTTTCAATTCAGCTTTTAAGTGCTTGACAGAATGTCGCACACAGCGGTAAGCTGCCTTCGCACTTCTGTCAGAAATCGCTTTCTGCGACGCAGAAATCGTTTTCTTTGTGGCTGTGGAGAGGCGGAGTTTGGTTCGTGTAACGAGTAAGGCCCGTTCGCTTCGGCGGATGTTGCGATCGGGCCGGACCGCACGAGGAAGGAGTAGAGAGCGGCGTTTCGCTGTTCGTGTCCTTTTCTGCTTTCGGGTCGACCCCGGGGCGATCGCGTTCGTTTTATCGCGGCCCCCCGACCCGACTTCCATTTCTATTCGCGAGGGTAACTGATGAAATTCGTATCACGTAAGATTGTTGCAGCTGCTGTGGCTCTGGGCGGCATGATGTCC
>DASVSC010000274.1:0-14462 GCA_036388295.1 Tepidisphaeraceae bacterium | reverse complement strand
GCGGCTCCGCCGCGGGTCAATCCGCGGCGGAGCCGCGGGGCTCTCTACCTTCACTTCGAAGTGGTCCTATTACATCTTGCGAAGGTTCGTGTCGCTCGTTACACTCCCCGACCCGCGATTTTCCGCGGAAACGCCTCGCCGCATGCCTCAAGACCATGCGGCGGGCGAACTGTGAGCCTGCCCGGCTTCCACGCCCGGCGGCACACCTGTCTTGAGGAGATTTCCCATGGCCCGTTACACCGGCCCCAAGGTCCGTCTTTCCCGTCGTGTCGGCGTTCCCATTGCCGACGTTCCCAAGCACACCGGCGGCGACCTGAACCTGCCCGGCATGCACGGCTACCGCGGCCGTCGCAACACCGAGTACGGCATCCGCCTGACCGAAAAACAGAAGCTGAAGTTCCACTACGGCGTGCTGGAAAAGCAGTTCCGCCGCTCGCTGAACATGGCCCAGCGCAGCAAGGGCAACACGGGTAACAGCCTGTTGCAGCGCTTGGAATTGCGTCTGGACAATGTCATCCGCCGCATGGGCGTGGCGAAAACCATCTGGGCCGCCCGCCAGATCGTCGGCCACGGCCACGTGATCGTGGACGGCCGCAAGACCGACATCGCCAGCTTCATCGTCGAGCCCGGCATGGTCATCACCTTCAAGGAAAAGAGCGCCCCGCTGCTCCGCTCCAACATGGAACAGATGGCCGGCCACAACGTCCCGGCATGGATCGAATGGAACCCGTCGCAGCTGACCGGCAAGATCAACGCCCTGCCGACGCCCGACGATGTCCCGTTCGAAGTGAACATGAACCTGATCATCGAGTTCTACCGCTAAACCCCGCGGCAGACCGATCCGTCTCAACACAATGAGAAGAGAAGACCTCACCCCACCCTTAGGTGGGGTTTTCTTTTTGTGTAAACGTCGATCTGAATGGGAACACTAAGAGTGGGAACACTAAGAGAGAGCGTCGCGGCTCCGCCGCGTACACCTCTAAATCTCGCGCTGCCTGCGAACGTATTGCGTCGCGTTATTAAAATAGCTGTCTTCGTACAGGTATTTGCAACTCCCATGTTCCGCCCACCACTTCTGGTGAGCGAACTGCTGGTTCAACCAACGAGAGGTGATGGCTTTCAAGGCATCGCGCAAGTCTTGTCCAACACGTGGCGCGGTGATGACGACGTGAACATGATCGCTTTGCGGGGCAAGAGCATGAAGCGTCCAATCGTAGCGGGTGGCGAGGTCGATGATTGCTCGGTCCACGCAAACGCGGTGCCCTCTACTCAAGTAGACCGGCGGCTGCCGCATCTTGTCACGCGCGGATTGTTCGCGCTTGGGATCTGCTGTGGGCAGCGCGGTCTGATAGACGTTCCGGTCTAACGTGACGTGCGGTTTTGCCGAACCCGGGAGACGGGTTCCGTAGGTGCCCCAGGTGATGTGGTAAGCCTGCGGGTAATTCATCGTGTGCGCGGCGGAGCCGCGACGCTCTCTTTAAGCGCCTTATAACAAAGTTGAGATTTCGACGTGCTGCGCCTGTCGCTTCGGTAAATCCTTCCGACGCGGACGCTGGTCTTCTTTGATCGCAGCATCGACCGCGTCGGGATGGAGCTTGCACTGCTCCGTCGCATAAGTCCGCAGGCGTTCCGTCAGATCATGCAGGGCGATGCCATGCGTGCGCTGCCCTGTCTGCACGTACAGCCAATCGCTGAACGCCAGGAACCGCTCGAAGGGCGACGGTGCGTCCAGCAGCAGGGCGGTCGTTTTGACGAACTTCCCGCTGTTGGCGACCAAATCCCAATACCGGGAGAAGCGGCGCATCCGCTGCAGATCGTCGAACGAAACGTGGTTCGTCTGCAGAATCTCGTACGGCGCGTGCGGGCTGTAGACCATGCCCCACTCCGCGTCGTGCCGGACGATCGGCGTGCCGCGCAGGCGCTTGAGAATGCCGACCTGAATCTCCTGTGGCCGCCAGGCGTATAGCGTGTCGAAGCCGCGGCCGAAGCTGACGAGGTCTTCGCCGGGTAGACCGACGATCAGGTCGGCGTGGACGTGCACGCCGGTCTGCTCGCGCAGCCACGTCAGGTTGTCGGCCAGGCGCGCGTGATCCTGTCGGCGCGAGATGCGCGATTCGACGTCCGGATTCAGCGACTGCACGCCCACTTCGAATTGCAGCGCCCCCGGCGGGAACTTCGCGATCACCGCCCGCAGCGCCTCCGGTAAGCGGTCCGGGATCATCTCAAAGTGCACAAAGAGTCCCGGCGTGTAGCGCTCCAGGAAGAACTCCAGAATCCGCCGGCTGATTGTCAGGTTCAGGTTGAACGTGCGATCGACGAACTTGAACTGCCTCGCCCCGCGATCCAGCAGCCGCTGCATGTGATCGAGGAAGCCGTCGAGCGGGGCGTTGCGCACCGGCACGTCGAGGGACGACAAACAGAACTCACATTTGAACGGACAGCCGCGGCTGGCCTCGACGTACATCACGCGGTGCTGCAGGTCGTGGTCGTTGTACAAGTCGTACGGCAGCGTCATCTGCCCGAACTCCGGCAGTGTTGCGTCGATCACGCGCAGCAGCGGCCTGCGACCATTCAGCAGCGTGCGGCAGAGATCGGCGAATGCTAGGTCGGCTTCGCCGCGGATGACGTAGTCGGCCAAGCCGCAGATGTCCTGCCCGTCGGTTTCGAACGACACCTCCGGCCCACCGACGACGATCGTCATCTTCGGCCGTAGCCGTTTCAGGTCGGCGATGACCTTCGTCGTCAGTTCGACGTTCCAGATGTAGACGCCGAAGCCGACGATCGTCGCATTCTCCGCCAGCACCGCTTCGACGATGTCGATGGGGCGCTGGTTAATGTCGAACTCGCGGATCACGGCACGCTGACGCAACTCGCCCAGGTTCGCCATCAGGTAGCGCAAGCCGAACGCGGCGTGCACGTATTTGGCATTGAGGGTGGCGAGGACGATGTCGGCCATGGATGTTCATCGTATCATGCCCGCATGGCCAATTCGCCCGTCGTCGGGATCATCATGGGAAGCCGCAGCGATTGGGAAACCATGCGGCACGCCGCCGAGATGCTCGACAGCCTCGGCGTACCGTTCGAGACGAAGATCGTCTCCGCCCACCGCACGCCGGACTTGCTGTTCGAATACGCCAGCAGCGCCGCCGGCCGGGGCATTAAGGTCGTCATCGCCGGCGCGGGCGGGGCGGCGCACTTGCCGGGCATGTGCGCGAGCAAAACGCATCTGCCGGTGCTGGGCGTGCCGGTGCAGTCGAAGGCGCTCAGTGGCATGGATTCGCTGCTGTCGATCGTCCAGATGCCGGCCGGTATCCCCGTCGGCACTCTGGCAATCGGCGAGGCAGGCGCGAAGAACGCTGCGCTGCTGGCCGCCGCCATACTTGGCACGGCCGATCAGGCCGTCGCCCAGCGGGTGATTGCCTTTCGGGAAAACCAGACACGCGCGGTGCTCGACATGGCGCTGCCGGCCGCGGGCGGTTAAGCCGCGTTGTCTGCCGGCCGATGTTGAGGGCATGACGAAGGCTCTGGGTAAGCGCGGATTATTGGCCTTGTCGCTGGTCCTGCTGACGGCGGGCTGCGCAACGAACCTGACGACGGCGAAAGTGAAGGTGCTGACGCCGGGCAGTACGAGCAGCGACTACTTGCCGGTCGCCTTCGGTAAGCCGCGGGCGAGCCAGACCGAAGGTGACCCGACCGGCACGATGAGCCTCGACACTTTTGTCGAATACGAACAACCCGCGATCGTCAATGGCATGAAGAGCAGCATCGCCGTGCTGCTGGTCGAGAGCCGCAACAACGTCGTGAGCGGCTACATCCTTACGAGCAACAACGGGGAAAACACCACCCACTTCGACGAGACGCAGACGAAATACGTGGTGGTCAATTCCAGCAAGCGCGACGACGTCCGCTCGCTTCTGGGCGAACCGAACGGCCGCGTGCTCGTGCCGAGCAAGATTAAGGAAGTGCTGAAAGTGGTCCGCCCGAACACGAAGGAAGTGTGGGTCTACTCCACCATCAACATGTCGGGTCTCGGCCTGCGGTTCGGCGGCGAATCGCGTGCGCTGTACGTGGCGTTCGACGCCGACGGGTCGGTCCAGAACTTTCTGGTCAGCAAGGAAAAGCTCGGCGCTTAAATCGTCGCGACAGGCCGCAGCAGTTCGTCAACGGCCGTCATCACCAGTGACGGCGTCAGGCGCGTCATGCAGCGGTGGTCCAGCGGGCAGGTTTTGAGCTGGCAGGGGCCGCAATGGACCTTGATCTGGCAGATGCGTTCCTTAGCGTAATAAATGTCCGTCCACTCCGGGTGCGTCGGCCCGAAGATGCTGACCACCGGCACGTCGAAAGCGGCCGCGATGTGGCGGGGGCCGGTGTCGTTTGTCACCATTAAGTCGCAGCGGCGGACGATTTCCTTCAGCGCGCCCAGCGACATGCCCGCCTTGGCCAAGTCGACGGCCGGCACGGTCAGGTGCTGGTAGATTTCGTCGACGATTTTCCGTTCTTTGGGGGCGCTGCTGATCAGGATCGTCGCGCCGTACGCTTCGACCAGGCGATTGGCCAGGTCGGCGTAATACTCGGCGGGCCAGCATTTGCTGGCGCCGTAGTTAGCGCCGGGATTGAGCAGGATCCAGGGCCGTTTCTCCGGGACGTTCGCCCGGGCCAGCACGGCGTCGGCCTCGCGGCGCTCGGCGTCGGTGACGAACAAACTCATCGTCAAATCACGTTCCGGCGAGCCGAGGTACGACGCCAGGCCGAGGTAATACTTGATGATCGGCGACGGGATGTACCGGCCGTTTTCCTTGGCGGGGAGCAGCTTGTCGGTCAGCAGGAAGCCGCGGCCGTCGCGGTCGTAGCCGACGACGCGGGGGATGCGGGCCATCCGGCAGATCAGGGCGGCCTTGAACGAGCCGGGCAGCAGGATCGCCATGTCGAACCGCCGGAGCCGCAGTTTCGCCGCCAGGCCGAAAAACTTCGACCGGCCGGCCTTTTTGCGGGTCCGGCCAGTGCGGTAGGTGATCAGCCGGTCGGCCCAGGGCATGCCGGTGTACATCGGTTTGACGTACCGCTTGATCAGGTAACTGATCTGGGCGTTCGGAAAGCGGTGGCGAATGGCCCGCAGGGCGGGCGTGGCCATCGCGGCGTCGCCCACCCAGGACGGCTGTACAACAAGAATGCGCTGCGGATCGGACATGCGGCGTTGAGTATAACAGCCCCCCGCACGTGGCCCCATCGGGCGGACCCTGAGCCGCAAGATTGTCTGTAAGTAAACCCCGTTCCGTGTCGACTTTGTGGAGTCAGACCCGCTGCGCCGGGCCGGCGGGGCGGTTTGTGCACCTTCCTCGCCCGGCTGACCGATAGAACAAGATTGTCGCCCGTTTTCCCTGATTGCTTCCCGAGGAGCCGTTGCATGCCGAGCCATACTCGTTCGTCACTGGTCGAAACGCTGGAAAGTCGCCTGCTGTACGCCCGCACGCCCGCTGACGTGCGGCCGGATTCGCTCGGGCGCGCGTTCGACGTGGGCGAGCGGAAGGCCCTGCTCGGACGGCTGGGGAATATGCCCACTTCGACCTACGGCGTGCTGTCGCGGCACTTAAAGGCCGGGCGGATCGGCGCATTCGACGACCGATTGCTGGCGTACATGCGCGACCGGCCGGGCACGCACTATTTCTTCGACGAATCCGAAGCCGGCTCGATCGCGACGTACACGAAGAACAACCTGAACATCGGCACGCAGATCGAACACGCCGACGCCGTCACCGACGACCGGCTGTTTCCCGAACAGAGTTCGTCGACGCGCTACACCGTTCAGTTGCCCAGCCGGATCAATTGGAAGGACGCTTCGCGCAACAGTAATCCGGAGTTCATTTACGCCCTGAACCGCCAGGAATGGTGGGTCGATCTGGCGCAGAGCTACCGCTACACCGGCAACGCCAAGTACATGAACGAGCTGCAGTACGAGCTGGCCAGCTGGTCGCAGCAGAACGAATCGTTCACGCTTCCAGATAACACCGGCCGCTACACCAGCTACGGCTTCGACACCGCCATTCGCGTCGACGACTGGATCATGTCTTACTTCAGCGTCCTGGGCAGCAGCGGCTGGACCGGGGCGGCCAACTCGCTGATGCTTTACAAGCTCGTGCAGCAGGGCGACGTGCTGAACACGGTGGCGACCAACACCACCGACTTCACCAGCAACCGCTCCACGATCATCGGCAAGACCGCGACCATGCTCGGCTTCGCCCTGCCCGAGGCCGACACCGCGCCGCGCTGGCGAAAGAACGGGCGAGAGCTGCTGTTCAACGCGATGGACGCCCAGCTTTACGCCGACGGCTCGCACCGTGAGCAGTCGCCGGGCTATGCGCTGAACGTGCTGGACAACGTGCTCGAAGCTCGAGAGATCGACAAGATCCACGGCGTCGAATGGCCGACGCGTTATCTGACGACCGCCGTCAACGCCGTCGACGCGCTGTGGCAGCAGCTTTCGCCCAACGGCAAGAGGCCGTCGATCGGCGACACCTACCGCCTGTCGGGCAACGGGCAGTTCACCAAGGCCGCCCTCGCCCTCGACATCACGCGCTGGCCCGAAGGCAAGGCCAATTCCCGCGACGCCTGGATTTTCGGCACCACCGCCGTCGGCCCGTACAAGCACGACACCGAAAATGACCTCGCCAACCGCGGCAGCAGCGCCGCCTTCCCCGACAGCGGCAATTACGTCATGCGCAGCGGCAACGGCGACACCGCCCGGCAGATCAACTTCACCGCCGGCCCCAAAGGCGGCGTGCACGGGCATTACAACTACATGGGCTTCGAACTGTCCGGGTACGGCCGGCCCCTGATCGCCGACCCGGGCGCGTACATCTACGACGAATCGGCCGCCCGCGAATGGGTCACCAGCGCCGCGGCCCACAACACCGTCAGCGTCACCGGCGTCAACCCGGCGGAACTGCAGAACAACAACGACATCCTCGTCAGCGGCCTGCAGAGCGTCGCCGGCGGCACGATGATCAGCGCCAGCTACAACGGCTACCAGTTCCTCGACGGCAACCCCACGCTCAGCCGCAGCCTGTGGTACGACGGCAATAACACCATCGTCATCATCGATTTCGCCAGCGCCAGCGAGCCGACGAGCTTCGAAACCGGATTCACGCTCGAGGGCCAAAACACCGGCCGCGATCTGACGCAGGGCACGATCTACACGCGCAACAGCAGCGGCGGGAACGTGCGGATTCAGTCGCTCCTGGGCAGCCGACAGTCGGCGTCCATTCGCACCAAGGGCGTGTTCACCAGCCCGACGCCCAGCGATCTGAAGGACCCGGCCACGCGTTATTACGCGTCGCAATCCAAGTCCACCTTCGCCGTGTTCGCCACCGTCATCACCGCTTCCAACGGGTCGGCCGCCAGTGCGGTCAACAACGTCACCTGGCAGCGCACGCCGACGAAAGCGGGCCAGACCGCCATCCTGAACGTCAACGGCCAGAGCATTACCTTCGCCGGCCCGCAGTTCGCCCAGGTCGGTCGCGGCGGGCAGACGCGCGGCACGTACAACGACATCGCCTACGACGAAAAAGGCCGCCTGCACATGGCGTTCTACGACCGTGACACGCGCACGCTCAAGTACGCCCTGCGCAACACCAACGGCGTCTGGGGCAGCATCCAGACGATCGACGGCCAGCAGGACGTCGGCCTGACGCCGTCGCTGGTGATCGACTCGGAGAATCGCCCGCACGTCGCCTATCAGGACGCCGGCAACGGCGACTTGCGTTACGCCTACGTGTCGGACGAAACCGAAGCGTGGGTCGTGCAGACCGTCGACGTCAAGGGCAGCACCGGCGCGTACCCGTCGCTGCAATTGAGCCGCAAGGGCGGGGCGATGATCGCCTACTACAACAAGACCAACGGCGACCTGCGTCTGGCCACCAGCGACACCGGCGGCTTCAAGATCACCACGATCGACAGCCGCGGCGACGTCGGCCGCTTCGCCAGCCTGCAACTCGACCCGAACCGCCCGACCGCCAGCAAGGCGGCCGTCGCGTACGAGGACACGACCAAGGGCACGTTCAAGTACGCCATCCAGGCGGGCGACGGCTACAAGTTCGAGACGATCGACGGCACGACGAAGGAAGCCGGCGGCTACGTGTCGATGCGGTTCTACGACGCCGGCGAGACGTTCGAGCCCGTCGCCACTTACTACGACGCGGCGAATGGCCATTTGAAGTACGCCGCGCGCGGCGACGGCACCTGGCGGAACACGACCATCGCCAGCGGCCGCCGCCAGGGTTTGTACAGCCAGTTGGCGATCGTGAAGAACACGCCGCGCGTCTTCTTCTACGACGGCCGCAACAACGACGCGCTCTACCTCAGCGGCAGCAAAATCTGGGGCGGCCGCTGGAGCCAGACGCAGATCGCCGACGGCGGCCGCGAGATCCATTACGCCATGGACGGCCGCGGGCGGTTCGCGTTCACCAGCCTGGACGAACGCACGGGCTTTTTGACGGTCGGCTCGGTGTAATCGAGCAACGTCGTAGGGCGGGCACTGCCCGCCCTAGACAAACCCGCTCGGTGTGACGCCTCTGATTCCCTCTCCCGGTATGGCCGGGAGAGGGTTAGGGTGAGGGCCGGCGACGGAAGACGTTACCGAAGCGAACAGCGGCCGACGTTCGATCGCACCCGGGAAAGCCCTCACCCTACCCTCTCCCGGCCATACCGGGAGAGGGAGTTCGACGGCGCAACTCGACGAACGTGTCGATCAATCGTTCCTCAATCTGCTCGGCCGTGCCGGCGGGTTCGATCGCTTCCCCGAACGCCACGCCGTAGCGCGTAGCGCGCAGCGGCAGCCAACTGGCCGGTCGGCCGTAGCGTTCTGACCCGGCGATCACGCACGGCACGATCGGCACGTTCGCCAGCAGCGCCAACCGGCCGATGCCGGGACGGATCTTGCGGGAGTGCACCACCGACGCCGCACCGTGGCGGAAGCCGCCTTCGGGGAACATGCCGATCACCCGGCCGCTGCGTAAGCGGTCCAGCACGGTGCGGACTGTTGGCGCGTCCGGCCGCGAGCGGTCCAGGGGGAAGGCGTTCATGTTGCCAT
This sequence comes from Tepidisphaeraceae bacterium, assembly GCA_036388295.1. Lineage (GTDB taxonomy): Bacteria > Planctomycetota > Phycisphaerae > Tepidisphaerales > Tepidisphaeraceae > RYN-431. The sequence continues at coordinate 5,377 of DASVSC010000274.1, read as the reverse complement.
ACAGCCAAGCCGTGAATGGGTTGCGGAAGACTTCGGTGATGCTGACGAAGTCGATGCGCCGCCGGCAGTGCCGCATCAGGATCGGGATGTCGTACGGACTGGTGTGATTGGCGGCCAGGATGTACGCGCCGACGCGATCCGTGACGGCCGCATTCAGCACCGTCGGCCGGCTGCTGACCCAGAAGGCGGGGCGGCCCAGCATGGTGAGCGCGTCGTAAAAACCGTCGCTCACGTCCGCCCGCCGGCCCGGGCGTCGGCTTGCTGATACAGATCGACGAATGCCCGGCCGAGGCGAGCGGTCATCTCGCGACGTCGCGTACGTCGGGCGGCCCGCGGCGTAAAATCGGCCGGCAGGATCGGCTGGCCGACGAGGGTCTGCACCGTCGTGCGTCGCCCGGGCACCCATCGCTCGATGTGGTGGAAGGCGTCGAGCCCACGAATGACCACCGGCACGACCGGCACGCCCGCGCGCATCGCGATCAGGCACGCGCCGCCGCGCACCGGCCCGCCGAGCACGGCCTGGTCCGGCCCGGTCGTCCGCCCGCCTTCCGGGAAGATGCCGATGATCTGCCCTTCGCCCAATCGTCGGACACACGTGCGGATCGTGCGGACGGGCACGCCGTTCCGATCGACCGGGATTGCGCCCACTCGCTTCAGCAGCAGGGCAGCCCAGCGGGGGCGAAAGAACTCCACGCGCGCTACCCAGTGCACTGGCCGGCGCAGCGTCGCCGTTAGGAGCGCCGGCTCCAGATGCCCGGCGTGCGTGCACGCCAACACGTACGGCCCGTCCTGATCGAACCGTTCCGCATTGACCATCTCGTGCCGTACGTGTCGACCCGCAATGAATCGGGCAACGGCTCGGGCCAGAGCGTACGACGCACGGTGCATGGTCGCCGCATGTTAGAAGCAACTCGCGCCTTTCCCAACCGCCGGCATTGTGGTCGGGCGTCGCTGGCTCGAAGTGTCGAATCGAACTGACATGTCCCTCGCAACGCCTTGACATGAGTCGACTATTCATTAAATCTATAATAGATATCGGAATTATAGATTTACCATTCTATCAGGAGGTTCGATGCGAAGATTCGTCAAATGGTCGGTCGCTGTGGCGTTAGTGTCGGCGATGACGATCACCCCATTGCAGGCGGCCGATAAGGGCGACGTGGTCGTCTCGGCGGACTGGGTGAGCCAGCGGTCCGAGGACCCGAAGGTGCGACTGATCGAAGTCAGTGTCGAACCGGGTCTGTACGAGCAAGGCCACATCCCGGGTGCGGCCCGCGTGGTGTGGCATACCGATCTGGTCGACACCGTGAAGCGAGACGTCGTTTCGAAAGAAGGCTTCGAAGCGCTCGCAAACCGGCTGGGCATCACGCCGGACACGACCGTCGTTTTGTATGGCGATAACAACAACTGGTTCGCAGCGTGGGGTGCGTGGATTTTCTCGTTGTACGGCCATCAGGACGTCCGCATTCTCGACGGCGGCCGTAAGAAGTGGGAATCGGATAAGCGTCCGTACAGCACCGACGTGCCGACCTTCGCGGCCAAGGGTTACAAGGTGAACAATGCCGCGCCGGGTCTGCGGGCGAAGCTGCCGGACGTGCTGCGTGTTGTGAACGGCGAGCAGCCCTCCGTGCTGCTGGACATCCGCTCGCCGGACGAGTTCAGCGGCAAGATCTTCGCGCCCAAAGGTTTCCAGGAACTCGCCATCCGGGCCGGCCATATTCCGGGTGCCAAGAACGTTCCTTGGCCCAAGGCCGTCAATGCGGAAGACGGGACGTTTAAGTCGCCCGAGCAGTTGAAAGCGCTGTACGCCGACGCCGGCGTCGATGGCAGCAAGCCGGTCGTCGTCTACTGCCGCATCGGCGAGCGTTCGAGCCACACGTGGTTCGTGCTGAAGCGCATTTTGGGCTACGACGTTCGGCAATATGACGGCTCGTGGACTGAATACGGCAACGCCGTCGGCGTGCCGATCACGAATCCGTCACTCACGGTCTGGACCGGCAAGTAAACCAGCGTGCGATCAGAAAAGGGGATGCGCCGCGGCCGGGTGTTTTGACACGCCCGGCCGGCGGTGTTGAGTTAGGCGAAAAATGACTGCAGCCACTGTTCCCATGCCGACGGGTCCTGCGCCGGTACGTTCGTTCTGGCTCGTGTTACGCGTGATGATCGCCGCGGCGGTCACGCTGGGCATTGTTTGGGCCGTACGCGTGACCCACGCCGATCCGTTCTACGGGCCGAAAGCCGCGTTCGCTCTGGCCAGCGGGGCCGTCTTCGGCCTGCTGTTGCAACGGTCGCGGTTTTGCTGGTTCTGTAATCTGCGCGACTTGTTCGAACGCGGCGACGCGCGGCCCGTGCTGGGCATCGTCACCTGCCTGGCCGTGGGCACGTTGGGCTACTTGGTGATCTTCGGCGCGTGGATCGTCGATCCTTCCGCGGGCCACCTCCCGCCCAAGGCGCACATCGGGCCGCTGAGTTGGGTGGTTTTCGCCGGCGGCTTTTTGTTCGGCATCGGGATGACCCTCTCGGGGTCGTGCATTAGCGCGCACCTCTATCGTCTCGGCGAAGGCTCGTTGTTAGCGCCGTTCGCCTTGGCAGGCACGGTGGTCGGTTTCATTTTGGGATTTCGGGCCTGGGACTGGCTGTACCTGAACGTGCTCGCGACGGCACCGCCTGTATGGCTGCCCGGACGCTGGGGCTATGGCACATCCATCGGCGCACAGTTGATGGTCTTAGCGATCGCGGCCCTCTTCCTCGCGCGATACGGACTGTCGAAAAGTGGACCGACACCGCACCCGCCGCCCTCCTGGCGCGGCCTCGCGCGGGCCGTTTTTGTGGAACGCTGGCCGAGTTGGGTGGGCGGCGGGCTGATCGGCGTACTGGCCGTCCTGGTGCTGTTTCGGACGCAGCCGCTCGGCGTCACAGCGGAAATCCATCGCCTGTCGCGAGACGTCGGCACACGCATGGGCTTGATCGACGGCAAGCTACACGGCTTGGACACGCTCGCCGGCTGTCGCGTTCCGGACGGCGCGCCAGCGCTGAACAATAATGCTTTGTTCGTCTTGGCCCTGATCGCGGCTTCGTTCGCGTCCGCCGTTCTGGCCGGGCAGTTTCGGCCCAGGCGCGAGTCGCTCCCCGCGATCCTCCTGGCGGCCGGCGGGGGCTTGCTTCTGGGGCTGGGATCGATGGTCGCGCTCGGCTGCTCGGTCGGCACGGCGTTGTCGGGCGTGATGGCCTTCTCGGCCTCGGGATGGGCGTTTCTGGTCGCCATGGTCGCGGGCGTCGCGATCACCTTGCCCCTGCGCCGCCGATTGTCTGCCCGTCGGCCCGCCGGTTGACGATCGGCGATCCGCCACCTATATTTCTCCCGTCACCGGGCGATTTGACCTGCAGCTTGCGGCCCGCTTCGCGACGTCTGAAAGAGGACGAGTCGAGGCAAACGTGCTAAAGCGTGGAACCCTGCTTCACCGCAGCTTCCCACTTGAACCTACCGCGGCTGCACCGTTGGATTTCCCTGGACGTTGATCGGTCGATACGTTGATCCGTTGATCAGTGGGTCGCCGCGTTGTCACCGATCAACTGTTCAACGGATCCACTGATCAACAGGCATTGCCATGGACCACGCCCCCGACATCCGCCACATCACCCAGCTGAACGCCGACCAGATCAACCGCTACCGCCGGCACCTGATCCTGCCGGAAGTGGGGATGGAAGGGCAGAAGAAGCTGCTCAACGCCCGCGTGCTCTGCATCGGCGCGGGCGGCCTGGGCTGCCCGATCGCGCTGTACCTCGCCGCCGCCGGCGTCGGCACGATCGGCTTGGTTGATATTGACGTCGTCAGCCCGTCCAACCTGCAACGGCAGATCCTGTTCGACACCAACAGCGTCGGCGAACCGAAGGTCAAAGCCGCCGGCCGTCGGCTGAGGGCGCTGAACCCCGACGTCAACGTCGTCGAGCACGAAACGATCATCAACGCCAGCAACGTGCTGGACCTGGTCGCCCGCTACGACATCATCATCGACGGCACCGACAACTTCCCCACGCGCTACTGCGTCGGCGACGCCTGCGTGCTGCTGAAAAAGCCGAACATCTACGGCAGCATCTTCCGCTTCGAAGGCATGATCACCGTCTTCGACCCGAACCGCATCAACCCCGACAACGGCGAAAAAGGCCCGTGCTACCGCTGCCTGTACCCCGAGCCGCCGGACCCCGGTTCCGTGCCGAGCTGCGCCGAAGGCGGCGTGCTCGGCGTGCTGCCGGGCATCATCGGCACGCTGCAGGCGAATGAGGTCATCAAGCTGATCCTCGGCCATGGCAAGCCGCTCATCGGCCGGCTGTGCACGTTCAACGCGTCGGACATGGAGTTCCGCACGTTCAAAATCCGCCACGACAAAACCTGCCCCGTCTGCGGCGACAACCCGACGATCACCGAGCCGGTCGACTACGAACAATTCTGCGGCGTGCCGGCCCTCGACCCGAAATCGCTCGCCGAAACTGCGGCAGAAGTGAAACGCAACCTGCAAGGAGCCGACGTGAACAAGCCCAAGCTCGACGACCGTGGCCTGCCGCCCGAATACAACTTCGACCCGGATTGGGAAATCACGCCGCGGGAACTCAAGAAGAAGCTCGATAAGAAGGACGACTTCGTCTTCATCGACTGCCGCCTGCCACACGAGGCGAACATCACCAAAATCGAAGGCGGCGACCTCATCCCGCTGCAGCAGCTCGGCGCCCGCATCGGCGAGCTGCGTGGGAAGGAAAACGAAGAAGTCATCGTCTACTGCCGCAGCGGCGGCCGTAGCCTTCAATTCGCGCAGGTGCTGAAACAACAGGGCTTCAAAAACGTCAAAAGCATGGCCGGTGGCGTGCTGCTGTGGAACACGGACGTGAACCCCGGCGGGCCGCAGTATTGATTGGTATACTGCTCGTATGACGAAGCTCCTGGAAAAAGCCATCAACGAGATGACTAAACTCCCGACGCGCGATCAAAATCGCATCGCCCGAAAGCTGTTGGCCGAAGTGGAAGGCGGGATGAAACGTCAATCAGCCGAAAAGGTGCCGCCTCTCTTAGCTAAGATGGTCGCGAAGGTGAAGCGGGATCACAAAGCGGGTAGAACTGTCGAAATGGGCTGGGATGAACTTTGACTTCCCACCTGCATGCCGACTTTAGACGTTGCTTTCGCAAGCTGCCGACTGAGGTCCGTCGAATCGCGAAAAAAAATTACCTGCTATAGCGAGACAATCCGAGCCATTCCAGTCTGCAATTCAAGTGCGTTAATCGAACGTTGTCCGCCTATTCGATCCGCATTGGCACGGACTGGCGTGCGATCGGTTTGGTCACTGATGGCGAGATCATCTGGTTCTGGATCGGCCCGCATACCGA
>DASVSC010000273.1:0-20478 GCA_036388295.1 Tepidisphaeraceae bacterium | reverse complement strand
GCCATGTCGCGGCCGATGGGGCCAATGTCCTCTTCCAGTTCCGTTCCGAACAGGGACCGCGTCACCACGCGCAGCGTCAGTTCGGTCATCGACTGGCCGAGGTCGACGGTCTGGCCGTCCCGCCAGGTGTCGCTCGTGCGCTGCGCCTGCGTGACGAAGTCGGCGGCGTAAGCCTTCACCTGCTGCGCGTGGAACGCCGGGGCGATCAGGCGGCGCTGCCGCTTATGCAGATCGCCGTCGCTGGTGAGCAGGCCTTCGCCGAGCGCCGTTTTCGCACCGGCCAGGACGTGGCTCTTGGTGAACTGCGCGGCGTCGGTGACGACGATCCGGCGGATCGCCTCCGGGTCGCCCACCAGGCACATCGGCCGGCCGGCGTGGAAGAAGACGTAATCGCCGTGTGCAGCCGCGAGGTCGCCCAGCAGGCGCAGCATCCCCTTGCGATGGAACTGCAGCAGCCGCGAAAAGGGCAAGCCGCGGCCGGGGCCGGGTGGCAGCGTCGGGGACGTCATTGAGAATCAGAATAGCCGGACGAGGGAACCACGGAGGAGACGGAAGACACGGAGAGAAGAATCAAAATCGATCGCAGCATGGGTAGACGAGTCACGACCCGAAAAGCGAATAGCTCTGTGACACCCGCTCCACCCGTGCCACAACCTCATTCGTATTTCCTTCCTCCGTGTCCTCCGTGTTCTCCGTGGTTCAACCACTTGCTACGGCCTTAGTTCTTTCCGCGTCCGCCGCCGGGCATGCCGGTGGCGTCGTCAGCGTCGCTGTCGAGGGTTTCGCCGCCGTGCTGTTGCGGCAGGTTACGCCGGCCGATGTCGACGGGCGTGTCATTGTGGCCGGTGGGGCGGCCGCCGTCGGGCAGGTCGCTGGCTTCGACGCCGCTCTGGTCGACGAAGCGGCGCTGGTTCGCCTCGTCGCGGGCGATCTCGGCCTGGCGGGCGTCGTTCTTGGCGGGCTGGTTCGAGTGCATCATGACGGGGTCCGGGTAAGTGGCCAATGTGGACTCCGGCCGAACGTCTGCCGGATCGGTTGTGGTCTTAAAAAATGCTAGCGCCGATCAAATGCCCGACCGCGCGAATCGTTTTTAATTTCGGTTGTGCCGTCGAACGCACCAAGAAAACGGGCGGCCTTCGCGAAGGCCGCCCGTTGTTTGAATGACGAAGCGTTGAGGCGATTGCGTTAGAAGTCGCCGCCGCCACCGCCGGAGTCACCGCCGCCGGAATCGCCGCCCCCGGCGTCGCCGCCGAAATCACCGCCGCCGCCGAAGTCGCCCCCGCCGGCCCCGAGGTCACCGCCGCCGCCCGGGTCGCCACCGAAGGCCCCGCCGGCCGCGCCGCCCGCCGCGCCGGCACCCGGGTCCGCGGCGTTACCGCCCGCGTCGCCGCTGTTGCCGTGGCCTTGGCCGAAGACTTGTCCGCCGAGGTAGCCCCCGAGCAGGCCGCCGAGGATGCCGCCGCCGACGCCCCGGCCGAATCCGCCGCCGCCCCCGCCCATCATGCCGCCTTGCTGCCCGTAACCCGGTTGGCCGTATCCGGGCTGCCCATAGCCCGGTTGGCCCGGCTGGCCGTAGCCGGGTTGTCCGGGCTGGCCGCCGTAGCCCATCGGTGGCTGCTGGCGGCGGGCGAACATGCCGCGGATCAGCTTCACGACCAGGAACAGCACGCCGCCGATGATGAGGAAGGTCATGCACCCGCCGAGGCCGAACAGGCCGCCGGCGCCTTCACGCTTGGCGGGCACCGGTGCGGGCGCGTTCGACTGTGAGCGCGGGGCGGGCTGATTCGATTGAGCGCCCGGTGCCGGCAGGGCCGCGACGGGCGGCCCGGCGTCGGCCGTCTTGATCAGCGACGCCGTCAGGTTCGTCAGGCCGTCGTCGAAGCGCCGCTCGCGGAAGTGACGCAGCAGGTCGTCCCGCATCCGCTGATACCCTTCGGACGTCAGGCCGGTCCGCTGGGCGCTGCGGGCGTAGGTTTCCAAGTGGCCGGGCGACTTGGTGGCCATCACGTATAGATCCGCGCCGAGGGAGAAGGCACGCGTCTGGGCGAACGAGGCGTATGCCTGGTTCTTGGACGCGTCATTGCCGTCGACTTTGCCCTGCAGTTCCGGCGGCACGCTGGGGAAGGTTTCGACCACCACCGTGCGCTGGTGCTTTTGCTGTAGTTGCTGCAAATCGGACGTGGCTTTGGCCACCGCGTCGGGGCTGAAGAAGCCGGCATCGTCCTTTACCGTCGGCGGGGCCGCGATCGCCGTCGAAGCGGTCAGGAGCAGAAGAAGCAGAGCGGCCCTCGGCCGCGACGCAATGCGTGTGTCATTTCCCATGCCCAGACCATAGTCCGATATCCGGTTATAAACGGCCGGTCTGATCTGAATTGGATTTAATTCTGACGCGGTCCTAACAAAATCCTACCATGGTCCAAAGGAGCAACCATGGCAGCGAAAACCCAACGTCCGGCCACGCCGAATCCGACCGAAAGCAACACCCGGAAAGACCCGCACGACTGGGCCACCGGCGACGAGCCGATGACCGGCGCGCAGAAGTCGTACCTGAAGACGCTTTCGGAGGAAGCGGGCACGAAACTCGACGAATCGCTCACGAAAGGCGAGGCGTCGCTGCGGATCAACGAACTGAAGGACAAGCAGCACGTCGTCGAAAAACGTGCCGACGGCAAAGCCAGCAACACCGAAAAGGACCCGGCCGACTGGGCCACCGGCCAGGAGCCGATGACGGGGGCGCAGCAGTCGTACCTGAAGACGCTGAGCGAGGAGGCGAACGTGCCGTTCGACGCGTCGATCAGTAAAGGCGACGCTTCTAAAAAGATTGACGAACTGCGCAAAGCCAATCCTCGTACGTCGGATTAGCGTATCATTCAAAGCCGGGCGAACGACCGATGTAGGATTGGTCGGAACACGTCCGCTGTTATTCGTCGCAGGAAGTCCAACACCATGCTGTCTCAGTTCATTGACTGGTGCGTCGCTGTTGCCAAGGGCTTGACCGGTTCGCGTCCGACGCCGGTGCCCATCCCCGTCCGCGCGGGACCGCGCCGGCCGGCCCGATAACGCGCGCCGAAGCCTTCGGCGTCATTCAAAACTCAACGTACATGCGGGCATGTCACTCATTTGTGAGCGATGTGCCCGTTTCCGTTGGTGGCAGTGGTTGATCAGACGCACGCACTTCTGGTTCCCTCTGCCGTGTACTCACGGGAACGGTTTGAGTGAAGGCTGAGCGTCAATTCGAGCCGTAGGGCAGAAAAGATTCACCACGGAGGCACGGAGACACGGAGAAGAAAGAACAAAGAATGATCTTTCTTTCTCTTCTCCGTGCCTCCGTGTCTCCGTGGTGAATCTGGCGTCACTTCCGTGTGGCATTCGACGCTTGGCCCTCTCCCGGCGTACCGGGAGTGGGAAGCAGAGGGCAATTCGGTAGTTTGATCTACTTCACCGGCGGGTCGATTTCCGGCTTGCGTTCGGTCGGGAACGGGTCGGAGCGGACCCGCGGCGGGTTCAGTTCCGGTTCCGACGATTCCACCACCAGCGGGCCGCCCGAATCGGTGTCGTCGCGGATCACGCGCACGTCGGGCCCGACGGGGTTGCGCGGGTTCGGGTCGGCGGGGGCTTTTCCGTGGCCGGTGGGGCGGGTCGTCTCGGCGTCGCCGGCGGCGGTGGGGCTGGTGGACGCATCCCCGGTCGCGGCGTGGACTTCGCTTTTCTGTGCATCTTCGCTTGGCATGTCGGCCTCGCTTTCTGACCGATCGTAGGCCCGATTCGTCTTGACGACCCGCGTGCGTGTGCGACACTCATGGCCGCGGCCGCCGGCGACGGGTTTTACATCGCCGGGCAGCCGGGGTCCGTATCAAAATCGAAAGGCAATTCACATGTCGATGTTCCCGCAATCCGAAACCTGGTCCGCGTCGCAGATCGAATCGTCCGAGCAGACGCGCACCCTCCTCCGCTTTTTCAACGGCGTCTACGCCTGGATGTTCGTCGGCCTCGGTGTCACCGCGCTGGTCGGCTATATGATGAGCCAGTCGCCCGCGGCGATGCAGCTCGTGTACGGCAGCCCCTTCGGCTACGTCGTGCTCGGCTTGGCCGCCTTCGCGATCGCGCAGGTCGCGCAGACGGTGGCCGTGAACGTCAACGCCACGCTCGGCACGGTGCTGTTCCTGCTGTACGCCGCCGTGATGGGCATGCTGCTGGGCGGCGTGTTTCTGGTCTACCCGTCGTCGGTGCTGGTGTCGTCGTTCCTCGTCACGGCCGGCACGTTCGCGTCGATGAGCGTGGTGGGCATGGTGCTGAAAAAAGACCTCACCCGCATCGGCGGCATCCTGACGATGGCGATGCTGGGCCTGTTCCTGGCGTCGATCGTCAACGTCTTTATGCACAGCGACGGGCTGTCATGGCTGATCACGTACGCCGTGGTCGTCGTCGCCGTCGGCCTGACTGCTTACTACACGCAGATGCTCAAAGGCTGGGCCGTACAGTACGCGGACGACCCGACCATGACCGCCCGCATGTCCGTCGTCGGCTCGCTGCTGCTGTACGTGACCTTCCTGAACCTGTTCCTGTCGATCCTGCGCATCATGGGCAGCCGGCGGTAAGCCGGTCTTTTCTTAGTCGTAGATCAACACAGACGGACGCGGATAAGAGTGGCTTATCTGCGTCCGTCTATGTTGATCTGCGGCCACTCAGACTTCGCCGCGCAGCACGGACGCCAATTGTTCCAGCGCCTGCTTGCGGTCGCGGTTGACGCTGGCTTCCATCGGCCGCCAGGCGCGTTGGGCGTCGCCGCTGTCGATCAGGGCCAGGGCGGCGTCGCGGATCGGGTCGAGCAGGTGATGTTCACGCAGTTGAATAGCGGCAATGGCGAGAAAGACGACGGGCCCGTCGTCGGCGTCGGCCAACACGTTGCGGAACGTCTCAAAGACGGATGCCGTCGCGGGGCCGGGCGCTTCGCCGGCCGTGAGGCGTTCGTCGTACACGCTGCGCACTTCCATCGCCAAGTCGGCGGCCAGGAACGGGGCGGTGATCTCATCAATTTCATCGCGGCTGAGGGACATGAACTATTCTAGCGCGGCAAGCCGCGCCGGCCGCGGATAGGCGGAAGGCAGGAAGCAATGGAGGCTTCCTCTCCTCTGACACGCGCTCCGTCGCGTGCGTACCTACGCTGCGTCCGACGGCTCATCCAAGGGCGTGGCACCGACGAACGCTGCGGCTTCTGCACGTCGCAATCCATCCGATGACGCTACGGATTCGTCGTCGGCTGCGTCGCAGGCTGCCATGGTGGCGGGGCCGGGTAGGGTTGGCCGGCGGGCAGGCCGAGTTGCGTTCGCATCGGATTGACGCTCTGCCAATACGCCTCGTCCTGAAGGCTGAAGAACCGCGGGGCGGCGGCGATGTCGGCGAGCGTGACCGCGGGCGGCGGCGGTGCGGCCGGCTGGCTGGCGGCGGCGGCGTTGCGCGTCGACGCCCGGCGCGGCCGCGGCGGGCCGGCCATCTGTGCCCAGACCATGTACCACGCCCATTTCGGCTGCGTTTTGTAGTCGTCCGGTGCGGGGGGCATGCTGCACTCGCCGATGGCCATCGGCTTGCCCTCGGACAGGGCGTTCATTTCGTCGTAGAACCGCTGCTGGAAGGTGCCGTAGTTGTCGAACGACAGAACGTCCACGGTGTCGTGGCCGGGGAAGTAGTCGACGAACTGCCGGTCCGGCTGCGACGGCTGGTCGGCATTCCAGACCCAGATCAGGTTCGTCAGCTTGTGATGACGGACCAGGCGGTCGAACGCCATGCGGTACAGGACCTTGGAGCCGCGATCGCCGCGTCGGCCGTTCCACCAGAACCAGTTGCCGTTGATCTCGTGGTACGGGCGGTACAGGATCGGCACGCGGTGGGCTTCGAGTTGCTTTAAGTACCCGGCGATTTCGTCCGTCTTGGCTTGCCAGCGGCCGTGCAGCGGGGTGCCGGGCGTGAGCAGTTCTTCGAACTGCGCGTCGGTCAGCTTCTGGCGAATGCTGCCCATAAATGTGACCGGCTCGGTGTCCGTCGGGCGCACTTCGTGCCAGGTGACGGTGATGATCGACCCGGCCAGCCACTGCTGACGCATCTCCTCGACCAGGCGCGGGCGGACGTAGGCCGAGTCTTTGTCGCCTTCGGCCGAGAAGCCGAAGTCGATGCCGTAAATCACCGGCGTCTTGCGCGACCACCGGGCGGCCTGCTGCGTGGAGGCGTCTTTTTCGTCCGCGTAATTGTGCTGGCCGGTGAGGGTCTGCTTACCGCTGATGGCGTACAGGTATTTGAGCAGCGCCCGCACCTCGGCCGAGGCGTTGGGCGACACCGGCGGGTGTTCCACCAGCCAGTCGGCCGGCCGGGCGGCGGGCTTGGGCAGGAAGGGCACGTCCGGCTGCGGATTCACCCACGCCCGCTGTGCGGGCCGACTCGCAGGCCGGGTGGCGGGCGGCTCGGTCGATTGGGCGGAAGCGGAAGCCGCCAAGGCCAACAGGCCCATGATCGTCCAAATCTTCATCCGGCCTCCCTTGCGCCTGCGACTCGCGTATCTCACCCAGCAATAGCGTTTACGCGTGGAATCGACTTGTGTTGCAAAGCGTTCGGAAGCCGTGGCCTCACCCGCGCTTCGCCTGCTGGGCCACTTTCATCGGCAAACCGAACAAGTCGATGAAGCCGCGGGCGGCCGTGACGTCGGAAAAACAACTAGTCCCCAGATGCGCCCTCAAAGTAGTAATGTGACTTCTTCGAACCGGTCCAGACGGGCATGTACCACGCGTGCCATGAAGCAACGGTGCTATTCAGCGGGAGCAAAGTAGATTCGATAGAAGGCCGTGTCGGCTTCGAATTACCGAAAATGCGAACGATGTCTTCGATTGGTAGTGGCGATGCGTGGAAGGGTGCCGGTTTTGCTGAGATGCCCGAGATGTCGATGATGGAATGTGTGCCTGCTTCTCCGAAGTGTGTTTTAACTGCTTCGATTGAGGAGAATTTTGGATTTTGCTTCCCCAGCCATGTTTGCAAGTGCCTATTTCTTTCTCTCCGAAACTCGGCTGTCAATGCCGAAGTGATCTGAACCTCTGGCATTGACGTGCCTGGCTCAATTTCGCCGCGCGAGGCGGCCTCCGCCCACTTTGCTACGACATAAAGCTTAACATCACGTATAAGCACTTTTTCTTCAGTTTCTTCTAGAATTTGACTGGCAATCGTCCGGGAAAAATCGGTTTGGCCGTATTCGCAGCGATTGAATACCCGCTGTTGCAATGCGATGAGCGCACGCGAAGCATCGCGTTCATATTTGATGAAGTAGGACCAACCCGAAGCGCCCATAGATCACCCCCGTTTCGCCTGCTGCGCCACCTTCATCGGCAAACCGAACAGATCAATGAAGCCGCGGGCGGCGGTGACGTCGTAGCCTTCCATGCTGAAGCTGGCCAATTTGTCGTCGTACAGGCTGTTCGGGCTGCTGGCCCCGATGGCGTAGGCGCGGCCTTTGTACAAGCGGATTTTCGCCGTGCCGGTGACGGTGCTGTTGGTGTGGTCGATGAACGCCTGCAAACTTTCACGCAGCGGGTGGAACCATTGGCCGTTGTAGACGATCTCGGCATACTTCAGGGCCACCTGCTGTTTGAAGTGCAGCGTGTCGCGTTCGATGCAGAGTTGTTCGAGGGCCTTGTGGGCTTCGTAGAGGATCGTGCCGCCGGGCGTTTCGTACACGCCGCGGCTTTTCATGCCGACCAGGCGGTTTTCCACCAGCAGCGCCACGCCCACGCCGTGCCGGCCGCCGACGGTGTTGAGCGCGGCGATCAACTCATGGCCGGCCAATGATTTGCCGTCGAGGCTGACCGGGTTGCCGTGTTCGAAGCCGATCTCCACCACCGCGCTCTCGTCCGGCGTTTTGGCGATCGGCGTGGTCATCGTCAGGCAGGCGTCCCAGTTCGGCTCACTGTCCGGGCGTTCGATCTCCGCGCCCTCGTGGCTGATGTGCCACAGGTTGCGGTCCTGGCTGTAGATCTTTTTCTTGCTGGCCGTGACGGGGATGTTGTGTTTATGGGCGTAGTCGATCGCGCTCTCACGGTCGCGCAGCTCGAACGTCGGGTCTTTCCACGGGGAGATGATTTTCAGGTCGGGCGCGAGGGCCATGTACGTCAGTTCGAAGCGCACCTGGTCGTTCCCCTTGCCGGTCGCACCGTGGCCGACGGCGTCTGCGCCGCTCTGGCGGGCGGCTTCGACTTGCTTGGCGGCGATCAGCGGGCGGGCGATGCTGGTGCCGAGCAGGTAATCCTGTTCGTACACCGCGTGGGCGCGCAGCATCGGGAAGCAGTACTTCTCCGCGAACTCCTGCTTCAAATCGGCAACGATGACCTCGTCGGCCCCGCTGGCGTAGGCCTTCTTTTCGATGCCGCTGAGTTCGTCGCCCTGGCCCAGCTCGCACGCGAAGGCCACCAGCTTCACGCCGGGGTATCGCTCTTTCAGCCACGGCAGAATCACGCTGGTGTCCAGCCCGCCGGAGTAGGCGAGGACGATCTTCTTCGGGTTCGCGGCAGTGTCGGCGGCCATGCACATCCTTTGTTGAAGGCACGAGTATAGGAATCCCGCCCCAAGCTGCCACGGGCGAATCGACCGGCCTCCGCCGCCCCGGGTCCGTCATTTTCTTCTGTGCATTTGCCAAGTCTGTGGTATTTTCACCGTGCGGACGGCAGAGCGTGGCGGCGGACCACTACGTTCTCACCACATTTCTGATTAGTACACCGCCACCGGCGGTCGGCTTGCACATCGGAGCATTAGCATGAGCGTTTTATTTCGTCATCGGGTCAGTACACGCCTCATTTCAGCAAACGCTTTCCGAACGCGTGCATTTTCGGAATGCCTTGAATCCCGCACCATGCTCGCGGCACAGCCGTACGCCTGGAATAACGTCGCGATCAACGGCGGCGGGTTCGTCGACGGTCTGGTCTACAGCCCCGCACAGAAGGGCCTGCTTTACGCCCGCACCGACGTCGGCGGCGCTTACCGCTGGAACGCGACGAACGGCACCTGGATTCCGCTGAATGACGCGTTGACCCGCGCCGAATCGCAGTCGATCGGCGTGCTGAGCATCGCCGCCGACCCGTCCAATGCCAACAACGTCTACGAGGCCGTCGGCCAGTACACGGCCTCCTGGGCGCAGAACGCCGGGATTCTTTATTCGTCCGATAAAGGCACCACCTGGGGCCGAACGACGCTGCCGATCAAGCTCGGCGGCAACGAAAGCGGCCGTGGCACGGGCGAACGGCTGCAGGTCGATCCGAACCAGGGCACCAACCTGCTGCTCGGCACGACCGTCGACGGCCTGTGGAAAAGCGGCGACAGCGGCCGGACGTGGGCGCGCGACGCCAACTTCCCCGCGGCAAGCACCACGTTCGTCCTCTACGACAAACGCTCCGCTACCGCCGGTAATGCGACCAAAACGATTTACGTCGGCGTCAACAGCACCACCGGCACGAACCTCTACCGCTCCACCGACGGCGGCACCACCTGGGGCACCGTCCCCAACGCGCCGACCGCGGGCCTGCTCGCGTACCAGGCCGCCATGGATTCCGCCGGCACGCTCTACGTCACCTACGCCAACTCCGTCGGCCCCAACGGCGCGACGGCCGGCGCGGTCTGGAAGCTCAACACCGGCACCGGCGCGTGGACGAACATCACCCCGCCCACCGGCCAGGGCGGCTACGCCGGCGTCAGCGTCGACGCGGCCCGGCCCGGCACCGTCATCGTCACCACCCTCAACCGCTGGTACCCGCACGACGACATCTTCCGCAGCACCAACGGCGGGACGTCCTGGACGAGCCTCTGGACCAGCACCACGACGTTTGATACGTCTTCCGCGCCGTACGTCAAAACGATGACGCCGCACTGGCTGGCGGACATCGAGATCGACCCGTTCAGTTCCGGCACTGCCTTCTTCGGCACCGGCTACGGCGTCTTCAGCAGCACCAACATCACCGCCGCCGACACGGGCGCGGCCGTGAAATGGTCGTTCACCAACAAGGGCCTGGAAGAGACGGTGCCCACCGCGATCATCAGCCCGCCGACCGGGGCCCATCTGCTGACGGTCATCGGCGACTTCGACGGTTTCCGCAACGACGACCTGACCGTCTCGCCCGCGGGCGGCCGCTTCTCGCCGACCATGGGCACGACCACCGGCCTCGACTTCGCGCAAAACAACCCCAGCCTCCTGGTCCGCACCGGCGGCAGCGGACTGGGCTACTACTCGCTCGACGGCGGCACGACGTGGACGGCCATGGCCAAGCCCACCGGCGCGACGGCCGGCGGAAAAGTCGCCGTCTCCGCCGACGGCAGCACCTTCGTCTGGGCGGCGACGGGCGCGGCCGTCTCTTACTCCACCAACCGCGGCGCCAGCTGGACCGCCAGCACGGGCATCCCGACCGGCGTGCGTCCCGTCGCCGACCGCGTCACCAGCAGCCGCTTCTACGCCTACGACCCGGCCACCGGCTACGCCTACGTCAGCAACGATGGCGGCAAGACGTTCGCCGTCACCGTCACCAACCTGCCCAAGAACGGCGGCAGCGCCACGGCCCCGTTCGGCAAGAGCGGCGACGTGTGGATCCCCACGCCCGCCGGCCTGTTCCGCTCGACCGACGGGGGCGTCACGTTCACGAACGTCGGCACGGCCAACGTCGCCTACCAGGTCGGCTTCGGTGCGGCCGCGCCCGGCAACAGCTACCCGGCCGTTTACCTGTCTGGGCAAGTCGACGGCGCGATCGGCGTGTACCGCTCCGACGACGCCGGCGCGACCTGGACGCAGGTGAACGACGCCCAGCACCAGTACGGCTGGATCAACGCCATCATCGGCGACCCGCGCATCTACGGCCGCGTTTACCTCGGCACGGGCGGACGCGGCGTCGTTTACGGCGACATCCCCAACGCCGCCCCGACCGTCGCGACGGCCGCCGCCGCCGCGGCCAATCCGGTGACCGGCCGGACGACCACGCTCAGCGTCCTGGGTGCGGACGACGCCGGCGAGGCCAACCTCACCTACACCTGGGCCACCACCGGCACGCCCCCGGCCGCCGTCACGTTCTCGGCCAACGGCACCAACGCCGCCAAGACCGCGACCGCCACCTTCACCAAGGCCGGCGTTTACACGTTCCAGGTCACGCTCAAAGATTCGGGTGGCCTGACGACCACCAGCAGCGTCCAGGTGACAGTCCGGCAGACGACGACCACGGTCGTCCTCAGCCCAGCCACCGCCTCGGTTCGCGTTAACGCCCAGCAGCAGTTCACGGCCTCGGCGAGGGACCAGTTCGGCACGACGATGACGACGCAGCCGGCCTTCGCCTGGTTGATCGCCAGCGGCGGCGGAACCGTCAGCGGCAGCGGCCTGTTCACGGCCCCCGGGGCCGCCGGCACCACCAGTGTCGCGGCCGTCGGCAGCGGCATCACCGGCCGGGCGACGGTCACCGTCACCGCCGCCACGGCCGCCAAGCTCACGGGCACCGCCATCGGCACGGCCGGGTCGTACAACAATGGCGGCAACACGATCGCCAGGGTGTTCGACGGCAACCTGACCACGTACTTCGACGCCCCCTCGGGCACCGTCACGCCGTGGGCCGGTTTGAATCTCGGCACGGCCCGCACCATCACCCAATTGAAGTTCGCCCCACGCAGCGGCTACACCGCCCGCATGGTCAACGGCTACTTCCAGGTGAGCAACGTGGCCGACTTCTCCACCGCGACGACGATCCACACCATCGCCACCGCACCCACGGCCGGCGTGTTGACCACCGTCAATGTCTCCGTCGCCGGCACCTGGCGGTACGTCCGCTACGTCGGCCCGGCGAACAGCGCGGGGAACATCGCGGAGTTCGAGGCTTGGGGATACTGATGTGACATCCGCCTCGTCGTCGCGGACACGCGGCGACGAGGCATTCGGGGTGGCCGCTTACGCGCCCACCCCAATGGAGCCAGCACGCGTCTCGACGCGACACGACGTGCCGGATTCGCTTTAAGCGGTCACACCACGACGCAGCGTTCGGGTGCCAGGGGCAAGCATGCTTGCACTTAGCACTCGAACGCGTTTCTACGATCAGTGATAAAACCCGCGGCGGTTCCGGGCGTGGCCGGCGTCTAGGCGGGTTCCGTCGGCGGCTCGAACGTCATCCGGTCGTAGACCTCGGCCAGCGACAGCTCAATGTCGACCGATCGGAGCGGCAGCGTGCCATCCGTGCCGCGGAGGACGCGGAAGGTCCAGACGCCGCCCGCCTCGCGGAAGAACGTCAGGATCTCGGCCTGCGTCTGATAGACCAGCACGTACTCACGCAATGATTCGAGTTCACGGTAGGCGTCGAACTTCTTGACGCGGTCGTACGACTCGGTCGTCGGCGACAGGACTTCGAAAATGACCGTCGGGTTCAGGAACGTCTGGCGCGATTTGTCGCGTTCGTCGATCGCCGGCGGGCCGCAGACAATGGTCGCGTCCGGGTAATGCGTTCGGCGGGAACCGGGCCGGCCGATGCGGAAGTTCGGGTCGAACACCTCGCACGGCTTGCCCTTCAGGCGGTTGCCGGTTTCGCCAATGATGTTGACGACGATCCGGCTGTGTTCGAGCGACCCGCCGGCCATGTCGACGGCGGGGTTGTACGTGTCGGGATCGCAGCCGATGGGGATCATCCGGCCGTCGACGTAGTCATGCCGCTGCTCCGAGAGGGCTTCGAGACGAAGGTACTCGTCGTAGGAAATCAGCCCCGGCGGGATCGGATCGGCCGCCATGCGGACCTTTGTATCAGAACTTCGATTCGCTCAGGCTGTCGTCCGCGGCGGCGTCGGCCTTCCAGTTCGGATTGGCCGTCTTGGCCATCACGTGCCGGCCCAGTTCCAGGCGGCGGATCACGGCGTCCATGTCCACCGGACGCTTGGTGGGGCTGGTGCTGATGCATTCCAGCACCAGATTGCTCACCGGCACCGGGCAGACCGGGTTCAGGCTGCTGGGCGACGGAATGGCCGTATCGAGCAGGAAGCTGTTTTCGCCCTTTTTGTTGACCGTGTAGAGCGTCGGAATGTGCCGGCCGGTCAGGGCCCAGTAGAGGGTCGCGCCGAGGTTGAAGACGTCCGTCTGCGGCGTCACCGGCTTGCGGGCCACCTGTTCGGGGGCGATGAAGTCGGGCGTGCCTTGGATGCGTTCTTTAATCGTGCCGGTCTTGCAGCTCTGGCCGTAGTCGATGACCTTCACCCGGCCGTGGCGGTCGCGCAGGATGTTGTTGGGCTTGATGTCGCAGTGGACGATGCCCATCTGGTTCATCACCTTCAGCCCCTCGGCGGCTTGGATAAAGGCGTCGAGCAGGTCGCCCATGTCGCGCGGCAAGTCGTTTTCCAGCGGCCGGCCGTCGAAGTATTCCATGACCAGGAACGCTTCGCTGACCTTGAGCAGCAGGGTTTTGATGATCTTGAGTTCGTACGTGCGGCGGAGGTTCTTGTGGGAAAAATTGCGCGAGATCTCGTACTCCGCTTCCATCTGTTCGATGAAGCGGATGTCTTTGGGGTCGGCCCGGACCACGTGCTTTAAAGCAAGCGTGTTGCGGGAAGTCGGGTCGAGCACTTTGTAGATTGTGCTACGCGCACCTTCTCCCAACCGCTCCAAAACCTCGTAATGGAGGAGAGTCTGTCCCATGCAAGTTGTCCCACCCCCTTATTTTAACGTCGCAGACGGTGGGGACGGTGCCCGTGCCGAGACGCTTCGTTCACGCCGATAAAAAATAGATAAGGAACATGCGTGAACGACCGAACACCCGCTGCCGGCCGGCATAAACCTTTGCCGGCAACGCGTCGGCAAACATATGCGAATAGTGAGGGTTCTGCAAGAAAAAGTCCCAACCCCCGAGGCGGTGCGGAGTTGCCACTAAATCGACTCCCCCAGTCAGGGGGTTAGCGGGGCGGGCGCGAGCGCCATCAGCAAAACGGTCGTGGCGCTCAGGACGCCCAGCAGGCTGACAAGGACGATCGCGCGACGGCGGGGGTGGGTGGGGTTCATAAGATCGGCGGCTAGGCGTAAATCAACTCAGGCCGCCGCTGCGGTATCGGACAAGCGGGCTTCGCGGCTGTAATAAATTAAACGGAAATGTCGGACGCGAGGGCGGTTCCCTCAGGCGTCACTCCGAACTGATTGATAAGTCCGCTCCCGACAACAGTTTGAACTGCCCACTCGTTCTGCGAGCGATGACGCGGAGCGGGTCGTCCGGGGCCGATTCGCCGAGGGAGAAGGCGTGGACGCGCGTCGTCGAGCCCGCCGGGCGGACGGTCAGGACGCTTTCGGCGAAGGAGGCGTCCAACTGCAGCGATTTCCCCGTCGCCAGCACCACCGTGTCCGGCCGGCCCGCGAGGGCGAGCCGCAGGGCAGGCAGGGCGTCGGTCGATCGGCCGGTCGACACCTGGTCGAACCACCGCGTCAGCTTCTCGGCCTCGGCGGCGGAGGCGTAACCCGGTGTCAGGGCAGGGTATGCGTCGGTGCTGCCGTTGTCCCAGAGGACGACTTGGAACAAGCGATCCGGGCCGAGCGAGCGGACGGATTTGACGGTCAAATCGCGCAAGGCGGGGAAGAAGGCGCTGGTGGCGTCGCCGCGGTCGAGGACGAAAACGACCTTTTTCCCTTCCAGATCCACGCCGCCGAACGCGGGCCGGGCGTTCGGCGGGGCTTGCGAAACGGGCGACGGCGCGGCGTCCGTCGGACGCATGGCAATGAAGGCGACGGCCCCGATCACCGCCGCCACGGCGAGCAGCCCGCCAATGATGCTTAAGATCAAACCCGTTTTAGGCTTGCGCGGTTCGGCGGGCATCTGTGGCGCCCGCGGTACCGGCCGATTCAGCAGGCCGCTGCCGACCAGGCCCGACCCGTGCACCGCCTCGGCCAGTTCTTCCAGGCCCGACGGCGTGCTCGCCAGGCCGGCCCGGCTTTTGACTTGGTAGAGGGTTTTAGGTTCTTCGCCGCCCACCGCACCGCCGGCCAAAGCGCGGCCGGGGGCGGCGCCGCGGCCGGCGCGGGGGACGGTCTGGATCGCGCCGCAGTGCTTGCACCGGCAGACGCCGCCCGCGAAGGCGTCGTCGACCTCCAGCTGGGCTTGGCAGTTGGCACAAGTGAGGCGGATCACGTCGTATACTCTAGCGGATGGCGCACCACGTCGGCAAAAACGAATTCGGCCGGATCGTCGAAGCCGCCTTGGCCGAACTGCCCCCGGCGATCGCCCGGCACTTGGAACGCGTGCCCGTGGAAGTTCGCGACCGCCCGACGCCCAAAGAGCTTAAAAGCGTCGGCCTCGGCCGGCGCGACCTGCTGCTGGGCCTGTACGTGGGCACCAGTCTGGCGGACGAATCGGTTCATCACGCCTTAGAGATGCCGAGCGTCATCTTCTTGTTTCAAGAAGATTTAGAACTCGTCTCGGATTCGCCGCAACAGCTCCAGGACGAGATCCGCAAAACCGTCCTGCACGAAGTCGGGCACCATTTCGGACTGGACGAAAACGATCTGGACGAATTGGGGTATGGGTGAGAGACGACTCATCCCGAATCGTTTGAAAATAGTTCGGGGGGCGAAGTCGGAACCCGAAGAGAGCCGCGGGGCTCTGCCCCGCATTCCGAAGAGCGGGGCGGAGCCCCGCGGCTCTCTTCTCTCCTCGACTTCTTCGACTCAGCTCGGGGTTGACCGCAAATACTTTGAAAGCTAACTAACGAACCCCGCGTTTGCGCGTATACCGCCGAGTGTCTGCCTCGATTGACGTTTCGTCCGGCGAAGAAACCGCATCCGCTAGCGCGCCCGAAGCGTATCGGCAGGTGATACGGCTCATCGGCATGGTTCGGCGGGTCATGGACCCGTATTTCGCCCGCAACGGCATCAGCGCGGCCCAGTGGGCGGTGCTGCGGAACCTGCACTGTGCGGAAGGAAGCGGCGAAGCCAGTTTGCGGCTGGCGGACCTCGGCAATCGGTTGCTGGTCCGGCCGCCGAGCGTGACGCACGTGGTCGAACGCCTGCGGGTGGCGGGATTGCTGGTCCGCGAGACGTCGCCGAGCGATCACCGGGCTAAATGCGTCCGCCTGACCGACGGCGGCCGCGAACTGGTCGAACGCGTGCTCGGGCAGCACGGGCGACAGGTCAGCAACGTGATGAGCGGCCTGAACCGAACAGAACAGGCAACACTTTGTGCTTTGCTCGATAAGTTAAATACGCACTTGGAACACGTCGCCCCGACTGAATATGGGTCGGGCGACCATCCGACGCCGGATGGCGCGGCCGCTGACGAGGATTGAACTGCATCATGCTTACGTGGATTAAACGGTTAGTCGTTGTTGTCGTCCTGCTGGCCTTGGTCGGCGGGGCGGGCATGTGGTACTGGGGCGGTAAGGCCGCCGCGCCGGTGCAGTTCCGCACCGCCAAGATCGAGCGCGACGACCTTGTCGCCTCCATTAGCGCCACCGGCACGGTGGAGCCGGACGAAGTCATCGACGTCGGCAGTCAGGTGACCGGGCAGATCGTCCGCTTCGGCACCGACGCCGACGGCAAGCAGATCGACTACCACAGCCGCGTCACCGCCGGCAGCCTGATCGCCCAGATCGACGACACCACCTACACCGCCAGCCTGAACGAAGCCAAGGCCCAGCTGCTGGCCGCCCAGGCCGGCATCCAGCGTGCCCAGGCGGACAAGTTGACCGCCCAGGCCAAGCTCAGCCAGGCGTCCAATGACTGGAAACGCGCCGAACGCATCGGCCCCGGCGACGCGCTGGCGCAGACGACCTACGACACCTACAAAAGCACTTACGACCAAGGCCAAGCCGCCGTCGCCGTGGCCGACGCCGCAATGGCGACCGCACGCGCCCAAGTCGACCAAGCCGAGTCGGCCGTGAAGCGGGCGCAGCGCAACGTCGACTACTGCACAATCAGGTCGCCCGTCGATGGCGTAGTCATCGACCGCCGCATCAACATCGGCCAGACCGTCGTCAGCACGCAGTCGGCCAGCAGCCTGTTTCTGGTCGCCCGCGACTTGTCGACCATGCAGGTGTGGGTGGCCGTCAACGAGGCCGACGTCGGCCATATCAAGGTCGGGCAGCCCGTCACGTTCACGTGCGACGCTTTCGGCGACCGCGTGTTCAAGGGTGCCGTTAAGAAGATGCGCCTCAACGCCCAGATGACGCAGAACGTGGTCGTCTACACCGTTGAGGTGACCACAGACAATGCCGATCTGACGCTCATCCCCTACCTGACGGCCAACGTGCAGTTCGAGACCGAGCGCCAGAACGACACGCTGATGGTGCCCAACGCCGCGTTGCGCTGGATGCCGACGACGCCCGAACAGATCGTGCCGGAGCAGCGCGAGCAGTACGCGGTGAAAGACGACGACGCGTCGCCCGGTGGTGGCGGCGGACCCCGCGGCGGGCCGCCCGGCGGCGGCAATCGTGGTGACGGCAACCGGGGCGATGGGAACCGGGGCGGCGAAGGCCGTGAAGGCCGCGGCGGACGCTCGGGCAACAACCGCGGCGGCCCGAGCGGCGTCAAGAGCGGCCTGGTCTGGGTCAAGGCCGGCCAGTTCGTCAAGGCCATGACCGTCACCACCGGCGTCAGCGACGGCGCGTACACCGCCGTGACCGGCGAAGGCCTGACCGAAGGTGCAGAAGTCATCGCCGGCACGATTGCCCTCGACGCCAGCGGCCAAGTCGCCCAGGGCCCGACCAACCCGTTCCTGCCGCAAATGCGCCGCGGCGGCCCGGGCGGCGGCGGTGGCGGTGGCGGCGGACGGGGGCCGCGATGAGCCTGATCGAACTCGACAACATCACCAAAACGTACGACCTCGGCGAAGTGCAGGTGCCCGTCCTCAAGGGCGTCAGCATGCAGGTCGGCCGCGGCGAACTGGTGGCCCTGATGGGCGCCAGCGGCTCGGGCAAAAGCACGCTGATGAACATCCTCGGCTGTCTCGACCGCCCGACCAGCGGCAGCTACACGCTCGACGGACAGGAAATCAGCGAACTGAGCAGCGACCAGCGCGCCCACGTGCGCAACGAAAAGATCGGCTTCGTCTTCCAGAGCTTCAATCTGCTGGCCCGCACGACGGCTTTGGAAAACGTGACAATGCCGCTGACCTACGCCGGCCGCAGCATTCCCGATAAAGAGGCCAAGGCCCGCGGCATCGAAATCCTGGCCAAAGTCGGCCTCGGCGACCGCCTGCACCATTACCCGTCGCAAATGTCCGGCGGCCAGCAACAGCGCGTGGCCATTGCCCGCAGCCTGATCAACCGCCCGCCGCTGCTCTTCGCCGACGAACCGACCGGCAATTTGGACAGCAAGACCAGCGACGAAGTGTTGGAAATGTTCCAGAAGCTCAACGAAGAAGAGGGCATCACGATCATCATCGTCACGCACTCGATCGAAGTCGGCCAATGGGCCAAGCGGGCCATCACGATGCGCGACGGCCTGATCGAAAGCGGCGCGTACGCCGAGCGAACGGCCGCGGCCGCGCAACAGTTTTTGGCAACGCACCCGGCATAAAGAAAGGGCCGACGGCAGGCAGCAGGCGGCGGGCAGCAAATGCTTCGCCGCCTGCTGCCCGCCGCCGGCTGCCAGCTCTTATGAGATCCATCCGAACCTTCAAAACCGCCATCGTCGCCTTGCGGCGCAACGTCATGCGGGCCGTGCTGACCACGCTGGGCATTGTCATCGGCGTCGGTGCCGTGATCGCCATGATGGAGGTGGGCAACGGCAGCTCGTCGCTGATCCAGAAACAGATCAGCTCCATGGGCGCGAACAACCTGGTGATCTTCTCCGGCAGCAGCAACACCGGCGGCATCAGTTCGGGCGCCGGCAGCAACATGCGGCTGACGCCCGATGACGCCGAGGCCATCGCCATCAACTGCCCGGCCATCAAGGCCGTCGCGCCCGTCGTCGGGTCGCGCACCCAAATCGTGTACGGCGGCAAAAACTGGGTGCCGCAGAACATGCAGGGCACCACCCCGGCGTTCCTTGAAGTGCGCGACTGGCCGGTCACCGAGGGCGAAGCCTTCACCGAACGTGACGTGCTCCAGCGGGCCCGCGTCTGCCTGATCGGCACCACGCTGGTGCGTGAACTGTTCGGCGGCCAAAGCCCCGTCGGCCAGGAAATGCGCGTCAACGGCATCGGCTTCCGCGTCGTCGGCGTGCTCGCGGCCAAAGGCGCGAACATGATGGGTCAGGACCAGGACGACGTGCTGATCGCCCCCTGGACCACGATCAAATACCGCGTCAGCGGCACGTCGGTGTCCAATACCAACCAGAGCGCCGCCGGCAGCAGCAGTGGCGGCACCGCGTCCGCCAGCCCGCAGTCGCCGAGCGACATTTATCCGAACGTCACCGTCTCCAAATACCCCGCCCGCAACGCGCAGCAGACGAAGAACAATCCGATGCCGATTCGGTTCGCCAACATCGACCGCATCAACGCCTCGGCCGTCAGCGCCGACCAGATCGACACCGCGATCAAGCAGATGACCGACGTGCTGCGCGAACGCCACCGCCTGGCCCCGAACGAGCCGGACGACTTCCAGATCCGCAGCCTGACCGAGTTCAGCACCATGCTCGCCAGCACCACCGGCACGATGAAGTCGCTGCTGCTGTTCGTGGCCACCATCTCGCTGATCGTCGGCGGCGTGGGCATTATGAACATCATGCTCGTCAGCGTCACCGAGCGTACGCGCGAAATTGGTTTGCGCATGGCCGTCGGCGCACGCGGCGGCGACATCCTGCGGCAGTTCCTGACCGAAAGCGTGGTGCTCTGCCTGCTCGGCGGGGCGATCGGCATCGGCCTGGGCATCGGGGCGTCGTGGCTCGTCACGTACCTGCTGAATTGGCCGACCGAAAGCTCGCCGGGCGCGATCCTGGCCGCGGTGGCCGTCAGTGCGTTCGTCGGCGTGGTCTTCGGCTTCTACCCGGCGTGGAAGGCCGCCAAACTCGACCCGATCGAAGCCCTGCGGTACGAGTAAATTAGCCCGTCCCGCCCCACGAAAAGCATCGGCCACGAATGGACACGAATGAGAGAGACTGAATTGAATCCTGAGCAATCCGGCCGCACACACCTTCGTTCGTATTCCCTCGCGTCGTTCGTGGCCGCTTCCCTGTTGGCCGTCGCCGGTTGCACGGTCGGGCCCGACTTCAAAAAGCCCGATCCCGGCATCACCGGCGGCTGGGCCGAGCCGTTGGGCTCGTCTTACGCCACCACCCGGCCGACGCAGTTCAACGGCCCCGAGGCCGATCTGGCCGAATGGTGGAAGCGGTTTAACGATCCCGGCCTGAACGCCATGGTTGAGCGTGCGATCGAGGCGAATCTGGACGTCCGCCGGGCGACCAGTGCGGTGCGACAGTCGCGCGCCAGCCGCAGCATCGCCGCCGCCGACTTGCTCCCGCAGGCCGACGCCAGCGGCGGCTACAGTCGTAGCGGATCGCCGCGCACGGAGACCCGGGGGCTGTACCGG
>DASVSC010000272.1:0-17626 GCA_036388295.1 Tepidisphaeraceae bacterium | reverse complement strand
CGCCGCCTGCTCACGGGCCTGGATGAAGGTGACCCGGGTCTGAACTCTTTCGACGCGCAGTCGTCGTTTGACTGCATCACCGGCGGCTTCCCCTTTCGGCAGAACACGATCATCGGCGGCCGGCCCGGCAGCGGTAAATCTGCCTTCGTAAAAGACATTCTGATCCGGCTGGCACAAGGCGGCTGGCGGGTCGGCATCGTCACGATCGAAGAAGACCGCATCAAGATCGGCGATAACGCGCTCGCGCACGAGAGCCCGGTGCAGAACTGGAAGATTCAGCGTGACGTCGTGTCGGAGTGCGAGCACGAGACCCTCAAGCACTACGCGGAAGAGTTCAAGGGACTGCAGTTCTTCATTGACGACACGTGCACCACGTTGACCCAAGTTGAAGCCAGCCTGAGGCGGATGAAACGCAAATACGAGTGCGACGTCCTCGTGGTCGATCACCTGCACCTGATCGACTACGAGTCGGGCCGCAAGAACGAATCCCGCAACGACCAAATCACCGTCATCAGCAAGCGGATCAAAGCGCTGTACCGCCGCCTCGACGTCGTGGGCATCAGCGTCTGCCAGCTCAATCGCCAGGGTGAGGGCATCGACAACATGCCGAGCCTCACGACGCTGCGCGAAGGCGGTGCCCTCGAACAGGACGGCGACCTGATCGTGTTCGTACACCGGCGGGACTACTACCGCGACAACCCCGCAATGACAGACGGCGTACCGAAAGACCACTTGATGGAATTAAACGTGGCCAAGAACAAGGCCGGCGGCACGGGCGTGGCAAAGGCGTACTGGGACGGTGATCACCAACGAGTCGGAAACTGGAACAACGGGCAAGGCCCGATGAATGACGCGCGCATGGAGGCCGACGCCCAGCAGGCGTTGTCCTACCTGTAGCGCGATGTACGAGCGGTTTCGCCCGCGGCCGGCAACGTAGCCGACCGCTGTACCAGGCGAGGCCGAAGAATTGAATTGAAAGGACGGTCCACATGGCCGCCACGATGACGAGAAATGCACCGGCCAAGGTCGGTGAGCCTAAAAAGGAGCCGAAGCCCGGCGTCGCCGAGGCGACGTTTCCGGTTCGGATGTTGAACGCCGTCGGCGTGGCGTTCAACCAAGACACCAGGTTCGCGATGAGCACGCTGCGGATCCTGTCGAAGAAAGGCAACGGTAAGGCTAAGGCCGACCAGATCAGCATTGTGGGCACCGACGGGCGACGGATGGTGATCGTCACCCACGACAAGGCGCTGTTCGACGGCCATGTCGACGCGATCATCCCGGGCGACGTCGCCCGCGCCGTGCTCAAGATCGCCGCCAAGTCAGACGCCGAAGAGCCCACGTGCACACTGGTGCAGCGGCACAACGCGTTCTCACTGATCTTCAAAACGCCGTCCGGCGAAGGACGGCAATCGTGGAGCACGGACGGCGAAACGCTGCCCTACCCGCCGTTCGAGGACATGATTCCTGACTTCTCGCTCTTCGGGAAGTCGGACATCGGCGTAAGTCCCGACCGCATGGCCAGCACATTGAAGGTCGTGGAGAAGATCGTCGGCCGGGATCACACCGCACAGCTCTTCCTGCCCGACAAGCCTGAGAAGCCGCTGGGCCTGAAAGCCACAGACGGCGAAACGGTGGAGCTGCTGGCCGTCGTGATGCCGGCGGCGATCAGCGCGTGGGTGAAGGCGCCGAAGGAAGAGAACGCCGGCGACCCGGACCAGCAGGAGATGCATACAGCCTGGCGTGAAGCTGGCGTCAGTGAACTGGACATCAGCGACGCCGTCGAGGCGAAGCTGAATGTGGCGGAACTGACGACGATCGGCCAGCTGATCGACTACGTCACGATGGCCGGCAGCAGTGTGAACAGCATCAATGGGCTCACAGACGCACAGGCCCAGAAGCTCGACGCCGCGATTGACAGCTACTTCACCGAGCGAAAGATTCAGCGGCCGATGAAGGCGGCGACGCCGGAGGAGAAGGCACGCGACGAAGCGCAGGAATCGCTCATGGAGTACCTCAATCAGCGGTTCATCAGCGTCGGCGTGCCGCAGGACGTTCACCAGGACAACACCACCGGGGAGAAGATGGACGAGGCCATCCTGGCGAAGGTGATGTCGCCGGCTCAGGCGAAAGACCCGCGGAAGGCGTTCAGCAGTTCGAAGGGGACCACCGACGACGTAAAGGCGTGGCACACGTCACTCAAGGGGCTCAAGGACAGCGACTACCTCGCCGCGGCGAAGGCGGCCGGCTTCGACCCGAAAGCCGGCGGCAGAAAGACGACGCTCCCGTCGTAACCACACCGGCCGCGCGGGTGAAAGCCCGCGTGGTCGCATTTGTTTGTGAGGACCTGGTGAAACTCATCCAACCATTCAGGCTGCTGGCCGCCATCGTGTCGCACGCGTGGTTGTTCCTCGACACCGCATACGACGCGCGGCGACAGGCGCGACAGCGCAGACGACGAGGTCGAAGATGAGCATCACCGACAACAGCAGCAGCGGCTGGCGCCAGGCCATGCTGCAAAAGTTCGCGGCGCGGAAGAAGGCGTCGGAAGCCGCGTTCGCCCAGGTGAAGCGCCCGCTCCGTTTTCGTGGTGCGCGTAAACAGCCCCCGCCGTTCTATGGACCGGCACCCGCGGTCGGCACGGTGATCAGCGTACGCGTGTTCGGCATCCCCAAGGGTCAACCGCGTATGCGGGACAACATCATCGTGCCGAAAGACTTCGACCCGCGTAATCCTCGCTCGCCCCAGCCGTTCAACGCCGCGTACACGCCCGACACCGCCGACGCGTGGAAGGCAGATGTCAGACGCGCATTCAGTCGAGCCGGCGTGTTGGGCGTAGCGCCGATCGAAGGGCCAATTTCGTGCAGCATCGACTTGCTGATGCCGCGGCCGCAGTACCTGTGCGAGCCGTGGTATGCCGATAACGCCGCCGGTGAACTGCCCTTCATTCCCAAGCCCGATCGTGACAACTGTGAAAAGGCAGTGCTTGATGCGCTGACTGACGCGGGGTTTTGGAAAGACGACGCGCAGGTATGCGACGGGTCGGTAAGGAAGTTCTACCACGCGATCGGCGACCACCCTGGCGCGCGCATCGTAGTGGAGTTGATGGCGCACATACCGCAGCCTCCCCGCCGCACGAAGGCCCCCATCCAGTCCGAAACCCTCTTTGACGGAGCGGCACGATGAGTCAACGCGGCATCTGCGGCAAGGTGATGATGACCAAGACCGTCGCCGTCGACATGGTGCGTCGGCACCGCAACACAACGCACGATCAGACGATCCGCGTCTACTGGTGCGCCCGCTGCGACGCCTTCCACATCGGCCACGAGCGGCACGACTCGAAGTTCATGCACAAGCATTGGCGGGAACGGAAATGGACGCGTAAGCGCGGCCGTCGCCGCTGCGGCAAGTTCGCCCCGACAGACAGCACTATCCCGAAGGACAGAGCCATGAGCACACTTGAACAAACCATATCGTCATTTGACAAGCAATCCGACGTAGTCCAGCAAGCCCTGGACGAAGCAATTGCCGCCGCCGATGCACGAATGGCAAGAGATGCCGCAACGATCGCCGACCAAGCCGCCCAACTGGCCCGGCTGCAGCAGATCGTGGACGCCTTGCCCAAGACGGCAGACGGCGTGCCTGTCACTCCCGGAATGCGTGTGTGGGGCGAAGGCGGGCAACCGCTCATCGTGTGCCGCTGCGGCGTCGGTTCGCCGCAATGGCAGACGCGGCCGTCGCCCGATCTTGTCACTCGCGTCATAGTCGATGGCGAGGAAATGATGGGCAGCCTCGACTGGTCACACTTGTGCTACTCAACTGAAGCCCTCGCCGCTGCCGCCACCCCTGCCGGGGTCGACACCACTGACGCCCAACCAAGAAAGGATGCGTGAGGCGATGAGCCTAGACGTTTACCTCAAGGCCGTCAGGCGCACGACGGTTCACCAGAGCAACATTACGCACAACCTGAACACCATGGCTGGCGAAGCGGGAATCTAACAACACCTGTGGCGACCCGAAGAGCTGGGCATCACAAAGGCGGGCGACTTGATCGAGCCCCTGACGACGGCGCTGGCCTTGCTGCTGGCTGACCCGCCGCGATTCAAAGCTTTCAACCCAGCAAACGGGTGGGGCAGTTACGACGGATTAGTCGAGTTCGTACAAGAATACCTGTCGGCGTGCCGTGAGAATCCTGACGCTGACGTGGAGGCATGTAGATGATCACCCTCCTCATCGACGGCGACCCCATCGCCTACAAAGCCGTGCACTCAGCCAACAGCCGCGCCGAAGATCCCGGGCCACTCGCAGGTCAGATGATCGACAAGCTCGTGCGCGAACTGAACGCCACACGCGCCATCGTCGCTGTGTCGGACCGCTCGCGCCGCTACTGGAGGCACGATTTGGATCCGGCGTACAAAGCCGGCCGACCCGCCCCACCGGACAACATCGAAACCGCCCGCGCCGGACTCGCCGGCCGCCGTGGCGTGGTGAAAGAACTGGCCATGTTGGAAGCCGACGACATCATCGGCATTCTCGCCACCAGCCCCGATGTGCGCGGGCGCAAGATCATCGTCGCCACTGACGAGCACATGATGACCATTCCCGGTGAGCACCACCGCCCGGGCAAGTGCCGGCCGGGCCAGACGGTGCAGGTCAGCGCGGCTGAGGCCGAGTGCCGACACCTCCAGCAGACGATGGCGTCCACGCTCGACCGCGTCGGCCTGCCGACGGCCGAGAAGCTCATCACGCTGTACGACTACATCAGCTCGCCGATCGGCGCCTGGCGCAAGGTCGTCCGCGAGTTTCGCGCACGCGGGCATTCCGACTGGGACGCTCTCAAGGCCGCGCGGATCGCCCGCGTGTGCCGAGTGAACGAGTTCAACCTGGAAACGCTGTCGGTCGTGCCGTGGGAACCCCCGAAGGCGCCATACAGCGTTTCGTATGAAGCGCCGCCCGCCGCGGCAGCACCAACCGCATCGGCTGATCGCGTGCACGCGTCCCTGTATGATGACGACGGGCCCAAGCACCCGTGGACGTGAGGCCGGAACTCGCTGCGCATTGTCGGGATTCCCAAACCCGCCTTAGGTCAGTCAGGGTCTATTCTCTGGATTGGCGGGCTGCCATCATCGCGTCAGCCAAGGCGTATGCATCTGCCGCCACACGCTCCAACGCCACACCGCGACCCCATATCGAAAGTAGGGCGACCATGGCCTTCGCCGCAAGCAATCTCGCAAAGTCATCCCATAATTTGCGGCGCCCTCCGCGCCTTCGTGAGGTGCGCAAGGAAAGGCGTTGAGGTCGTCGAATCCGGTGGTTGCAGCCATTGTGGGAATCCTTTCAAGGAAGCACTTATCCTACCCTGTTAGTACCCTGCTGCTGTACTTTTGTGGGGCGTCGGGTCCGGGCGGGTCAAGCGCAAAAGCCGTTTATGACACGAGACTGCCGCACGGAACGCGCCAAAACTCTTGCTTTTGGGCCCGTTTTTGTTTGTCTCCGCCGTGCCGGTTCGAATGCGGTTGCGACCACTCCCGGCTACACCAGACGGGGGTGATCGCGCATGCCGAATCACGCTTTCGATTCGACAGAGCAGACGCGACCACGCCACACGTCGGCCACCGCTTTCGGCTCAACTACCCCGCCCGCCTACCCACCTCATTCCCGGTGCTGCGCGATGCACAGGCCCGCATGGCGTACGGGACTGGTGATGCCCACAACCGATCAAACTCGCCCCGACCGCCCGTACCCGAAGTTCCCCTTGACGCCTCATAAAACGGGTCAGTGGAAGAAGCGCGTCGGCGGGCGCGACTTCTACTTCGGCCGCTGGCATGACCCGGACGTCGGCATACGCTGGGGCGATCTCGCCCAGGTCGACCCAACCGGTCGCATGTGGAAAGCCGCTTTCGAGGAATACAACACCTTCGCCCGGCGTGAGGCCGAGGGGCAGCTGATGGCCGCCAAGTCGGTCGACGTGTCGATCGAGGCCGTCGCCAGCGCCTTCCTGAACGCCGAGCACGATCGCCTCGACGCCGGCGACATCAAGCCGCGGACCTACGAGGGCCACCGCGACGCCCTGCGCCAGCTGCTCGCCGGCGTCGGGCCGCACGTCCTGATCCGCACGCTCGATGAGGAAACGGATCTGGCGACTCTGAAAGGGTATCTCGCGGCCCTGCGCTCGAGGTTCGGGGCTTGGACGTTCAACCGGCACGTCCGCTCGCTCCGCGCGATGTTCCGCTGGGCCATCAATCCGGTGGATGGCGTGCTGACCGGCCCGCTGCGGCTGCTGGGCGTGATCAAGACTGTCAGCACGCGCGTGCGCCGCCGTGAGCAGCGTGAGGCCCGTTCGGCAGCGGGTGGGCGGCACATGCCCACCATTCCGGAGCTGCGGGCCCTGCACGACGCCGCGTCGCCACGGCTGCGGGCCTGCTACCTGCTGGCCTACTTCGCCGCCTACGGCCAAGGTGACTGTGCCGAGCTGACGACGGAGCTGCTGCAATTCGACCCGCTGCCGCACCTGGGCCTGCCGGTCGGCTGGGGTTTGATCCACTTCCCCCGCCCGAAGTCAGAAATCGACCGGGCCTGTGCCCTGCCGCCGATCGTCGTCGACGCCGTCCGCGCCGCAGTGGCGTCCAGGCCTGTGCCGGCGCGGGCGGAGTTGGCCAATCGCGCGTTCCTGACCGAGCAGGGCCAGCCCATCTGCTACGACGTCGTGCGCCGCGACGACGACGGCACGGTGCAGGTGATCAACCGCGTTGACAACGTGAAGCAATGGCACGCGACGAACCGCCGGCGCCTGCACGCGGCCGGAACGCCGCTACGCCCGCTGGGGTTCTACGCGATCCGGCACGCCAGCATCACCCTGACGGCCGGGTGCGATGAGACGGCACGGCTGCTGCACGAGGGGCACATCATGCCGGGCATGCGGCCGCAGTACGTGGAGGGCGTTGGCGTCGGCAGCCTCGTGCAAGTGGGTCAGGTGCTGCTCGACCACTGGAACGCCAACGCGGTTACAGCACTCGTCGGCGGACACGTGATCGCCCCGCCGTCGGCTTCGCCGCCACCCGCCGAGCCGGCGCCGCCGACGTCGGTGTAGTCGTCCAAACGGCGACCTTCCGCTCAATTTCGACCTGATCGATCCGGTTGAGCTTCCGGCCGGGCGCCCCATCCTCTTTGGCCTTACCGGGCAGCGCCACGCGTCGCAACTCGCCCCGGTCGCACATGCGATCGATGGTCTTAACGCTGACCCCGAGCATGGCGGCGGCGGCTTCGAAAGTGATGAGCTTCATGACCGGCAGGATACCCTGCCGGCCGGGCCGCGCGAGGGGAAGCAGCCTGCTGTTCAGGCTGATATACGTGATCACGCCACGATTCATCCTGATTTCAGGGGAGTCACAGCGCCCTAACAAATCAGGTTTTCCCCTGTCGCAAACGTGCGTGCACTTGGTAGATTTACCCACCACTGCCACCTCTATGGTTAAAGCCGTCGTTCCAGTCGTTGTGCCCGGTGCGCCTGTCGTGCGCGCCGTCTTCTGCTCGGATGAACCCAGCCACTGGCCGGGGCGCCCACCGGCCATGCGGGTCCGCCGGCCGCCCCTCACCCTGCCCGCTCGCGTGTTGCCGGCTTTCGAGCTAGCCATCGATCGACTGACTCCCGCTCAAGCCGATTTGCACGTGTGGCCGGTCGGGTGGTCGGCGGCCCTTATGGCCGGCCTGAGGCCCACGCTCGACGAGGCGATCGATGCCGCTGCTGGTACGGGTACGCTCCGCGGCGTACGGCTCGGCCCATTGCTGCACGGTGTGCCGCCGCAGGGCCGCCGCCGTGCAGGCGTACGCGTTCGCTTCACAGACCCTGTGGCGGGCGGCGCTGTATGTGTGGTGGAGGCGCTGACCCGCCTTTGGCCACTCGATGCCCCAGTGCTTATTCAGCTTTCTGCATTTCCGTAGGAGAACGTGCTGTTTTGCAGGCGTGAGCTAAGTCCATGTTGAGCATGAAGCCGTTTTCATCCTCCGATCTGGGCCATCTGCAGGGCAAGCCACGCGATGTCGTCGAGTTGGTGTTTTGTGAGCTGAGAGACGCGGCGGACGCCGCCGATCGCCTGTTCGTTCAGCCACCAACCATCTGGTCGCACGTCCGCCACGCTCGTCGTCTTCTGGCCGGCAAGGGCATTCGATTGCCCGACCGTCGCTTCGCCATGCCCACGGGGCAGGCGTACAGCGACGTGAACTAGCCCGCCGAAGGACTCATGAGCTACGTATCGTCCCCTCGCCGGTCCAGCCGTCGCCCCTTCAGCGCCGACGAGTTGCGGCAGGTGGATCGCTCGCTGGCCGAAGCCCGCAGCGGCAGCCACCACGCCGGCTCGCCCGCGGCCGCGCTCGCTCGCAACGAGCAGCTCGCACGCCGTACGGCAGCGCTCCGGCCTGTGACGCTGGCCGACCACTACGCCCTAGCACACCTCGATGAACTGCAGGACGACCTGCTGTGCGACGACCGCTGCGAAATGTGCATCAGCGCCACGCAGACCGAAGAGCCAGAAGGCCCGGAACTCGTGCTGAAACACTCGATCGAGGACGGCCTGCAGCAGTCGCTCCGACCCGTCGAGGATGGATGCCACTACGCACTCCACCGCGTCAAGCCCGCCGGCGACATGTACACACCAGCCGACGTCAATGTCCTGGCCGAGTTCGAGGCGCTCGACTGGGCCGCGCTACAGAAAGTTGCCGAGTCGAGTGGCTGGCCGGACGACACCTGGAGCATCCTGCGGCGTCCTGGTCAGCCGCAGCTGACATACGAGCTGTCGCGTCGAGAATCTGGCGAACCGAACTTCCGTCGGCCGGAACTCTGGGCGCGCAACGATGCTGCACTGGCCGGACATGCCGCCGCCGTAGATCACGCAAGCCCCAATACCTCACGCTACTGGCAGACATTCGCACGCGTGAACTGTCACAGCGCAAAAGCCACCACCTGGCCAGCTGTGAGTAATACGTCGCCCGCCGCCGCCGCCGACACATTCCCCGACAGCGTCGACGGCAGCCGCACGCTGGACAATCCCGATCCAGACGGCCTGCAGAGCGTCGTCACTGCGATCGCTGCTATTGCCATCGCCTTCGCCGCCGCCGGCATCGCCATTTTCTGCCGCGCCCACTGAACAACCGGCCAAGGGCCACAAGGAACGACCGCCATGGCGAACAAAGCCAACCGCTACAAGCTGCATGCCCTGCGCAAGCTCCGTGCCTCGCTCGGACTTCCCTTTGACCACCTCTACCCGTGGCCCCAGGTCGTGAAGCGTAAGACGAGCTTCCAGCTGGACGTCGACCACTGGCGCAAGATCACGAAGGAAATGAACGTTTCACGGCCGCGCTACCAGCGGCTCGTGGAGAACGTGAAGAAGATTCGCCGACTCGTGCGCTGTCACGCCGACACGCTGCCCCTGCCGACCAACCGCGCCGACACCGCCATCGTGGCCTGAGGCAAGCCGTACCCATGAGCACCACCAGCACTACAACCCTCGGAACACACGAAGACGCGCCTCGCCGCGTATACGCCGCGCCTGCGGAAGTGCGCCGCCTCACCTGGCAGGAAGTCGCCGAGCAGCTCGACGACATCGGCAAACGGGATCTCCGCGTGCACTTGCAGCGCATGAGCCTGGCTGACCAACTCCAGTTTTGGGGCGAAGTCCAGAGTCTTTACCCGAAGCGCTACCGCCAAGCCGAGGACGCCAGCAACGCCATCGTCAAACGCTTGGCCGACATGCGCAAGATGACGCCGAGCGGCGGAGCTTGGGACGACGACGTCGAGAGCATTCCACCCGGCAGTGGCGGTGAGTTCCCGCCCGGCGGCCGAGACACGTTGATGAAACGTGCCAAGGGCGAGCGACGCGTCTACCCGCCGCAGTACCTCACGACGTCGGGGCACAGCTACGACATCTACGTGCAGCACGTCTATCTTGGCCGCACGCAAACGCTCCTTGAAGAAGCTGGTGGCGTGCCGATCAACGACGGCTACCGCGGCAGCTTGGTCCGCATCAACGATCTACCGCAGGCGGAACGGCAACGCTACCGCCGTGCCAGCAACGGCAAGCACGGCGCGAGCAACTCGATCGATTGGGACCGGGTGCCTGACTGATGAACGATCCTGCCGCGAAAAACTGTGGCGTGTCCTTGGCCGACTCGCGGCTGATCGTGCGCGTCGAGTTGGGGCCGGTGCCTCTGCGGAGCGGCGGGACACCCGTCGAGCACGTCTGCGAGTTGTGCGCGGCGGAGATGGGCATTGGACGACCGTCTCGAAAGGACACGAAGGAATGAAGGCACTCGCGCAAATCGCGCTCGCAACCGTGTGGTTCTTCACCGACTACACCGCCCGCGGGTTCAACAGCCGGTTCTGGCCGGTGCTGGGCTTCCTGTTCATGCCGTGCACGACGCTGACATATCTGGCGGCCATGTTAAATAACGCCCACCAAATCACTGGTTGGTGGGTTGTGCTGTTGGTCGTGGCTGTAGTGATCGACTTACACGGAGACACAACCTCATGAGCAACAAAGCCCGCCCATCGTTAAAGAAGCACGGTCACCTCTGCATGGGACCGCATGCGAAGCTCCGCGCTACGAAGCGCCAGGCGCTGAAATTGGCGACTACGCCGGCCGAGATGCGATTGGTCGACAGACTCTACGATAAGGCTGTTCAGCGGCTGGGAGCGGCTGCCCCGAGAGGCGGCGGCCGATGAAGCAGGATGATTTCGGATCGGGTGGACGTGGTCGCTTCCCCCGCGTGCGCGTCACCGCAGACGCCAGCGGCATGGTGTGGTTGTACGTCTGGCATAACGCCCGCGAATACAACACAGGCTACCCGCACAAGATGTACATCACAGCCGGTGCCGCCGCGAAGCTGTTGGCTGCGCTCATCCCGGCCGTGCCGAGGGCGAAGCAGCAGGCTGCGGCACGACGCAAACGTAGAAGCGTGCACGACAGACGGCACCCGACGCCCGTGCAGAGTTGCCGGCTTTGTGCGGTGCAGAATTACTCGCAAAAAGCATACGCGTGATGAACGCCGCTGGCCCCGTTATTCACAAACGTGCATGGCCTGCGGCACCATTGGAAAGCCGCTCCGTTCGACCCATCCGCACCATGACGCTCGCCACCCCACGCAACGCCGCTGTCGTGCAATTCGTCCTGATCGACGGCGACCCGCAAGACGTCGCCGCCGTCAAAGCCCAGGTGAGCCAGCCGACCGTCAGCCGGATCCTCAAACGGTTCCGCGGCGACTTGCTGCTGGTGCTCGGCCGACCGCTGGACGACTTCGATCCCGAATCACGCCGCACGATGGTGCAGCAACTGCTGGGCAACGCCGCCCAGGGCCGGACCCTGCTCGCCGCCTGATCATGCCACAGCCTGTGAAGATCCCCCCCGGTGCGTTGGCGTCACTGAAACGCTTTCTGCCGTTGCTGAATGACGACGTTCAGGTCGTGCTACGGCACCGCTGGGAGTTGTTCGGCGAGTACTTCCTCACGCGGGAAATGCTCGGCAAGCGGCTGCGCATCAGCGTCACCGAAGTGCGGCGACTCGAAGTCTCCGGGCTCGACGACCTGAACCGGCTCTTCGGCGGAAAGAAGTGGGCGTGAGCAGCTTACCGGTCACCCAAGTGGACGCGGTAATCGTCGCCCTGACCTTCCTGAAAATCGTCACCAGCTTTTTGCCTCACGACCGACCATGAACACGCCCGCCAACACCATCCACGACGACGGCTCACTCTATCTCTCGCGAATCACGCGTGCAGCATTCGCCGTCATCGCCGTGGTAGCCGTCGCGGCGGGCGTGTGCGGGTGTACGGCAACGGACAAAACCGTGCCGGCCATGGCAGCTTTGCAAAGCGACCTAGCCCGCATGCCACCGCTGACGAAGAGCGCCACCGGCGAGGCCGGCCGCATCGCCGTACTGGCCGAGCAGGAGAAGGCCGAGAAGATCGCCGAGTGGCGGAAAGCGAATGCACGATGATGAAAAAGCTGCTCGCCCCACTCGCCCCAATTGTTGCGCTGGCCGTGCTCATGCTCGCCCCGGCGCCGGAAGCCGCCAAGGCAGGCACCCCGTGGTTCCCGAAGCTCACACCGACACCGGAAGTCACGCCAAGCACGCATTCAGCCAAAAGGATCACCACCCCGCTGCCGACATTCATAGCCAAGGCGCCGCCCGCGCCGGCCGTTGGCCTTGACGCCCCGCTCTCGCTCACCTGGCGGCTCGATGAGATCATCACCGGTGCCAAGCGCATCGTCGCCTACATGCGCGATCTGGAGGACGCCGTCGCCGATGCCAACCGCGACGGAATCAAGCTGAACGAAGCGTGGCGAGAAACGTACACGAACGAGACGCGCAGGCTGACGAAGCGCCTCGCGAAGTACGACACCTGGTACTACAAGCTGTTCGGCGTGTGCGTCGATTACGTCCGCTGGCTCATCGTCGGCTACTTGGTCGTGTGCTTCTTCAAAATCGGCCTCACCTACCTGTCGCCGGCCACCGGCCTTTTCCGGCTTGGCAGCTTCCTCACAAACAACCTCCCGTTCATGGGATGGACCGGCTACCTGTCGAGCCGGAAGACACTGCTTTAACCCTCAGCACAGGAGAGCCTCGCGCATGTTGAACGTATCGAACTATCAAAGCCTGTCCGCCCAGCTCGTCACCGCACAGAAAGTCGTCGAGCAGACTGCAGACCAGCATGCCGAGGCGAACACGAACGTCATCCTCGCCAACGCCCGAGCCACCGAAGCCGCGCGCCTTCACACCGACGCGGTGAACGAACTGCAGGCGCTCGCGGCGGATGTCGTGGCCGAGTTGGCACCGATCAAGAAAATCGCGAAGGCAAAGCCGGGCCTACTCGCTCGCATCCTTCGTCGCACCAAGTAAACGGACCCCGCCTCAAAGCCTACCCCACCATTCCGCCCGCTTACCGGCCGCGATGCGGTCGTTCCCGCCCCGGCACACCTGGCCGACGCCCACTCACGGTGTCGGCCAGGCCAGCGCCGGATCCCACGCATCCGTCTCTCATGAACACCGCGCTGTGAATCCCACCACGAACATCATGGGTATTGGCACCGTCGCGCCGCAGATCGGCGTCGCCGTGTCGTTTCTGCCGGGTCTCGAAGCGTGGCTGCGCGTAGTCAGTTTGCTCGTCGGCATAGCCGTGGGCCTATCGATGCTGTGGTTCGGTTGGAGCCGGCACCGTCGGCACGACATCGCCCAGCAGAAGTTGCTCGACAAAGCCGCCGAAGCCTTCGACCTGCACGAAGCACGTGAGTACCTGCAGAGTGAACGTATCCGCCAGCGCATCATGGCCATAGACGGCGAGTTGTTCGTGAGCGGCGTGATTCCACACGCACCGTCGTCCGGCAGGACTCCGAGCCCTTGATCGCATTCGCACGCATCTCCATTGGCTACCTAGCGTGCACGTACCCGCCGCGGTACGTGGCGTCGCTACTCCTGCTCGTCATCGCGCCGGGCGGTTGCTTGAGCAATGGTCTACCCGACGCGTATGCAGCCCTGCTCGCCACTTTGTCGACTCTGCCGTGATCGGCGGCAACGAAAGACCCGCACATGAGCACCCCCGCCTACGCCATCGACACGCCCTATTGGAACGACTTGCTGAAAGACATCGGCAAGCCGCGGCGATGCCTCAGCGCGTCGCCCGTCGTGCTTTCGGACATCGGCTTTGCTCCGGTGCTACAAGTCTCGGCGACGTCGCCGGCGCTGCGCGTCCAGATCATCGACGACAAGGGGCGAGACGTAGTGG
Source organism: Tepidisphaeraceae bacterium (assembly GCA_036388295.1). Taxonomy (GTDB): domain Bacteria; phylum Planctomycetota; class Phycisphaerae; order Tepidisphaerales; family Tepidisphaeraceae; genus RYN-431. Next base: position 3,859 of record DASVSC010000272.1, on the reverse strand, counting down.
CGCGCATTGACCGCCACACGCCCTTCCGCATTGGCATGACCGATGCGACGTCGTTGACCCTGCCCATCGGCACGTACACGATCAAGCTCACGCCGGCTGACGCGGACCTCAAGGATGCGGGGGAGCCGCGCACGTTCCTGCTCGTCATCGCCGCGAAGGCCACGGTCGGTGCCATCAGCGGCACGTTGTTCAACGACGACAATGCGAACGGCGTCATGGACGCTGGCGAAAAGCCGACTGGTATCCGCACGGTGCGTCTGTCCGGATCCACCGGCATTCGGGCGACAACGCAGTCCGACGCCGTCGGCCGCTACACGTTTACCGGGCTCCCGGCCGGCGACTACCTCGTGACGCGCGAGTTCCCCGCCGGCTACCGCATCAGCAATCCCGGCGCGACCATGGGCTGCCTGGCCGTTACGCTTGCGCATGGCGAGCAGATTACGGACGTCAACATCGGCTCCATGGCCATGGAGACGGACGCCGAACCGCCCACCGATATCCCCGACACGGATGAGCAGCCCTACATCTTCGGCGTCTGCGGCGCGACGACCGTGCGGCCGGATCTGCCAGTGTCGTCAAAACTTTGGGAAGGCACGAAGCCGCACGCGGCCGTCCTGGCGGCGATCGGGTGCGTCGGCATCCGCGAATGGGACACGACCACCGGCACGCCGTCGATCGACGATGACAGTCCTGTCCGCTGGGACCGCGTGCAGGCATTGGTTGACGCCGGCGTGACGCGCGTGTTGATCACGCTCGCGTGCGGCAAGTGGCGCGAGGTCGGCGCGAAGCTGCCGACGATCGAGGGTACCAAGGCATCGGCCCGCGCGTTCGTCGCGTCAATCCCGCCCGAACTCAAGCCGCTCGTCAGTGCGCAAGTCGGCAACGAAATGTTCTACGAGAACACGACCGCCGAGGACTACTGGCCGGGCACGATGGCCGAGTTCGTCGCGCTGTTCCTCAACCCCGCGTACGAAGTGCTGAGCGAGGCAGGCATCCCCGTCGTCCTCGGCGGGCTCAACGGCGGCAACCCTGCCCGCGACCTGCGCAAGATCAAAGACCTAGGCGGCAAGATCGATGCCGTCGGCTGGCACCCGTACGCCGAGAACGTAGGCGCCTACATCACGCGGCGCGACGCGCTGGCCGCGGAAGCGGGTGCCGCGCCCATCATTGAAAGCGAGAGCAACAGCCGCGACGGCCCCGAACACGGCAAGTATCTCGCCTGGCGTGCGGCTGGGGCGAAGGGCAAGCCTCAGGGCCGCGACGCCAAGGCCGTCGCCGCGCTCCAGGCCGCTATCGACGTCGAACGCCGCAAGTGTCCGCAGATCACCGAGCGCTACGAGTTTTCGCTTGAGCAGCAGACCCGGACCATGACCGGCCCGCTCGGCTGGTACGTGATCCGGCGCGAGAAGGACGTGGCCGTGTCGGCCGTGACAAGTGAATTGTTCGATGTGCGTTTCGCGCACAAGTTCGGCAAGGCCCAATGAACACCCAGCCGACCATCACCACAGTCGTCGTCCCGCTGTACTTGTCGTGGTTCCCGACCCGCTCGCGCCACGCGCTCTACATGCCGGCCGTTGGCGAAGCGGACGGGCTCACGATCGAGAAAGCCCGTGCCGTCGCCCCGCGGATCATGGCGATGCCGCCCGGTTGCCGCGTGCTGCTGTTCAACGGCGGGAACTATCACCTGTTCGGCAACCCGCTCGACTTGCTGCCGGGGGGCAAGACGTCGCTCTGGCACCCCAACGGCATCAGCATCGCCCTCGCGCAGTTCATGGCGTTCTTTGGCGAACTGAAACGTCTCGGGGTTGAGCTGGACATCGTGGTGCTTGACGCCGAGGCACAACCCAGCATCTACCACGGCAACTTCGACGCCGACGTGTTGCGGGCCGACCCACGATACGCGGAAGCGGTGCGGCGCTACGACCTGCCGGAGAACCCGTGGTCGGACGTGCCGCGTTGCGTGGCCGGCATGGCCCGGATGATACGGGATGAATCCTTCACCATCGGCCTCGTCATCACCTACTACTACCAGGGGTGCGAATGGAGCAACTGGGCCGGTTCGCCGGCAAGCAAAGCGGACGCGCCGCTGGTGCCAGACCTGAACGCCAACGCGATCTACTATGACACCGACGACGCGACACACGCTTCCCCTGTCTGCTACGCCGAGATCAACAAGCTGCGCCGCAAGGCCAACGGCCGTCTCGTTGGCTTCGACGCGTTCGACGCTGACGACGCGGTGCGGCTGACAAGTTTCCAAGCGCTCACATGGGACATCAACAAACCGATCGCGGCCTACCGCGCCAAGGCCCCGCGCGTGCGACCGTGGCGCGGTTCGCGCCGGATCGGTGTGCTGTCGGTCGCGCATGTGATCGAGCGTGACATCCACCTGCTGACGCTGACGGGCGGGCCGCTGCTGGACTTCCAGGGCGAGTATCCGCCCGAGGAATACGTTACCGACGACGCCGCGAAGGACGCGGCCGGGGACGCCTATCTCGCCCTGCGCCGGGACGCCCAGTGGGTGCGACCGATCGGGGCCGATCATCTGCGTAAAGACACGCTGGTGTACCTGGCGACGGCGGCCGAGTTCCGCCGGCCGGATGGCACGACATTCATCGCCGGCCGCGTGACGTGGGCCGACCACGCCGCGCTCAACCAATCGGCCGCGGTGTGGCTCGGCAACAACCTGACCGTCCGCGTACGCCGCACGCGCGGCGAAGCAGGCACGAGCTTCTGATCCGACATGGGCGCACAGATTTACAACCCCGCCAGCGTCACCGTCCCGTACGGCCTTGTGTCATGGGAGACGGTGGCGCAGGTCAACGTGCTGGCCGCTGCCGTCGCCGTCATCCCTGGCATAGTGACGCTCGACCGGCCACTGGCAATCCCGACGATCGGCGATGTCGCGACAGCAGTCAGCGCCAAGGCGGACGCGTCCGCTGTAAGCATGGCGCTCGCCGCCAAAGTCAACAACAACGACGCCCGCCTTGCCGATGCACGCACGCCGCTCGCGCACTCACACCCGGCGTCACAGATCAGCGACGCGACCGCCGCCGGCCGGGCCGTGCTGACGGGGGCCACGGCGGCGGATCAGCGCGCGGCGCTCGCCCTCAACAACGTCCCCAACGTGGACCCGGCCACGTTGTACCTGCCGCTGGCCGGCGGCACGCTTGGGGCTAATACCACGATCAACATCGGCCCGACCCTAAGGCTTTATGACAATATGGTTGACCGTGAAGTGCTGATTTATCAGCGCGCGACCGGGACGATCTATAGCGAGACAACAATCCAAGCCGCCTTCAGCGGGCCAGTGACGGCGGCCGCGAGCAACTTCCGCACCCGCGTCGAAGCTACAGGCCTCATCTTCGACACCAACGGCGGGAGTGAGTCGCTCGGCACCAAAGTCATCAGCGTCCGCAAGGCGAGCAACACCGAGACGTTTGCCGTGAATCAGGCCGGCGACGTTAAAGCCAACGACCTGACCTGCAACAACTTTTTTGCCCTGCGGATCAACCAGTTCGCCAGCAACCTCACGGCCGAGTACGTCGCGGTCACCTGGGGCAACTCCTGGGGCGGCCAGACGATGCGGGCCGATCTAGGGTCGAGCCACGCCAACGGTTGGTGCTACCTCTGGACCACCGTCAGCAAGCCGCTCATCCTCGGCTACAACAGCGCGGAAAAGCTAAGGGTCCATTCGACTGGCGTCTCCGTCACCGGCACCGTGACGGCGACGACAGTGACCACGGGCACGATCAACGCGACCGGGCAGCTCAATGTGACTGCGTTCGGCGACATTGCCATCACGACCGGCAACAACGTCGCGATCGATTCCGCTTCCGACAGCCAACTGGCGCTCAACCCC
>DASVSC010000271.1:0-8609 GCA_036388295.1 Tepidisphaeraceae bacterium | reverse complement strand
CGGGTTGAGCTTGATCGACGCCGGGGTTTGGCCGTCGTCGCTGTACTTGAAGCGTGACACCAGCGTCTGCAGCTGCGCGGCCATCTTCGACAGCTCGCCCGAGGCCGACTGCGTCTGCGTCGCCCCGCCGCTGGTGCTCTGGGCCGCCTGGGCCACGCCGGTGATGTTCTGGGCGATCTCGGTGCTCCCCTTGCTCGCCTCCCCGATGTTGCGGCCCATCTCGCTCGTCGTCGCCGTCTGCTCCTCCACCGCGCTGGCGATGGTGTTGCTGATGTCGTTGATCTGGTTGATCACCAGGCTGATCTGCTTGATCGCCGAGACCGCGCTCTGGGTGTCGCCCTGGATGGCGCTGATCTTCTGGCTGATGTCCTCGGTCGCCTTGGTCGTTTCCTTGGCCAGCTCCTTGACCTCGTTGGCCACCACCGCGAACCCCTTGCCCGCCTCGCCGGCACGGGCCGCCTCGATCGTGGCGTTCAGGGCCAGGAGGTTGGTCTGCTGGGCGATGCTGGTGATCAGCTTGATCACGTTGCCGATCTCCTGGCTGCTCTCGCCCAGCTTGGTGATCGTGGCGTTGGTGTGGTCGGCCACCTGCACCGCCCCGGTCGCCACCTTGGCGGCCTCGGCGGCGTTCTTGCTGATTTCCTTGATGCTCGCCGACATCTGCTCGCTGGCGGTGGCGACGGTCTGCACGTTCTTGCTCACCTGCTCCGCCGCCGCCGACACCACGCCGGACTGGGCGCTGGTTTCCTCGGCGTTGGCGCTCATCTGCGTGCTGGTGGCCGACAGCTCTTCCGAGGCCGCCGAGAGCGTCGCGGTGTTGTCGGAGATCTGGCTGATCGTCTCCCGCAGCGAACGGAACGCCTGCTGGAAGCTCTTGGACAACACGTCCTTGTCACCCTGCGGCACCACCTCGGTCGTCAGGTCGCCGCTGGCCAGCTTGTCCGCCGCCAGAGCGATGCCGCGGATGTACCCGATCAGGCCACGGAATCCGTCCGCCAAACGGCCGATCTCGTCACGGCCACTGGCAGTGATCTGCTGGTCCAGGTCGCCGACCGCGATACTGTTGGCGACCTTCGCCATCGCCTTGAGCGGGCGACCGATCGAGATCGAGAGCGTTAGACCCAGCCCGACTGCGATGGCCGTGCCGACGAGGAGGACGATGATGAACGTCGTCTGCGCCGTATGAGCCGCCGCTTGGTTCGCCTCGTTGAGTTGCTGGGCGCCCGCCGCCTGCCGGTCGAGCAATTCCTGCGTGGCATCGGAAATTTCCTTGCCAAGCGCCGCCATCGGCCCGTTCAGCAACGCGACCAGTTCCTCATTCTTGTTCGACATGCCGAGTTCGACCGCCCGGGCGCTGAGCGGGAGGTAGGCCGCCCACGCTTTATCGAAATGGTCGGTCGCCGCCTTGTCCTCGTTCGACATGTTGGCTGCCTCGATCTGCTTGAACAGGGTCGCGACCTCCTTCTTGTACTTGTCGACGTTCGCGGCGATCGCGCGGTTCTGCTCATCGGTGGTGGAGATCGCCAGGTCGCGCATCAACACCCGAATCCGCTGGAAGTCCGCGGCCATCTCGCCGGCGGCCACGGCCGGCTTGACGGTGTCGTTGTACATCGTCGCGCCGTTGGCGGCGAGCGTGCGCAGGTTGCTGATGGCGAGCAGTCCGATGCCGACGGCGATGCCGGCGACGAAGACGAAGCTGACGACCAGCTTGGTCGTTATGCTGAAGTTCTTGAAATAGGACATGTGACATTCCTCCGGCGGCTCGACGGCTCGCCTGCTAGATCCGACTCATTTATGTAGCGATAGGGAGCCGTGGTGACTGCACCGCCGACCCGACAGTGGACTGCGTGCGTCAACACACGTTGACGGCTTTATCGGTATTCAGGACCAGCAGCAGCCGGCCTTTGAGCTTGTAGACGCCGTCGATCAAGGCGCGGGCGGCGCCGGTGAGCGTTTCAGGCGGCGGTTCGAAGGTCGATGGATCGATCGAGACCACCTCGCCGATCTCGTCGACCAGCAGGCTGACCGCCCCCTCTTCGGTGCGGACCACGACGTTCATCGGCTTGGCCGCGTCGGCCCGGTCGGGCAGCCCGAGCCGGCGGCGCAGTTCAACGGCCGTCACGATCTGGCCGCGTAAATTGATCAGGCCGCCGATCTCGCGGGGTGCCAGTGGCACCATGGTCATCTGCTGATAGCGGATCACTTCCTGCACGACCTTTACGCCGACGCCGAACAGCAGGCCGTCGACGAGAAAGGTGCAGTATTGGTTGTTGTCGTTCATTTCAGATCCCTTAAGCCGCGCGGGCGACCGGTTCGGACAGCAGGTCGTCGGAAAGTTCACAGGCAGCCGCCGCCCGCGGCCCCATCGTGTCGAGCGCCTTCTGCACGATCGCGGAGACGTCCAGCAGTTCGGTGACGTTGCCCTTGATGATGGCCGTCCCCAGTACGCCGGGACGGACGCCCGAGGTTTCGACGTCGATCTGCTCATCGATCACGTCGACGATCCACTCGACCAACAGCCCGACGTTCTGGCCTTGATGGGTGTAAACGACCACCTGGGCCTTGGCCGCTGCGGATTCGGTCTTCTTTCGCCGGCTCATGCGGGCCTTGGCACGACGGTCGCCGAGGACTTCGGACAAGTTGATCAGCGGCATGATCTTGCCGCGGTACTGGACGACGAATTGGTTGCCGGCGTGTTCGATCTTCGCCCGGTCGAACTCTTCCAGCCGCGCCACCGCCGAGAGCGGGACGGCCATGCGTTCCTCGTCCCGCAGGCGGAACAGCAGCAGCGTCCGCTTGTCCGCGGAAGCCGCCCCGTTCTGGTGGACGGCGGTGCGGGCGTTCGCGTCGGTGTGCTGCGACATGACGTTGGCACTCTGTGCGATGCCGAGCACGTCCAGGATCAGCGCCACGCCACCGTCGCCCATGATCGTTGTGCCGGCGAAGACGGCTTGGCTTTTGAGCTGCTTGCCGAGCGGTTTGACGACGATTTCCTCGGTGTCATTGATCTGGTCGACGACCAGACCGAATTGCCGCTCGCCGGCACGCAGGACGACGATGTTCTCGCCACTGGCTTTGCTGGCGTTCGTGAGTTTGAGTTGCCGATTCAAGTAAAGCAGCGGCAGCAGGTTGCCTCGCAAACGGTACAGTGGCGTGCCGTTAATCAATTCGATGCCGGCTTCCTTTTCCTCCAGACGGACCAGTTCGAGCAGGCTGACCTGGGGGATGGCGAAGCGTTCGCCGCCGCTGGTGACGATCAGGGCGGGAATGATGGCCAGCGTCAGCGGGATCTTGATGCGGAGCGTGGTGCCTTCGCCGACGCGGCTCTGGATGTCGACGGTGCCGCCGATTTTTTCGATGTTGGTCTTCACCACGTCCATGCCGACGCCGCGGCCGCTGACGTTGGTGATCTTTTCAGCCGTCGAGAAGCCGGGCGCGAAAACCAAGTGCACCGCTTCGCGCTCGCTCATGCGGGCGGCCTGGTCGGCGGTGATCAGGCCTTTTTCGACGGCTTTGCGTTTGATGATCGCCGGATCGATGCCTTTGCCGTCGTCGATAATTTCAATGTTGACCTGGCCGCCTTCATGGAAGGCCCGCATCAGCAGACAGCCTTCTTCGGGCTTGCCGGCGGCGCGGCGTTTTTCGGGCGCTTCGACGCCGTGATCGACGCTATTGCGAATGACGTGGGTGAGCGGGTCTTTGATCGCTTCGATAATGGTCTTATCGAGTTCGGTCTCGCGGCCGTCCATTTCGAGGCGGACTTTCTTGCCGCACGCATTGGCGACGTCACGGACGACGCGCGGGAACTTGTTCCACAGGTTCCCGATCGGCTGCATGCGCGTCTTCATGACGCCTTCCTGCAGTTCGGTGGTAATCAGGTTGAGGCGCTGTGCGGTGCGTTGCAGGGCCGGCTCCTGCTGGGCGGCGGTGTGCTGGAGCACCTGGTTGCGGGCCAGGACCAGTTCGCCGACGAGGGTCATCAATTTGTCGAGCAGTTCGACGTCGACGCGGATGGCGTTGCCGGCAACGGAGTCGCCGCTGGAGGCCTTCTTTTCGGCGTTTTCGGCCGCTTTCGGGGCGTGATCGTCTTCAGCCGGGTGCGCGGCTTCGGCAACGGCGTGCACTTCCACAGCCGCCGGGGCTTCCATAACCGCCATCGAAACCGCAATGGGTTCGGCGGCCGGCACCGGCGCGGCGTGATCCGCTTCGGCAGCCGTGCCGGCCTGGTTCAGGCGGACGAGCGTGGCGCACAGCGCGCTGTAATCGCCGTTGCCCTCGGTTTGTGCAGATTCGATGCTGTGCAGGATCTCGCGGATCGCGTCGACCAGTTTCAGCAGCGCGGTCGTGATCTCAGTATTGATGCCCAGCGTGCCGTCGCGAAGACGGCTCAGTAGATTTTCCCCGACGTGCGCCACGGATTCGAGCTTGCCGAAGCCGAGACAGCCGCAGGTGCCTTTGATCGTGTGAATCGTGCGAAAAATGCTCGCCAGCTTTTCCGTCGCCGTCGGATCAATCTCCAACGCGATGAAATCCTGGTCTAAGCGGTCCAGATTCTCGTAACTTTCGACGAGAAACTCTTTAACGAGATCAAAATCATCCATTTCCTCGCGCTCTCGTTCCCGCACGTCCGTTCCCGCCGCCCGACCAAAGGCCGCGAACGCTTCGTGCGAAAGACCCGCGTGATGCGGGCTAAGTTTCATCGGGGAAACGGGCCGTCCTGCTTAATACGATCGTGCCGGTTAAATGAAATTTTCTTAACAGACGGATAAAAACGGTCTTGCGGGGCCTGACAATCGACATCGTCGGAAAAACATTTCAGTCGTTCCGAAAATCTCGCTCACGCGTCCGATAACATGACGCGATTATGCAATCGATCTTTCCCGACCTGGCGAGACAGGAACAGCCGGCCGGGATGAAGCGATCCGTGGACCCTTATCCGGTTCGCTTATCAAAGTACCGGGCCATCAATTCCGGCCGGCTGCTGACGCGGTAGTGGCGGTACACGCGTTTGATGTGGGAGTGGACCGTGTGCGCGCTGCGGCCGAGCCGCCGGGCGATCGTCTTTTCCGGCAGGCCCATCAGCATCAGTTCCAAAACGGCCTCCGCGCCGGCGGGCAGGCCGGAACGCTGGGCGTCGGGCGCGAACGCCCACGCGACGGCCTGATGGAGCAGGCCCAGCAGGTGTTGGTCGCGGTCGCCGAACGGCGTCTGTCGCCAAGCGGCCAACACCGAGAGCCGGTCGGCGCGATAGACCGACCGCAACACGGCCGGTGTCGGCGGGCGTGTCGTTCGGGCCGCGGAATGGGTGATGCCTTCGGACAGGTCGGCGGTCAGGCCGGCGGTGAGGACTACGGGCACGGGCAAGCCAGCGGAACCCGCCAGCCACGCCGGCAGATTCCCATTCTCACCGACGAACACCGCGGCGTCGTCCGCGTTCAGCAGGGTGACGACGCGTGTCGCGAGCGTTCGCGCCCGCTCCGTTCGCTCGGCCAGATGCACGGCGTTGACCGCGTCGAGCAGGCCACGGACGTCGTCGACTGTTGCCGAATGTAGGCCTTCGCTGTCGGGGACACGCATCGCGGTACTGTGTCGAAGGCAGTCGACGCCCGCAATTCGCCTGAACAGGTGAGCCGAGAATGTGACGAATCGCCTTGACGTCGACGCGTCAGGCGTCCAAGCCGACGAATTTCGCGAGCAGTTCGCCGCGGGAACTAACGTCCAGACGCTTGTGCAGCTGTTTGACGTACGTGTGCACGGTATGCGGGCTGATCGCCAGTTGCAGGGCGATCTGCTTTTCGCTCGCGCCCGCCAGCAGGCTTCGCAGGATCTGCGCCATGCGTGGCGGCAGGCTGAGGGCGTCGACGGCGGCTGCCGGGCTTGGGCGGGCGACGGGGCCGGCCGGTGTGGCGGCCGAGGTCGGGGCATGATCCGGCGTGTTCCCGCCGATCCGTCGCCCGACCAACTGGCACCAGTCGGCGAGCAGCTTCCGCCGCGCGTCGTCCAGACGATCGCCGTCGGCGGCGAGAATCAACAAAGCCTTGCTCGTGGCACGCGCGGGCATCGGCTAAGTATACCCGGAACAGGGGAGTCGCACCGGACCTAGGAAGCCTGCCCGGCGGCCGCACGTGGGGTTTGGGATTCAAAGCCCTTCAGTGGCCAGCTGCACGCTTTTGAGCAGGGCCATCGCCTTGTTCATTGACTCCTGGTATTCGGCGTTCGGTACGCTGTCGGCCACGACGCCCGCGCCGGCCTGCACGTCGAACGTGCCGCCCGCCCCGCCCCGGCCGGCGGGCGTCCAGACGATCGTCCGCAGGGCGATGCAGGTGTCGGTGTTGCCGGCGAAGTCAAAATACCCCACCGCCCCGCCGTACGGGCCGCGGCGGGTGGTTTCGACCTCGTCGATGATCTGCATCGCCCGGATCTTGGGCGCCCCACTCACCGTGCCCACCGGCAGGCTGACGCGCAGCGCGTCGAACGCCGTTTTGTCTTTGGCCAGCCGACCGGTGACGTTGCTGCTGATGTGCATCACGTGGCTGTAGCGTTCGACGGTCATCACCGCGTCGATCTTCACGCTGCCGACTTCGCACACGCGGCCGATGTCGTTGCGGTGCAGGTCCACCAGCATGATGTGCTCGGCCCGTTCCTTCGGGTCGGCCAGCAGTTCGGCTTCAAGTTCCTGGTCTTCTTTTTCGGTCGCCCCCCGCCGCCGCGTGCCGGCGAGCGGACGCGTGGTGACCAAACCGTCCTGCACGCTGCAGAGCACTTCCGGGCTGCTGCCGATGAGCGTGCAGTCCGGGGTCTTCAGGTAGAACATGTACGGCGACGGGTTGATCAGCCGCAACACGCGGTAGACGTCGAACGGGTCGGCCATCGACTCGGCACGCAAACGCATCGACGGCACGAACTGGAAGATGTCGCCGGCCTTGATGTATTCGATCCCCTTCTGAACGGCGGCTTCGAACTGCTCCCGTGATTGATTCGGCGTGAAGGGCATAGTCAGCGGCGCGGTTGGGTCGACTTCGCCGAGCTTTGTTTTCGGGGTGCCTTTGAGCCGTTGAACCATGGCGTCGATACGCTGACACGCGTTCGTGTATGAAGCGCCAACGGCTGACGATCGCCGATCGTCGGTCATTGCGTTGGCAACTACGCGAACCGTTTTGTCGACATGATCGAAAATGACCAGTTCGGTATAGAGGCCGAAACAGACGTCTGGCAGGCCGCGGTCGTCGGCAGGTGCATTGGCAATTTTGTCTGGTTCGTAATAGCGAGCAGTGTCATAGCCAGCATAACCGACCAAGCCGCCGGTGAAATCAGGGAGTCCAGGAACGCGGGCGAAACGAGCGAACCCGTGTCGGCCGTAAGTATACATAAGGTCACTCAGCGGATCCTGTGTCGGTGCAGTGTACGATGGATGGCCCAGTTTTTGGTAGGTCGCAGTTCCCTTTGTAGCCGTGTAAACGAACGACGGCCGGGTGGCGATGAAGCTGTACCGACCGACCTTCACGCCGCCGACGACGCTTTCGAGCAGGAAAGCGTGCGATTCCTCGCCGCCGAGCAGTTCGAACGCCGTCACCGGCGTCAGGTGATCGGCCAAGAGTTGGCGGTAGACCGGCACAATGCCGTGGGTGCCGGCGAGCGTGGCGAAAGTTGATTCGTCGGGCGTGTAGCGGGCCATGATAAGCTTTCGAAAACGGCGTCTGGTCCCCTCTCCCGTGTACTCACGGGAGAGGGTTAGGGTGAGGGCGAGCGGCGACAACGATTGTCTGCAGAACGCCGCCGATGTCCTTCAACACATCGCCGGCGAAGGAACGGAGGACTCGCCAACCCATTCGCCCGAGCTCGTTCGAGCGGTGACGATCGTATTGAACTGCGTCATCGTGTTGTAGTCCGTCGACTTCAACAATCAATTTACAGGCTTCGCATGCGAAGTCGGCGATGAACGGGCCGATGGGGAGTTGTCGACGGAACCTCAACCCTTCAAGCTGGCGGTTGCGCAGGCATTGCCATAGTTTTTGTTCAGCTTCACTCGGTGCCTCCCGCATTTCCCGAGCGAACGGCAGCAGCTTTCTAGAGTTCGATCGCTCCATAGTGTCGTCCCAATAAGACGGTCAGTGTTTCGCATAGCAGCAAGTTTGTCCCCTCTCTCGTTGTACCCAACGGGTGAGGGAGAGCGTGAGCAACTTTACGTTCGCCCTCACCCTAACCCTCTCCCGTGAGTACACGGGAGAGGGAACCGGAGCTTACACTGTCGCCATGTTCGAAATCAGCGTCACCCGCACGTTCTGCGCCAGCCACCAAGTTCGCTTCCGCAACGGCACGCTCGAGCCGATGCACGGGCATAACTGGACTGTTACGGTCACGGTCTGGGCAACCCACTTGGACGCGGACGGGTTTGTCATCGACTTTCACAGGCTGGAAAAAAGGCTCGATGCGATTGTGACGCCGCTGAACAACGCTCACCTGAACGACGCCAAGCTGCTGCGGGGCGCGAACCCGAGCGCCGAGATCGTTTGCCGGGCGATTGGCCAGGCGTTGGTGATCGACCCGCCGGCGGCGCTGTTGTCGGTGTCGATCACCGAAGCCCCCGGCTGCGTCGCGACCTACCGGCC
>DASVSC010000270.1:0-3059 GCA_036388295.1 Tepidisphaeraceae bacterium | reverse complement strand
AAGTACCGCGGTCGCCTGCCCGGTATGCAACACCAGCACTGGTGCCGCGGTGCGGGCCGGCATTTTTGACGGCGGGTTCGCGTGGAACGTGCTGGCCACTCTGCTGCCGTTCGTCGCACTGTTGCCGGTCGTGACGCTGCTGCACTTCGGCCTGCCGGGGCGACGCCGTTCTAACGAGGACCAAGTCCCATGAACCGCCGCCCGCTCATTGCCGCCGGCGCGACGCTGGGCGTCGGCCTGGGCGGGTTCTTCGACGGCATCGTCTTTCATCAACTGCTGCAATTGCACAACATGCTGTCGGCCCGGCTGCCGAAGGATTCGGTCGCCAATCTCGAAATCAACATGTTCTGGGACGGCCTGTTCCACCTGTTCTGCTGGCTGGTCGTGCTGGCCGGAATCGGGCTGCTCTGGCGGGCGGTACGTCGCAGCCCGACGCCGCTGCCGGGCCGGGTACTGGGGTGGGCGATGCTGATGGGTTGGGGCCTGTTCAACCTCGTCGAAGGCCTGATCGACCACCAGATCCTCGGCATCCACCACGTGCACGAGAACGGCAATCACCTGCTGTGGGACGGCGTATTCCTGGCGTCGGGCGTAGTCTTCATGACCGTCGGCGCATGGCGCGCGTATGCGGTCCGCGCCTATCCGCCGAAATAAGGTCAGGCCGCTTTGGCGGTCGGGTCCAGCGTCGGCGTGACGCTCAGCACGTTGTTCATCGACATGGACTGGCCGCTGTCGAGTTGCAGTGACAGTTCACCGTCAACGACTTTCACGCTGGTGACGACGCCGTCCATGTCTTCCCCCGCCGCGTCCTTGCCGGCCACGGTTTTGCCGATCAGGGCGGCGGCGTTGCTGATGCTGTTCTGCAACGTCATCGTCTTCAGTGACGACTGCAGTTCGGTCGAGCTCTGCAGCGAACCGATCTGGCTCATCTGGGCCAGCAGGTCGGCGCTTTTGGTCGGCTCAGTCGGGTCCTGGTTCTGCAGCTGCGTGATCATCATGTTGATGAAGTCGCTGGCTTCCAGGCTCTTCTTTTTACCGGCCGCGGCCGTACCGGCATTGGCGGCGGAGTTGGTCAGGCTGTTGATGGTGCTGGTGATGCTCATGAAAGTCCTTGCTGATTAAGCGACGAGGTCGAGCGGGTCGCCGTTCCCGGAAAGTTTGGCCCACATGCGTTGCAGCATTTCGCGGCGCTGCTGTTCCTGGCGGGCCGACTGGTCCTGGGCGCTGTTGCTCTGCTGCTGGCGGTCGCCGTCACCGGTTTGCTGCTGCGAGTTGTTCGACGATTCGGCCGGGGCGGCCTGTTTGACTTGAATGCGGTCGACTGTAACGCCCGCCGCCTCCAGGCTGTTTTTCAGTTGCGACAGGTTATGGCTCAGCAGCCGGGTGGCTTCGTCGTTGCTGGTCTGCAGCGACGCGCTCATCACGCCGTCGTCGACGCTGATCTGCACGTTGATCGAGCCGAGCGTCGGCGGGTCCAGGCGGATCTGCATCGTGCCGCCGTTGTTCAGGATCTCGCCACGAATGCTGGTGACGATGCGGTCGACATTCTCCTCGGCCACGTTGCGCGGCGAGGCGACGGCGGCCGGATTCGCGGCGGCCGGCAACGGCGACGTGTGGGCCGGCGCTGCGGGCTTTTCACTCCCGACAAGGGCTTGCAGTGCGTCCGCTGCGCCCTCTTTTTCGACCGCGACCGGCTTCATAGCCGACTCGGCGACGTCCGGCAGCACACCCACAGCCGCTTCGGCGGACGCGTCGGCATCGCCTGCGTTCGCTTGCGGGCGCTTCAATTCGGCTTTGCCGGCCTCCGTGCCGTCCGCGGCTTCAGGCGCGGCGGTCTGCGCGGCGAGTTCTTCCAGCGTCAGCGGCTTCGCGGCCGTGGCGTCGATCGGTGCAGCAACCGTTTCAGTCGTCGGCGCTGTCTCGGCCGACACGTCCGTTGATACCGGCGCGGTCGGCGTTACGGTCGCCAACTGGGCGGCAAGCGCGGCCGCCTCGCCGGCGACATCCGTGGCCACTTCGGGAACAGCGGGCGTCTTGCCGTCCTCAACTTCGATCGCTTCTTCATCCGCCACCGGCGCATCGACCGGCAGCAGCGTCATGACGGGCCCGGCCGTTGTGTCGGTGTCGTCGGTCGCCTCAACGTCGGCCTCGCCGTCGCTCTCGGCGTCGTCCGCCTTCTTCTTGCCGGCCGTTTTTTTCACGGGCTTGTCGTTTTCGGCCTTGTCCGTTTCTTCGGACGCTTCGGTTTCGGTCGCCTCGCGCTCCGCCGTGTCATCCGCTTCATTAGCCGGCTTCGGTTCGGTGGGTTTCCTGGGCTCCGCTTTCTTCGCCGACGCGTCGTCGGGTTTGGGCTGTGGCTTCACGCGGTCGCGACGGCTGGCCAGCACGTCATCGAAGCGGTGCGACGGCTTGGGCGCGGGCGTGGCGGCGGGCGGCGGTGGGTTGCGGACGAAGTCCACGACGGAGGGTGCCATACGTTAATCGGCCTTCGCCTGGGCGCGCCGCATCTTGTCCAAGATCGCCTGCGCGCGGGTGATTTCCTGCGGCGTCTTGAACTCTTTCAGGACGCCCCCGGCTTGCCGGGCATCCATCGCTTGCAAGTACCGTACCACCATGTCGTCGTCCATCGACAGCAGCAGACTTTTGACCTGTTTCGCCGGCATCGTGCCGTACAGTTCCAGCGTTTTCTGGAAGCCCGCGTCGCCCGCCAGCTTCGCCTGCTCGGCGGCGGCCGATTCCAGAAGCTGTTGGCGGGAGTCGAGGGCTTCGCGGTCTTTTCGCAGCTCTTCGCGGGCGGTGGCAATCTGCCGGCGTTGGTCGTCGACTTCCCGACGGCGGCGTTCGACCGTCGCGGCCTGGGCGTCGAGTTCGGCGCGGACGAGGTCCAATTGTTCAGTGACGGGCCGACGCGCCACCTTCGCCAGCAACGCGTCGAGGCGCAGCATTGGCGCGTCTTCGGTTGATTCCTGCGTGATCGGCTGCGTGGCGGGCTGAGTGGCCGGGGCGGTGGCCGGCGCGCCGACGATCACGGTGCGGATGGCCTGCACCTTTTCGCGGTC
>DASVSC010000269.1:0-10199 GCA_036388295.1 Tepidisphaeraceae bacterium | reverse complement strand
GCGACCGCGGTACTTGTGACGCCTGCGACGACAAGAAAACTGACAAAGCGGGCCAGTCGCATGGTCGAATCCTAGGCCGCAGTTTGCCTGTCCGGTCGGATTCAACGGGATAAGGAAATCGCCGTTCTGCCGTAGGATGGGCACTGCCCGCCGCTTCCGCCCTACCGCCGTAGTGGCATCGTTGCGACGATACGGTCTAGCAGCACATCACCGTTCGCGTTCGGCCAGCGAAGCTGAATGATGAGCGATTGCTCTTGGGGATAGACCAGAAAGTGGCCGGACACTGATCCCAACCTGACATGTGGATGGAACAGAACTTCAATGACGTCTTCACGCCGATAGCGTCCAGAAGAAAATCGAGACCGAACATTCGCTTTCTGAACGGCCGCTACATCGTTCCACGGCACATGTTGGGCGTGGCCGGGTAAAGCGTTTTCGAAAATGGTGACGCCGGACGTGTCGAATTGAAGAAGATCGCGGGATCGGCGAAGTCGCAGTAGCAGCACGATCGCCACAGCGATCGTGCCGCCTATCAGCAACCATCCGGCAGCGGCCTTGGGCGGGAAGGGAAAATTCCACTTCGCGTATCGGGTAACAGCAAAATCAAAACAACCCAGCAAGAGCACGCCGGCCATCAAGGCACCAATGAATCGCTCGCCGCGAAGAATTTGCAGGCGCACGACATCGCCCGGCGACTTGGTGCCGGGCGATGAGTGGTGTTGCGCAGGCAGATCATCCATGTCGCTTAGAGCTGCTCGCGGCCGATCAGGTTCAGCATCCGCTTTTCCAGCGGCGGGTGCGTGCTGAACAGGCCGGCGAGGCGGGCGGAGAAGTTCCGCGGCTCGGCGATCATCAGGGCGTTGAACGCCGGGTTCACGTCCATCGGAATCCGGTCGGCCATGTGATGGATCTTGTGCAAGGCGCTGGCCAGGTGCATCGGGTCGCCGGCCAGGCGGGCGCCTTCGGTGTCGGCGGCGTACTCACGCTGCCGGCTGATGGCCATTTGGATCACGGCCGCGGCGATCGGGCCGAGGATCATGAACAGGATGCCGCCGAGCGCGCCGAGCGGACCGCTGTCCTCTTCGTCGCTGTTATTGCCGCCGAACATGCTGTTCCACATCATCATGTTGCCCATGAAGCTGATGGCACCGCCGATCGTCGCGGCCACGGTGGTGATCAGGATGTCCCGGTGCTTCACGTGCGCCAGTTCGTGCGCCATGACGCCGGCGATTTCGTTTCGGTTCAGCGTCTGCAGCAGGCCTTCGGTGGCGCAGACCGCCGCGTGCGACGGGTTTCGGCCGGTCGCGAAAGCGTTGGGGGCCATCTGCGGGCTGACATACACCCGCGGCATCGGCATGTTGCCCCGCATCGCCAGCGGCTCCACGATCTTGTAGAGCGGATGGTCAGGCCCGACTTCCGTCGCCTGCATGCTGGCCAGGGCCAGCTTATCGGAGAAGAAGTAAGAGCCGAAGTTCATGACGGCGGTGAAAATCAAGGCGATCATGACGCCGCCTTGCCCGCCGATGGCGTACCCCGCCATCAGAATCATGCCGCTGAGCACCGCCAGCAGCATTACCGTTTTGACATTGTTAAAGACTGTGTTTCCCATAGTTCGTGTACCTTTTGTGACGACAATAAATACGCATCCTGTCGACCGTGTCACGTTAGAAAAAGGGTCGTGTTTTTGAACCGTCGGCAGGTTTATGCTTTTGACGGAGGCCGGTGATGAAGTTTATGGGAATACTGCTGTTATGCGCCGCGTCGGTTGCCGCCGAGCCGGAGACACGCCCCAAGCCCATGGCCCCGACCACGCCCGCCGTCCCGATCAGCCGGCCCGCCCTGATCGACCCGCGTCAGCCGACGTTCGTCCCGAAGTTCGCCCAGCCGAACCCGACGCCGGCCGGCCCTTCCGCCGAGCGCGACTACGCCATGCGTTACACCGATCCCGCCCCCGGCTACATCGGCTACGGCTGGGGCTACGGCGGCCACGGCTACGGCTGGCACGGCTTCGGCCGCGGGTCGTGGGGGAGCACGCAGATCCAGTTCCGTTGAAGACGCAGAAAGTGAACCACGAAGCACGCGAAGGACGCGAAGAGATTCTCCGCGTCCGCCTCCCGCCCTGTGCTTCTCATTTGCTCTAATAAGATGAATTAGAGTGCTGGCCATGAGTGTCGGACGTCTCTTCGCGTCCTTCGTGTGCTTCGTGGTTCATCCCTCCTGAAGTTTGACGCCCGCCCGCCTGTCGGCAGAATCGGCGGCATGACCCGTGAGCAACTCGTCGAGCGCATTAAATCATTGGCCGTTCTGCACGGCGAGTTCACGCTCCGCAGCGGCAAAAAGAGCAAGTATTACGTCGACAAATACCGCTTTGAGACGCAGCCGGACGTGCTGAAGGCTCTGGGCGAGCTGTTCGCCGAGCACGTGACGGCCGACGTCGACCGCATCGCGGGCCCAGAACTCGGGGCCGTCTGCCTCGCCGCCGCCACGGCGATGGCGGCGAACAAGCCGTTCGTCATGGTCCGCAAGGCCGCCAAAGAATACGGCACCACCAAGCGCATTGAAGGCGTCCTCAACCCCGGTGACCGCGTGCTGGTCGTCGAAGACGTACTGACCACCGGCGGGGCGGTGCTGGAAGCCGTCGCCAGCCTGACCGAGGCGGGGGCCAAAGTCGTCAAAATCGTCGGCGTGATCGACCGGATGGAAGGTGCCCGTCAGAACATCGAAGCGGCCGGGTACACCATGGACGCACTGGTGACGACCGAAGAATTGGGATTGGGCGCCCCGCGATGACGGTTTGTCGCGTGATTTCCGGCCCATCTTGAATCGCCCACGCCTTTCGCGGACACTGCCGACCCACTTTCACAGGCATAAGGAGCCGCGAGATGGCGTTCGAACCGGACAAAAAACTGAAGTTCACATTCGGCCTCTGGACCGTCGGCAACGTCGGCCGCGATCCGTTCGGCGGGCCGACGCGCGAGGCGCTGGACGTCCGTTCGATCTGCGACCTGATCGGCGACTGCGGCGCGTACGGCGTCAATTTCCACGACAACGACCTGATCCCCATCGACGCAACGCCCGAGCAGGCGGCCGAGATCAAGAAAGAGTTCCGCAAGGGCATTAAAGACAACGGTTTAGCCGTCCCCATGGCGACCACCAACCTTTTCTCCGACGCGGTGTTCAAGGACGGCGCGTTCACCAGCAACAACGCCAAGGTGCGGGCCTACGCCATCCAGAAAACGATGCGGGCCATGGACTTGGGCGCGGAGTTCGGCGCGAAGATTTACGTCTTCTGGGGCGGCCGTGAGGGCGTGGAAACGGACGCCACCAAAAGCCCGGTCGATGCCATCAAGCGTTTCCGTGAGGCGATGAACTTTCTGGCCGAGTATTCGGTCAGCCAGGGCTACGGCTACAAGTTCGCCTTCGAAGCCAAACCGAACGAGCCGCGCGGGCACATCTATTTCGCCGTCACCGGCAGTTACCTCGGCTTCATCCCCAGCCTGGACCGTCCGGAACTGTTCGGCGTGAACCCGGAAGTCGCACACGAGCACATGGCCGGCCTGAACTTCGTCCACCAGGTCGCTGCTGCCCTGGAGATGAAGAAGCTGTTCCACATCGACCTGAACGACCAGGAGTTCGGCCGGTACGACCAGGACTTCCGCTTCGGATCCGCCAACCCCAAGCACGCCTTCTTCCTCGTCAAACTGCTCGACGACATGAAGTACGACGGCCCGCGCCAGTTCGACGCCCACGCCTACCGCCAGAGCAATTACGAGGACGTCAAGGAGTTCGCCAAGGGGTGCATGCGGACCTACATGATCCTGCGTGAAAAGGCCCGCGCCTGGAACGCCGACGCGGAAATCCAGGGCCTGCTCAAGCAGATCAACGTCGAAGACATCATGATGAGCAAGCTGACCAAAAAGTTCAGCGACGGCAACGCCAAAAAGCTGCAGGAAGCCCCGCTCGACCGCGTCGAACTGGCCAAGGCCGCACTGCCGTACGAGAAACTGGACCAGCTGACGATGGAAATCCTGTACGGCGTTCGTTGAAGGCAGTTTGCAACCACGTAGAACACAAAAAGCACGACGAGATGCCCAACGCTGCGAGCCGCTCTGTTGTTCAGCCATCATTTGGGACGATGAATGAGAGAGTGGAGTGCGGACGCCAGTAATCTCTTCGTGCCCTTCGTGTTCTTCGTGGTTAGCTCTTTGGATGAAGTGCCAACCGGCGGCTACAGCGCGATGGCAGAAGCATCGCTTGGCCCGAAATGCTGCGTGCGTGGCGGGCACTATCCATCAAAATAATGCGGATTGTGCGTTCGGCCTTCCTGCCGGGTCACTCTTGGGGCTACCATCACCGCACTTTCTCGGGAGAAGCTGAACGTGACGATCGAACTTCTGAATGTGCTACCGATGCTCGCCGCCGCTGCTCCGGCGGGTGAGGGCCTCACCACGCTCTGGTCCGGCGCGGCCATTATGGCGCTGGTGACGCTGACGATTCTTGAAATCGTCCTTGGCATCGACAACATCATTTTCATCAGCGTGCTGGCCGACAAATTGCCCTTGGCGCAGCAGAACAAGGCCCGGCAAGTGGGCCTGGCGCTGGCGATGATCCTGCGCATCCTGCTGTTGCTGGGAATTAGTTGGATTATGGCCGCCACCGCGCCGATCCCCGTCATCGGCAATCTCTTCACCTGGCTGACCGAAGACGGCAAGCCGCTGAACTGGCGCGACGCCATCCTGCTCGGCGGCGGGCTGTTCCTGATCTACAAGAGCGTCACCGAGATCCATGAAAAACTCGAAGGCGAAGAGCACGCATCCGATACCGGCAAGGCGGGTGTCACCTTCACCAGCGTGATCGTGCAGATCCTGATCCTCGACATCGTCTTCAGCCTCGACAGTGTCATCACGGCCGTCGGCATGGTGCAGACTACGCCGGAGAACTTCCGTACCGGCCTGATCATCATGATCACGGCCGTGGTCATCGCGGTCGGCGTGATGCTGTTTGCCGCCAAGTCCATCAGCGATTTCGTGAACACGCATCCGACCATTAAAATGCTGGCCTTCAGCTTCCTGATCCTTGTCGGCGTCATCCTTATTGTGGATGCGACGCACCGCCATATCCCCAAGGGCTACATCTACTTCGCGATGGCGTTCAGCATCGGCGTCGAACTCCTGAATCTGAAATTGCGGAAGAAGGGAACGCCGGTGCACCTGCACGACAAGCGTTCTGCCGAATCGCCGGCGGCCGGGGTTTGAGCCGGGCTTGAGAACGCGTACGGGTTTGTAATCGCTATACCAAGGCGACCGGCGGATAATACGTTCTTGTCGCGGCAAAACGCGGCACACGTTCATGAATCAGCACAAGACTCGAAATATCGTCCTAGGCCTACTCGCCGGCGGCACTGCGTTGTGGGGCCTTAACCATCTGCTCAGCGACAACACCCCGTCGCACGCCACGACGCAACGGTCACACTACGGCGGCGGCTTCATGTACTTCGGCCGCATGTTCGGCGGGTGGGGCGGCGGCGGGAACCACAACGCCGCGGCGCCCGCGTCTTCTTCGGGCGTCTCCCGTGGCGGCTTCGGGTCCAGCGGCGGGCACAGCAGTTCGTAGACACGGGAGCTCGTAAATGCGTCGCCACCGCAGCACGCCGCGCCCCGGCTGGCAGCAGACGGTCGAATCGCAAGGCCTGCTGTTTCATTCCATCGACAACCGCACCTACTGGGACGAGTCGGCCTATTACGCCTTTTCCATGGCTGAGGTCGACGCGCTCGAGGAAGCGACAAGCGCTCTGCACGCCATGTGCCTGAGGGCCGTGCAGCACATTATCGACGACGACCGACTGGAGGAGTTTGCCGTCCCGCCCACGCACCGCGATTGGGTGCGCCGCAGTTGGGCCCAGCGTGAGCCGTCCCTGTATGGCCGATTCGACTTCGCCTACACCGGCACCGGCCCGCCGAAGCTGCTGGAATACAACGCCGACACGCCCACATCGTTGCTGGAGGCGAGCGTCATTCAGTGGTTCTGGCTGCAGGACCTTTTCCCGCGCGGCGACCAATTCAATTCGATCCACGAAAAGCTGATCGACGCCTGGCGCGAACTCGGCCCGACGACCAACGGTCGTGTCCATTTCGCCGCGGCCGGCGGGAGCCAGGAAGACTTTATGACGGTGACGTACCTGCGCGAAACGGTCCATCAGGCCGGCCTCGCCGGGGACTACCTGAACGTCGACCAGATCGGCCACGACCCGGTCCGCGGCACGTTCGTTGATTCGCAGGACCGTCCCATTCACACTTGCTTCAAGCTCTACCCGTGGGAATGGATGACCCGCGAAGCCTTCGCCGGCCCGCTGCTGTCGGCCTGGACGCGCTGGATCGAGCCGCCTTGGAAAATGCTGTTGAGCAACAAGGCGCTGCTGGTCGTGCTGTGGGATTTGTTCCCCGATTCGCCGTACCTGCTGCCGGCCGATTACGACCCGCTGCCGGGCGACGTGGTGCGCAAGCCCGCGCTATCGCGCGAAGGGGCGAACGTGCAAATCACCGTCGGTGGCCGGGTGCTGGCCGAAACCGCCGGCCCGTACGACGGCCCGGTTGTTTACCAGGCGTACGCGCCGCTGCCGCGCTTCGACGGCAACAGTCCGGTCATCGGCAGCTGGATCGTGAACGGCCACGCCTGCGGCATGGGCATCCGCGAAGACAGCGGCCCCGTCACCGGCAATACCAGCCGATTTATCCCGCACGTCATTGCCTAAGCCCGCGGCTTTTTGCCAAACGGCTCTTAATCCGTAAAGTTGTCCCATGACCCACTCGGAAGTCATCCCGATTCTGGATTTCGGCTCGCAGTACGCGCAGCTCATCGCCCGCCGCGTGCGCGAGAAGGGCGTGTTCAGCGAACTGGTCCGGCCCGACATTTCGCTGGAGGACCTCCGGCGGATGAACCCCAAGGGCATCATCCTCAGCGGCGGCCCCAGCAGTGTCTACGACGCCAACGCCCCGCGCTGCGACCCGCGCTTGTTCGACCTGGGCGTGCCGGTCCTGGGCATCTGCTACGGCATGCAGCTGGCCGTGCAGTTACTCGGTGGCGACGTCAAAGCCGCGCCCAGCCGCGAGTACGGCCGGGCGCACCTGACCATCATATCCGATGACCCGTTCGTCCGCGGCCTGCCGCAGGACACGACCGTCTGGATGAGCCATGGCGACCAGATCTTCGATTTGCCCGCCGATTTCGAACCGCTCGCCGCCACGCAGACCTGCCCGTACGCCGCCGCCCGCCACAAGACGCGGCCGTTCTACGGCGTGCAGTTCCATCCGGAAGTCACCCACACGCCCCGCGGCGACGTGCTGTTCCAGAACTTCCTCTATGACATCTGCCAATGCTCCGGCCAATGGACGATGGGGCAGTTCATCGAAGAATCCGTCGAACGCATCCGCACGCAGGTCGGCGACAAACGCGTGATCTGCGGCCTGAGTGGCGGCGTCGACAGCAGCGTGGCCGCCGCGCTGATCCATAAAGCCATTGGCGATCAATTGACTTGCATCTTTGTCGACAATGGTTTGCTGCGCAAAAAGGAACGCGCGCTCGTCGAATCGACATTCAAAAATCATTTCCACATCGATTTGCGCGTCAACGACGCCAGTCATGAGTTTCTCACGGCGTTGAAGGACGTAATCGACCCGCAGGAAAAGCGCAAAATCATCGGCCGCGAGTTCATCGACGTGTTCAAGCGCGAAGCCGTCAGCATAAAGGACGCGACGTTCCTCGCTCAGGGCACGCTCTACCCCGACGTCATCGAATCCGGCCACGGCTACGCCGGCACCGCCGCGAACATCAAGCTGCACCACAACGTCGGCGGCCTACCCGCCGAGCTCGGTTTCGAACTCGTCGAACCACTACGAGAGCTGTTCAAAGACGAAGTCCGCAAAGTCGGCGAAAACCTTGGCCTGCCTGAAACCATCGTCTGGCGACACCCCTTCCCCGGCCCCGGACTGGCCGTGCGTGTGATCGGTGCGATTACTGAAGAGCGTTTGCGCGTGCTACGCGACGCCGACGAGATCGTGCTGGAAGAACTGGTGGCCGCGAACCTGTACCGCAAGACCAGCCAGGTTTTCGCGGTGCTGCTGCCGATCGGCACCGTCGGCGTCATGGGCGACTCGCGCAGCTACGACAGCGTGATCGCCATCCGCGCCGTCGAAAGCCAAGACTTCATGACCGCCGACTGGGCCAGAATCCCCTTCGACGTGCTGGCCCGGATGAGCAACCGCATCATCAATGAAGTGCGGGGCGTGAATCGAGTCGTCTACGACATCAGCAGCAAACCGCCGGCGACGATTGAATGGGAGTGAAGTCGGCAAAGTTCTGGTTCCCTCTCCCGGCCATACCGGGAGAGGGAACTTCGAAGCCGCTGTCCAACGCCGGTTCGGTTTAGGTTAAACACTATGGCGACTCCGCCCGCCGAAATCGGTTCCGCCCCGGCCCGCACCGTGTCCGTCCGCACGCACGCGGTGGTCGCGTTGCTCAGTTTCGCCGGTTTGCTCGCCGAACTCGGTCTGACGCGGTTATTCTCAGTTCTGCTCTGGTACCACTTCGCGTTCCTGGCCATCTCGCTTGCCCTTGCCGGCTTATCGGCCGGCGCGTTGCTGGCTTATCTGGGACGGTCCGAAGCGCCCGCGGACGCGCGCGACGGCGGGGCGGCCTTATGGCGAGATTGTTGCCTGGCGGGCCTGTCGCTGGCGGTGGTGTCGCCGGTGCTGCTGAACCTGAGGACCACGGAACAGATCGACGCGCTGATGCTGGCGAAGATCGTGTTCGCCTGCGTGATCGGTGCGGTGCCGTACGGCTTCATCGGCGCGGGTCTGGCCCGGGCGATGCGCGGGGCGGGGACGGGCGTCGGCACGGTTTACGCCGCCGACCTGGCGGGGGCGGCGTTGGGCTGCCTGCTGTTCGTGCCGATGGCGAACACGGTCGGCGTGCCCCTGATGATGACGCTGGCGGCCACCGCCTGTGCGGCGGCCGCAGTGCTGGCGGCCGTGCGCCGGGGAAGCCTGGCGCGGGCGACGGCCATCGGGGCGGTCGTTCTCGTTCTCCTCGCCGGGATCGGCCAGCGGACGTTGGGGCTGATGGACGTGCAGTACGCCAAGGGAAAGGCGCGTCAGGACGTCGACGTGCGCTGGAACTCGTTCAGCCGTATCGGCGTCTGGCAGCACGACAAGAACGAGCCGTTCAGTCGTGGCATCAGCCGTAATTTCACCGGGTCGACGGATGCCGAGCGGAAGATCATCGACATCGACGCCGGCGCGAACACGCCGATGATCGAGGGCGGCGGATCGTTGTCGGCCGACGCGCCCGCGCCGCCGGCCCTGGATTACCTGCGCAGCGATCTGACGAGCCTGCCGTTCGCCGCCGTAACGCCGGAGCGGTCGCTGGTGATCGGCCCCGGCGGCGGGCGCGACGTCGTGCTGTCGCTGCTGTTCGGCGCGAAGCACGTCACCGGCGTCGAGATCAATCCTGCCATCGTCGATCTGGTCCGCAATCAATACCGCGACCACACGGCGGGCCTGTATTCACGGCCGGACGTGAACGTCGTGATCCGTGACGGCCGGAGTTTTCTGCACAGCACGCCGGAGCGGTTCGACGTGATCATGCTGTCGCTGGTCGACACCTTCGCCGCGTCGGCGGCGGGGGCGCTCAGCCTGACCGAAAACCTGCTTTACACGCAGGAGGCGTTCGATCAATACCTGGAGCATTTAACGCCGGGCGGTGTGGTGGCCTTCACGCGATGGGTCTGGGAGCCGGACCGTGAGACGATCCGCTTGGTGATGACCGCCCGCCGTTCGCTCGAACGCATTGGCGTGGACCCGACGCGGTGCGTGATGGTGGTGAAGGAAAAGAACCTCGGCAGCGTGATCGTGAGCCGATCGCCCTTCACCGTTGAGCAGGTGGCGGCGGTGGAAAAGCGGGCGGCGGAACTGGGCTTTGAGCCGGTCTACCTGCCGGGCCGATCGATCGACAGCCCGGTGGCGACACTGCTGACGGAGGCAGACCCGACGGCGTTTCTGAACGCCTACCCGTTCGACATCCGCCCCGCGACGGACGATCGGCCGTTCTTCTTCTTTACGCTCTGGCCGTCCGACGTGTTCCGGGTGCTGACGATGCCCGGCGGGCGGGCGCAGAACATCGGCATTCTGGTGCTACTGGTGGTG
>DASVSC010000268.1:0-2100 GCA_036388295.1 Tepidisphaeraceae bacterium | reverse complement strand
GGTCTTCTGTCTTTACTTCCCACTTCCCACTCTCAACTTCCCACTTTCTTCACGGTTTCACCGACGTCACGTACACCGGACGGCCGCCTTTGATTTCCAGGATGACCGCGCTTTTCACGGCGTCACGCTGGGCGTCGATCGTGATCAGGCCGGTGGCGCCGGGGAAATCCTTTGTCGCGGCCAGGGCGGCGGCGATGGCTTTACCGTCGGTGCTGTTCGCCTTTTTCATGGCGGCGAACACGATGCGGCCGGCGTCGTAGCCCATGGCGGCGAGGGCGTCGGGGACGGGGCCGTATTCGTCCTTGTACTTGGTGACGAAGTTCTGGAACTCGGGGCTGGGGTCATCGGGGCTGGCGTGGTTCGAATAGAAACTGCCTTCGATGGATTTACCGCCGATTTCAGTCAGCTGGGCCGAGTCCCAGCCGTCGCCGCCGAGCAGCGGGGCGACGATGCCCAGCTTGCGGGCCTGAATGGCCACGTTGGCGACGTCGGTGTAGTAGCCGGGGACGAAGATGACGTCCGGGCTGGTGCCGCGAATGCTGGTGAGGGTGGCGGAGAAGTCAGTGTCGCCGGTGTTGTACTGCTGCTTGATGGTGATCGTGCCGCCCATCTTCTTGAAGTTCTTCTCGAACTCATCGGCCAGCCCGACGGCGTAAGCCTGGCTCTGGTCGACCAGCAACGCGGCGGTCTTCCACTTCTTGCTCTCGGCCGCGAACTTGGCGCAGACGTAGCCCTGAAACGGGTCGATGAAGCAGGTGCGGAAGATCATGTCGCCCTGCTGGGTCACCTTGGGGTTGGTGCTGCTGGGGCTGACCATCGGGATGCCGTTCTGCTGGCAGATCGGGGCGGCGGCGATGCTGACACTGCTGGCGACCTCGCCGATCACGACGCTCACCTTGTCCTTCGTGCACAAGCGGGTGACGACGGTGCCGGCCTCTTTGGGGTCGCCCTTGGTGTCGTACTCGATTAGTTCGATTTTACGGCCGTTGATGCCGCCGCTGGCGTTAATTTCGGCGACGGCGAGCTTCAGGCCGTTGCTGGTCGACTGGCCGAAGGTGGCCTGGGCGCCGGTGAGTGAGCCGTAATGGCCGACCTTCAGGGTGTCTTGCGCGTGGGCGGTAGAGGAGAACGCGCCGCAGGACAGGGCCGCTGCCGCGAGGGCCGAGAGGATACGACGCATGGGAATCTCCGGATCTGTGTGTGGAACCTCGGTGGTCGGCGGAATGTAATCGGTCCGTCGGCCGGCGACAAACGGCTTTCGCGCCGGCCCGACGCCACGGGCGGGCCGGGAACCCCCGACGATTAGGGGATTGTCGCACACGATCCTGTCCTTACCATGCATCCGATCGCGAACGGGCCGGACGCTTGGGGGGCGTCCGGCCCGTGTTCGTCATACGACCCGCCGCGCGGCCGGAGCGCGGGTCGTTCGCGGCGCGTCAGATCTCGCGCGCCTCGCGCCCGCAGTAGGACGCGGTTAGGGCAACCCCTATGATGCGCACCCCATGACGTACGGCCAGGTCCGCCGATCGACCATCGATGCCATTTTCGTTATCGCCGCCGTCGCGGCGGTCGTCGGCTTGCGCGCGGCGCTGGAACCGGTTCTCGGCGGCACCGCGCCGCTGATCTTCTTCCTGCTGCCGGTCGCCACGTCCGCCTGGTTCGGCGGGTTCTGGCCCGGGGTGGCGGCGACGCTCCTGGGCGGCGCTCTGGGCCTGTGGCTGTTCGCGCCCGACACCGCCCGCATCACGCCGCATTCGCCGCTGTTGCACTGGTTCGTGCGCGGCGGGCCGTTCTTCATTGTCGGCCTGTTCATCAGCTTCTTCGCCGCCCGGCTGGAACGGGCGCGGCTCGCGGCGATCCAAGGGCAACGCGATCTGCACGCCAGCGAGGAACGCCAGCGCCAGATCTTCGAAAGCGCCAAGGACTTTGCCATCTTCACCGTCGACCCGAACGGCGTGGTCACCAGCTGGAACGCCGGGGCCGAGCGTCTGTTCGGCCATAGCCGCCAGGAGATCATCGGGCAGACCGCCGACCCGCTTTGGACGCCCGAAGACCGCGTAGGCGGCGTGCCGGGCGACGAACGACGGCGGGCCGCGGAGG
>DASVSC010000267.1:0-26477 GCA_036388295.1 Tepidisphaeraceae bacterium | reverse complement strand
AGAATCTAAGACGCCAAGACGCTAAGAAAAAGATTCTGACCTTTTCTTCTTGGCGTCCTTGGCGTCCTTGGCGTCTTGGCGGTTCCACTCTTAGCCACCAGCCACCAGCCACCAGCCACCAGCCACCAGCCGCTAGCCGCTAGCCGCCGGCGCATCGTTGCGGTTAGATTGCATTCATGACCGACCGACCGATCACCACCGCCGTCCGCCGTCGTGCCTGGGGGGAACTGGGCGTTCGGCCGTGGACGTTCCTGACGCTGCTGCTGGGCGTGGCGGCGCTGGCGCTGGCGGCCTCGCGGTGGGGCGACTGGCGGCACGAGAAAACCGTGATCGAGACCGGCACGCCGGTCGACGGCGAAGTCGTCTACGTCGGCCGAAGCCTGGGGCGCGAAGGGAACCGGGAAGAGGCGTTGCACGTCGCGCTGCGCTACGCGCCGCCGGGGTCGAGCGCGCCGCTGGAAGCCTGGGGCGACCTGCCGCGGTCGCCGGGCAAATCGGTGTCGGCCAAGGACGTGCTGCGGGTGCGCATCGACCCGAATCGGCCGGAATACTGGACCGAGCGCACGAGCGCGCCGCCGCTGGCGCTGGTGATGGTCACGCCGCTGCTGAGCGCGGGCGTGGCGTTGCTTTGCTTCCTGATCGCCTGGGCGAAACGTCACTCGGCCTTAACGGCGTACCGCACCGCGGGAGCCACGCGGGCGACGGTGACGTCGGTGCGGCAGTCGCCGCTGGCGCCGCTGAGCAAAATCGTGGGCGTCACCATCGACGGCTCCGACGACCGCCGCGTACGCGACTGCTATTGGCCGAACCGGGCCGGGCCGATTCATCCCAAGCAGGCGATCGACGTGCTGGTCGCCAAACGCCGCGTGTTCGCACAGGCCGCCTACGACTTGCCGGCCGAAATCATACCGAGCGGCGGGACGGCGTGAGTTCGCTCCCCCTCCCCTTGCGGGAGGGGGTGGGGGAGGGGCTCTGCGGTAGTTCGGGCACACTGACGGTCGAAGCACCCCTCCCCTCACCCCTCCCACAAGGGGAGGGGGAGCAGAAGCGGACGCTATGAAGGAACGGTAGAGGCTTTACCTCTCTCCCGGCCGTACCGGGAGAGGGAACAAGAACAATGACCCGCCTGCTCCGCCAACTTTCCTTGTCGCGTGCCTGGCCGATGCTGGTCGCGGTGGCGTTTTTGACGTTCCTGGGCGTGCTGACGATCTGGGCGGACAGCCCGGCGGCGGGTAAAAAGCAGCTGATCTTCTTCGCCGTCGCGGCCGCCTGCCTGGCGGCGTTTCAGACCGTCGATTACCGCATCATCGGCACGTACGCCTGGGTCTTCTACGGCGGTTCGGCGGCGCTGATTCTCTATACCCTCGTCGGCAGCGTCATCCGCGTGCCGGGCGTGACCGCGCGCAACGCCGCGTACAACTGGATCGACTTCGGCCCGATCTCCCTGCAGCCGTCGGAACTGATGAAGGTGGCGTTCGTGATGGTGCTGGCGCGCTACCTGCGCTTCCGCTCCAACTACCGCACGATTTACGGCCTGCTCCCGCCGTTCCTGCTGGCGGCGGGGCCGATGCTGCTGATCCTCAAACAGCCCGACCTCGGCACCGCGCTGATCTTTATTCCGACACTGTTCGCCATGCTGTTCGCCGCGGGGGCGCGGCTGAAACACCTGGTCGGCGTGATGGCGTTGGCCTTGGCATGCGGGCCGTTGATATGGCTGTGCGGGCTGCCGGGCGTGCCGGTGTTCGAGCACATGCCGAGCCTGATCAAGAACTACCAGCGCGACCGCGTCTACGCGATGTTCAGCGACGACCCGGACACGCTCGAAGGCACCGGCATGCAGCAGCAAAAGGCCCTGATCGCCATCGGCAGCGGCGGCTTCTTCGGCCGCGGCCCGATGAACATTCCCGCCGGCCGACGCATTCCCGAGCGCAGCAACGACATGGTCTTCGCGTTGGTGGCCGAGCAGTTCGGTTTGGTCGGCAGCGTGCTGGTGATCGCGGCGTACGGCGTGATCTTCGTCGTCGCCATCGAAATCGGCGGCAGCACGCGCGAACCGTTCGGCCGGCTGGTGGCCGTCGGCATCGTCGCCATGCTGTCGGGGCAGGCGTTCATCAACCTGATGGTCGTCACCAAACTGATGCCCGTCACCGGCGTCACCCTCCCCTTCGTCAGCAGCGGCGGCAGCAGCCTGATCGCCAGCTTCATGAGCATCGGCCTGCTGCTGAACGTCGGCCAAAAACGACCGATCGTGATGGGCAAACGGGTGTTCGAGTTCGAAGAATGAAGTGCGGAGCAGATTAAACACGAAGACGCGAAGGCACGAAGAGATTCTCAACGCATGAACTTACGCCGCAAGATTTTAATTCATGCTTTATTGTTCAAAGACGAAGCCTGCTGCGAATCCAATAACGCCGAACGGCTCTTCGTGCCTTCGCGTCTTCGTGGTTAATTTTTATGCCCGCCAGCGGAAGCGGAAGCGTCGGCGTAATCGGTTCAGCACCCACAGCGCCGGCATCGCCGCGACCGCGGAATAGAATGCACTGGCCAGCAGGTCGCCGAAGCCGAGCGGCACGCCGTACTTCGCCAGCCGGCCGTGCAGCCAGAGCAGGATCGCCGTCACGACGCCGCCGGCCAGGGTGATGACGAAGTGCGTCAGCGGGTGCTCGGCCGACAGGGCGCGGTCGGTGCCGGCGATCAGCAGCGCGACCACGCTGTACGTCAGCGCGAACGTCCCGATCGGCCCGATGCCGACCAAATCCTGCAGCAGCCCCATCCCGAAGCAGGCCGGCACGGCGACCGCGCGCGGGGCGTTCAGCGACAAAAACACCGCCGCGATCAGCACGAAGTTCACCCCGCCGAGCACGCTGAGCCCGCCGAGGCCGGTCTGGATGCCGAGCATCACGTAGGCGAGGAGAATGAAGGGGATCCAACGCATGAGAGGAGCAGGCGGCCGGCGGCCGGCGGCTGAAGACGAATGCAAGACCGATTGTCGCCGTTTTTGTCTTTGCCGCCAGCCGCCCGCTGCCGGCCGCCTGCTCTTACCGGTCCACCACCAGCACTTCCGCCAGCTTGGCGAAGTCGGCCGTCGGGTCCAGTTCGATCGTGGCGTGGCCGGCTTCGGTGGGGAGGATGCGGCGGACGGTGCCCAGACGCAGGCCTTTGATGACGGCGGGGAAGGCGGGGTCGGGGTCGTCCAGGAGCGCGACGTCGCCGACGTTGACCACGCCCATCACCTCGCGCGCCGGCAGCATGCGCACGACCAGGCCACGGCCGTTGCCTTCGACCAGCGGCGGCTTGGTATCGACGCGCTCCAGGCGAACGCCGTTCTCGTCCGATCGGTAGCGGACGAATCGGGCGTACAAACGGGATTCCGGATCGGTCACCAGCAGCACCCGCGCGGTCGAGCCGGCAGTGGCCACGTCGTAAATCTGCCCGACGAAGCCGCCGGGGTGAACGACCGGCTGCTTCTCGTGGACGTTCTTCAAGTTCGTCGTGCTGAGGGTGATCGTCTGCCGGTTCGTCGGCGAGCCCATCAGGTTCATCGCCGGCCGGACCATGTTCCGCAGATCGCCGAGCTGGCCGTACTGGGCGGAGAGGCGGCGCAAATCTTCGAGCTGGGCCTCCAGATTGCCGAGGCGCGTGATCAGGGCCGTGTTCTGCCGGCGGACGTCCTCAATGTTGCGGGCCTTGTCCGGCGACAGAATGTCTGATTCCCGCGGCGGCGACAACCGGTTCGTCGTCCACACGCCCACCGCCCGCACCGGCACCGCCACCGGCACGAACAACGTCTGCACCGCCGCCCGCACGCCGGATTTCGCCGGGGCGAGGGTGAACGCGCTCAGGGCCGCGAGCAGGATGAAAATGAACTGGACGGCGGGGGTTCGCATCAATACGTTACCATTGATTCAGTGACTAGATTGTCCAGAGCATCTTCACCGGTCGCTAAGGTTTTGCTCGTTGGCTTACTCGTCATCCTTTTTTGCTTGGTCTTGTACCCGATCTTCCTGGTCGTGACGACGCATCGAACACTGCGCACACGGATCAACGACGTAATGCTCAAGTCCGATCCCGAACAAGTGCAGACGGAACTGCACCATCTCTGGCTTCAATGGAAAAACGGTCAGACGGTGAACGCAGGCATCCCAATGCCGCCCACCTTAGCGTTGCTCGAACCGCATTTTGTGGAAGCTTCTGACGGCCAAGTCCGATTCGAACTCGGGGGCGCGGAATGTCATTACGGGTTTGAACAAGTCGAGGACGCCGCGGCGCTCACAGATCGCGAGACGTGTTTCAGGAACATGTTTCCCAGCAAGGAGATTCGGCCGGGCCTTTGGTTCTATGCAGAATGGGGCCTGCCTTAATTTGTGGGCCACTTCGGCAAGATGACGAACGAGCGACCGCACCCTCCGGGCGTCACGGCTGGACGGTCGGGTTCATTTCGTCGCGGAACGGCACTTGCACGAATCGCCCCGGGTCGTTGGCGTTCAGGCCGTTGACGAGGCCGTCGACGTTGGTCAGGTCGGCGTCGAACTTGGTGTTCGTCTGTGTGTCGACCACGGTGCGGTAGCCGCGCATCAATTCGATGAAGTTATCGTTGGAACGGGCGATGCGGTTCTGGTTGACCGCGATCTGTCGGTTGTAGGCGTCGAAGCTGGCTACCTGGGCGCGGTGACGGGCTTGGCCGGCCTCGAACTGGGCGTTGAGCCGGGCCTGCGACGCGGCGCCTTGGGCGCGGATGGCGTTTTGCCGTTGCAGGTCTACCTGCTGGCAAACGGCAGCGTTCTCGCGGCGCGACTTCATCATCGCCAGCATCGTCGGCACGTCCTGGTCCCAGGTCTCGACGGGGGCGGCAATCTCGACCATGTAGAACATCCACATGCCCACCTGCCCGGGGGGCGAACAGACGATTTTGGCGTTGTTGCGCGTCTGGACGATTCGGTCACCGGTCTGGTGCGTGATCAGGTAGTTTACGATCGCCGACCGCTGGCCGGGCTGGGCGCTCGGGACGGGCTGGCTGTCGATGATCTTGTCGAGCCGCATCGAGGCGCCGCCGGCCCGCGCGCTCATGGCGCTTAGTTTGGGAACCAGGTCCGTGAGCGCGGCGACGGGCTCGTCGAAAGCCGCGACCAGAACGCCCGGCATGCCCGCGCGGCCCAGCGGGGAATCCGGGGAGGCGATCTGGTAGTTCGCCCCCACGGCGATGTGCTGGCCGGCGGGGCCTTGGATGTAATTGCAGTCGAGGGCGGACTGGGTATTGGTCGTCCACCCCTCGGCCACGCCGGTGGAGCCGGTGCCGTCGGGAAAATCGTATTGCGTCAGGCGGACGGCATCGACGGCGGCGGCGATTTCTTCGGCCGTTCTCGGCTTGGCGGGGGCCTTGGCTACCGGTTCGGCGGCGGCGTCCTTCGCGGGCATGGAAAGGGCACGAATGTCGTCGGCGGTGGCGTCGGCCTTGGCAAACAGCACGGCCACGTTCGCGCCCCGGTCGGCCAGCTGTGCGGTCACGAGGCCGCGCATCGGTTTACCCTTGAGGGTGGCGGTGAACGTCGCGCCGCCGCTGCGGCGGCCCTTGGCGTCTTCGTACGCGCCGCCGGCCACGGGCCTGGCGTCGAACAGCGGGGTGATGTCGGTGAGGGCCGCGATCAGGGCGCGGCGGACGGTATCGGCGTCGGCCTTGGCGGCCGTGAGCGCCATGCCGGCTTCTGTACGGCGGACGACGGCGTAGCCGGCGGGGGCGACCCCATTCCCGTCCCCATTCCCGTCCGGTGCGGCCACGGCTGGGCCGCCGTCGCCAAGCGGATTAGGCTTAGCCGGCGGGGCAGCGGCTGTCTTGGCGCGGAGCCAGTAGGTTCGGCCGCCGGTGATCAGGGTCAGGGTGTCGCCCTTGAGCAGGCCGGTGAAGGGGAACTCGTGGCTGCCGGAGCGAAACGTGCCGGTGACGGTGCCGTCGTCTTCGCCTTCAGCGGTAGCGGGATATTCAACCCCGTTCAGGACGAACTTGCCGGTCCAGACTTCGCCTTGAAGGGTGCCTTCGACCGTAAGCGTGCCGTCGGTGTAGGTCCTGGCAACGTCGGCGGCCATCGCGATGTTGATCATGCAGGCGACGACGCTCGCTGAAACCAATTTGTACATCGAACCCCCGTTTTGAAATGGCTACTAACTAGGATCGCCTGTTGCGCAAAAAAGGCAAGAAGCCGAATTAGATGTCGCGACGTTGGCTCAGACGTTGGGTCATGGGTGCGTCGGGTCGAGGCGGCGGCGTCTTACATATCGTCCTGATCGCTCTCCATCGTGTCTTTCCAGAGTTCCAGGTTCTCCAGATAGACCGCGGTGCCGCGGGCGACGCAGGTGAGCGGGTCTTCGGCCAAACGGACGTCCAGGCCGGTGGCGTTGCCGATGACGGTGGTCAGGCCGCGCAGCATGCTGCTGCCGCCGGCCATGGTGATGCCGTTGTCGACCAAATCGGCGGCCAGTTCGGGCTCGGCCATTTCCAGCACGTGGCTGACGGCTTCGACGATGCTGGTGACCGGCTCGTGCAGCGCCTCGCGGATTTCGCTGGCGGTGATCGTCATCTTGCGCGGGTGGCCGCTGATCATGTCGCGGCCTTTGACTTCCATGCTCGGCTCGGTGCCGGCGGGGAAGGGGCTGGCGCTGCCGATTTCGATCTTGATGCGCTCGGCCATCTGCTCGCCGATGGCCATGTTGTAGGTGCGCTTCATGTGAAGCACGATGGCCTCATCGAAGTCGTCGCCGGCAATGCGCACGCTGTCGCAGACGCTGATGTCGGCAAGGCTGATGATGGCCACTTCCGTCGTGCCGCCGCCGATGTCGACGATCATGCTGGCGGTCGGTTCGGTCACCGGCAGGCCGGCCCCGATGGCGGCGGCCATCGGTTCTTCGACCAAGAAGACGCGGCGGGCGCCCGCCCGCTCCGCCGACTGGATGACCGCCTGCTTTTCCACGCCGGTGATGCCGCTGGGGACGGCGATGACCACGCGCGGGCTGGCGAAGCGCTTGCCGCCGGTGGCGCGGCGGATGAAGTAGCGCAGCATCGCTTCGGTGATGTTGAAATCCGAAATGACGCCGTCCTTCATCGGGCGAACGGCCTTGATGCTGCCGGGCGTTTTGCCGAGCATTTCCTTGGCCACCAGCCCGACGGCCATGCCGTTCTGCATGACCTTGTTGGTGCGTGCGTTGACGGCGACGACCGACGGTTCGTTCAGGACGATGCCCTGCCCGCGGATGCAGACCAGCGTGTTACACGTGCCGAGGTCGATGCCGAGATCGACGCTGAACATGCCCAGCATCTTTTCCAAAAACACGCGAGTGGCTCCTTAGTTGACAAATGCGAGAAACGCACGGTGCGGGCGTTGATCCACAAGGTACAAGCGGCCGCAAACTGACGCAAATGAAGGCCCTTTCCGAACCACGCCTGCCGGCGCGATCGGGTGGTGACGGGGCAAGGCCCGGCCCCTGAGCCCGACCCCTGACGCCGGCCCCTGAGTCCGACGCAGTGATCGGGGCGAAACGGCCATTCACGCGTCCGGTTCCCGCTCCCGTGTATTTCGGACGTGCGCCGCGGTTTGCGTCCGGTAATTCGGCCCCCGTGCCCGGGCGGACGCGCCGCTGGCGTTATTATCAGCCGCCGCCTGCCGCGCAACATCGGCGTGTCCTGTAGCTCAAGTTTGCGCGACGATCGCGACGAACTTAAGGGCAGATCGCACGCCGATCCACCCTGACCACGGATGGCCGGGGCCTGATGTAAAACAAGGAGGTTTCGCACCCTTCCCCGCTGAAATTGTGTCGTGCCGATGCGGAGACTTCGGCCAGTTCGTTTCGCCCGTCCGCGGCCAGGACGTATGCCGCCCGGGCACCGTTCGCCCCTGCTTTTTTGCCCGCCCTAACGGCCGGCAGCGGGGCGTGAACAGCCGTGTATCACGGAGGATACGATGTCCCGCATCAATACGAATATCCCGTCGCTTCAGGCGATGACGACGTACTCAAGAAACTCGACCGACCTTAACACCCACCTGCAGCGCCTTAGCACCGGCTTGCGGATCAATAGCGGCAAAGACGACCCGTCGGGCCTGATCGCGTCGGAAAACCTGCGGTCGGAAATCCAAGGCATTAATCAAGCCATCAGCAACACCCAGCGGGCCGACAACGTCATCAACACCGCCGAGGGCGCGCTCAGCGAAGTCAGCAGCCTGCTCCTGCAGATGCAGAGCCTGACGCTGCAGGCGGCCAACACCGGCGCTCTGTCGGACGACGAAATCAAGGCCAACCAGTTGCAGGTCGATTCGATCCTCAACTCGATCAACCGCATCAGCAACACCACGCAGTTCAACGGCAAAAAGCTGTTGGACGGGTCGATGGATTACGTCGCCAGCGGTGTCGCCAGCACCGCCATCGACGTGCTGAACGTCAATGCCGCCAAGATCCCCGACAACGGCACGCTGACGCTGAACGTCGAAGTGATGCAGAGTGCCCAGACCGGCCACGTGCAGTTCACCGGGGCCAACATCGGCGCCAGCGCGGTGACGATCGAGATCGCCGGCGTCAACGGCACGGAGCAGATCAGCTTCGCCGCCAACACGGCCAACAGCGCCGTCTCCTACGCCATCAACCAGCTGACCGACTCCACCGGCGTCAGCGCCGTGGACACCGGCGGCGGCATCTCACTGGATTCGACCGGCTACGGCTCGAGCCAGTACGTCTCCGTCAAGCCCCTGTCCGGCTCGTTCATCACCGGCAAAGACCACGGCCGCAACGCCGATGTCAGCATCAACGGCCAGCGCGCCAGCGTCGACGGCCTGACCGCCAGCGTCCGCACCAACGACCTGGACGTCGACGTCACGCTCGACAAAGCCTTCAACAAACCCGACACCGCCGGCACCAGCTTCGCCCTGACCGGCGGCGGGGCGAAGTTCCAGATCGGGCCCCGCGTGCAGTCTCAGGGCCAGATCCAACTCGGCATCGGCTCGGTCAACAGCACCCAGCTGGGCGACACGCAGATCGGCTTCCTCACGTCGATCGGCTCCGGCGGCGACAACAGCCTGATCGGCGGCAACACCGTCAAGGCGCAGAACATCATCACCTCTGCCATCCAGCAGGTGGCGTCCCTCCGCGGCCGGCTGGGCGCGCTGCAGAAGAACGTGTTCCAGGCCAACGTCAACAGCCTGAACGTGGCGCTGGAAAACGTGACCGCCGCCGAAAGCGACATCCGCGACGCCGATTTCGCCAAAGAAACGGCCGCCCTGACCCGCAGCCAGATCCTGGTCCAGGCCAACCAGAGCGTGCTGAGCCAGGCCAACAGTGCGCCCCAAAGCGTGCTGAGCCTGCTCCGCGGCTAATAAGTCACCTGCGGCAGCAGGATGAACCCAGGGCCCGGTCGCGAAAGCGGCCGGGCCTTGTTTATTGAGGGGCCAGTGGCTAATAGCTGATGACTGGCGGCGAAAGAAAATTGCAGACGATAAAACGCCAAGAACAAATGACGCGATGTATCATGCCGTCGTCACGTACTCGATGAGCGCCTCAGGCCGTGGTACATCGCGGCCTGAGGCGTTTGATCATCCAGATGACACGTTCTGGCTAGGAGGAATTTGTGCCGCATCTTTCTGATGGATTGAGGCGGTTAGGACCCGAATTGCCCTCGGCGACACGTCAAGGCGTATTGGTCGGAGCCGATTGGGACACGCAGTCTGAGAGAGATACTCTGCTCAGTCACGCGCTAGGGGGCATGTGGGAAAACGCCCGTGTGTTTGACAGCGTCCACTTCCCTGATGTCGAGTTTGATATAGCAATTAATTTCCTATGTCTAGCCTGTCAGCTTCCCGATCTCGGTGTGTTGGGAATTGTTGGACAAGACGGGCAATTTATCGCGCCGCAGTACCGACCTAAACCCGAAGTCGAAAGTCTAGCGCGGAAGATAATCATCAGTATATTAGGGACTGAAGAAATTCGCTGTATATCGAACGTAGATGAGACCGGCGGATATTGCGATGTAGCCCCAAGCGGGGTGCAACTGCATGAGGTAGTGATCATCTACTATACAAGAGAAAAGTACCTGGTGCTTTATTGGGGGTGAGCCCATTTAGCCAAAGAATATTATGTATCGGCCAGTGATTGGCCGTTTGAGATGTGTGCATTGAAGTTGGCTTGTGCTTTAACAGGCCTGACCAACGTATTGCATGAACCGTTCGTCAACTATTTGTTCGCCCAAGCATGTGTCGCTGGCCCGGCCAAGGCTTGCTTCGTTGCCAGGACCAGCATTAAGCCAGGACGATCACCAGAAGTACGATCAATAGACCATTATTGCGGAGCCGGCACTTCATGCCGTCAGGTTTTTCCGACACGGTAGTGGACGTCGAATGAATGCCGACGGCGCAACGACTCTGGTTCTCTCCCGGCGTACTGGGAGAGGGAGGCAGATCCTTCACGCCAACGCTATCGCCGGGTCTTTCATCGCCTCGGCGGCGTCGGCGGTCGCCGCGCGGTCTTCGACGAGCCGGCGCAGCGCGTCGTGTTCGTTCTCGCGTCCGACGGCGATCACCTGTGCCACCCGCCCGTCCGCCGCCACGCCGATCTCGGCGAAATGGCCGTCGTTGGCGCGGGCGTTGCCGCGCAGAATGCGGTGGCTGACGAACCGGGCGTCGCCCCAGACGTGCACCGTCAGGCCGGCCACTTCGCTGGTGAAGTGCGTGACGCGGTCGTACCGCGCCTGGCCGCCGGCCATGTTCACACCACACACGCGGCCCGTCGCGCGGGCGTGGTCCCAATGGCTGGCGGGGCGGTGCTTGCCGAAACGCCTGTCGAAGATCGTCGCGCAGTCGCCGGCGGCGTAAATGTTGGCGACATTCGTACGGCCGGTTTCGTCGGTCAGGATGGCGTTCTCGGCGGCGACGGGCGTGTGGCGCAGCAGCTCGCGATTGAACCCGCTGCCGACCGCGGCGACGACGAAGTCGGTGCCGATCGTCTGGCCGTCGTCCAGCACCACGCGCTGTACTCGGCCGTCGCCTTCGAGGCGCGCCGCGCGACGGTTCGCGTGCAGTTTCACGCCCGCCCGCGCCAGGCGACGCGCCAAAAACGCGCCGCATTGTTCGCCCACCAGTTTCGGCCAGACCGTGTTGTACGCCGCGATCAGATCGACGTGCATGCCGACCTGCGCCAAGGACGCGGCCACTTCCACACCCAGCAGGCCGGCGCCGATGACGACCGCCCGGTTGTGCCCGGCCGTACGGCTGATTTCGATGGCGTGGTGCAAACGGTCGGCGTCGGCGATCGTCTTGAGATGAAACGTGTTCGGCAGCGTCCCGCCCGGAATGCCCAGCGGCCGCGGCGCCCGGCCGACGGCCAGCAGCAGGCGGTCGTAGAAAATCTCGCCGCCGTCGTCCAAGTGCGCGCAGCCGCGCGCGGTGTCCACCTGCGTCAGCCGTCGGCCGGTGCGCAGGGTGACGTCGTTCTGGGCGAACCACGTCGGCGTCTGGCTGACCAGATCCGGCTTGGCGGTTTCGCGGCGAAGATAAGCCTTGCTCAGCGGGGCCCGGTCGTAGGGCCGGCTGATTTCCTGGGCCACCAGCAGAATGGCTTCGCTGCGGTCGAGTTCGCGGATCGCCTCCGCGCACGCCGCCGACGCCACGCCGCCGCCGGCCAGCAGATACTTCACGTGCATGCGGTCCATCGGTCGCCATCTCCTGATCCCGCGCACGCCCGCACCGCGCAGCAGCAACCGGGCGGGCGGGACGGCGTCGGGATTCGAAAGTCAAAGAGCAGAGCAGTCGAGAACGTCGGGGACGGAAGCACAGGATACCAGACCGTCACCGACGTGACGGAAAATATTCGCGTCAGTTGATGAGTTGAACAGTTGATGAGTTGAACCGTGGCGGCCTGACATTCGAAAGGCCCTTTCGCACGTCAGCCGGCCACCGATCAACCGATCAACCCCTCCACCGATCAACTCCTGTGGTACATTCATCCGGTCCGCCGGATGAACAGATGAAAGCCCCTGATCCCACCGTCACGCTCGTCGCCCGTTTGTCCGCATTGGCCGACCCGACGCGGCTGCGGATTCTGCGTTTGCTGCACGACGACGAACTGGCCGTCAGCGATCTAGCCGACGTGCTGCAGCTGCCGCAGTCGACGGTGTCGCGGCATTTGAAGCAGCTGATCGACCAGGGCTGGCTTGTCAGCCGGCGCGA
Source organism: Tepidisphaeraceae bacterium (assembly GCA_036388295.1). Classification (GTDB taxonomy): domain Bacteria; phylum Planctomycetota; class Phycisphaerae; order Tepidisphaerales; family Tepidisphaeraceae; genus RYN-431. The sequence goes on along the minus strand of DASVSC010000267.1, from coordinate 14,280 downwards.
AGGGACCAGCCAGCTGTACCGCATGATCGAGGCCGAACTGGCCGACGCCGCACGGCAACTGTGGGCCGTCGCGCGGGAGCAGACCGCCGACCAGCCGGCCGCCCAGCAGGACCGCCTGCGCCTCGCCGCCGTCCGGGCGGCCCGGGCGGCAAGACAGCGCGATTCACGGCCGTTCTTCGCCGGCGTCGCCCGCGATTGGGACGGCTTGCGCGACGAACTGTTCGGCACACGCTTCACCGCCGACGCGCTCTTGGCCCTGCTGGACCCGCGGTTGACCGTCGTCGACCTCGGCTGCGGCACCGGCGCGACGCTCGGCCGACTCGCCCCGCACGTCGCCCAGGCGATCGGCATCGACAACAGCCAGGAAATGCTCGCCGCCGCCGCCGCCCGTCTGGCCGGTGCCACGAACGTCCGCCTGCTGCCCGGCGACTTAACACAACTGCCGCTGGCCGACGCGTCTACGGACGTGGCCCTGATGATTCTGTCGCTGTCGTACCTCGCCGACGCACCGGCCGCATTGGCCGAGGCGCGGCGCGTGCTGCGGCCGGGCGGGCGGCTGCTGGTGGTGGACGTGCTGACCCACGACCGCGACGACTTCCGCCGCCTCACCGGCCAGACCCGCCTCGGCTACGACCCCGCCGCCGTCGCCGGGCAATTGGCCGGCGTCGGTCTGACGCCCCGCCCGGCCGTCCTGCTCCCGCCCGAACCCGCCGCCAAGGGGCCGAGCCTGTTCTGCGTCGTCGGCGTGCGTGACCGCGCAGACTAGCGCAAAGCAAACTTCAATGTAGCGACCACTCTGGGTGGCACGGTTTGTACTTAAGCCGTGTCTTCCCACGAAGCGGACACGGCTTGAGTACAAACCGTGCCACCCAGACGCCACAACGAAATACACACTGAACTAACGACGCACGGCCCTGGTCTTTTGGAGGGTGGGATGAATCCCACCGCACGACTGCGACACGCCAAAGATTTCTATTGCACTCAATACTACGTCACGCGTAGTATGTGTCGCGAAGGTCGAGGTGCGGCTATGAAAATCGAACGCGAACTCATGCGGGGCGTCGGGCCGGTCGCCGTGATGCGGCTGCTGGAGACGGGCGAGAAATACGGCTACGAACTGGTGCAGGCCCTGGACCGCCAGAGCGGTGGCGTGCTGGCGATGGGCCAGAGCACGCTCTACCCGCTGCTGTACAACCTCGAAGCCAAGGGCCACGTCGCCAGCCGGATCGAAACCGCCGACAGCGGGCGCGACCGGAAATATTACCGCCTGACCGCGGCCGGGAAGAAGCGCCTGGAACACGACCGCGCGCAGTGGCGCGCGCTCAGCGGGGCGATGGGCAAACTGGGCTTCGCGGGCGGATGAATCCACGGCATCCGCCGTGGCGTGGATTTGCCTTGCGATTCGTGACGCTGACAGACCGCGACGCGGGTCGAACGATTCGTCTGCGGGGGAGACGCCATGACCGACACGAATACCGGCCGCCTGCATCGCCTGCGGTATACGCCGCTGCGCGATTTGCTGCGTGGCCGCGCCAGCGGGCGGCTGGACTGGCGGAACCGGATCGCCGAGAGCGGCCTGCCGCCGGCGGTGCGGTCGGCGGTCGCGCGCATCGTGCGATCCATGCGGTTGTCACGCGGGGAAAAGTGCGACGTGGCTACAGAGTTGATCGCGCATTTCGCCGACGGCCTGAACGCCGGCGTCGACGCGGACACGCTCGTGCGTGACTTCGGCGATGAACGGACGACCGCCCGCCTGATCCGCCGCGCCAAGTGGCGTCAGCGGCCGCTGGTCTGGCAGGCGTGGACGTACGCCCTGCGCGCGGCTGCCGTGCTGGCGGCGATCTACGCGGTCCTGTTCGTCCGCTTTCTGATCGGCCGCCCGGCGGTGAGCGTGGACTACGTCGCCCGGCTGAATGCGTCGACGGAGAGCGTCGCCGCCGACGACCGCGCCTGGCCGCTGTACCGGCAGGCGATTCTCTCGCTCGGCCTGGCGGCCAGTCGCCGCGACCCGACCCTTTTCGAGCGGGTCAACGAAACGGAAGGCGGCGACTCCGGCTATATCCAGATCATCGACGCCACGCCTGCGGACCCCGCCGGCTGGCGGACGTTGACGGCATGGCTCGACGCGCACCAAGACGGGTTAGCCGTCGTCCGCAAAGCCGCCGCCAGGCCGGAAGTCGGCTTCATCCTGGGGCCGAGTGGGTCGGCCCTTGATCCGGAACTCGGCTGGACGGCGGCGAGCACCGCCCCGGCCGACGATCCGGGCGGAGGCGTCATCGCGGTGCTAGTGCCCCACCTCACTCCCAAACGGCACATGGTGAACCTCCTGACCGCCGACGCGCGGTACGCGTTGGAGCAGAACCGTGTCGATCGCTGGCCGGACGACATCGAAGCGATATTGAACATGGGCGATCAGCGGGACACGCCGATGGCGATCAGCCAGATCGTCGCCGTGGGGCACTACGAGGTCGCCTTCCAGGAAGTCGCCGCCGTGCTGCGGACGAAGCCGCACCTGCTGAGCGACCGCCAGCTCATCGCCCTCGCGCATCGCATCAGCCGCGTCGGCGGCGACACGGCCGCGTCGCTGTTCAGCCCCAATCGACTGGCCGCCGAGCGAATGATGATCTACGACCTCGTGCAACGCACGTTTACCGACGACGGCCACGGCGACGGGCGGATCACCCGCGCCGGTCTGCAGAAGCTGGCGCAATTTTTCGGCCCGGCGATCAAGAGCTACCGCGACGTGGACATTTACCTGCCTCTCTTTGGAATCGAAACCTACGACCTGATGGAGGAGAGCGCGACGTCGCTCACCGTCGCGTCGCGGCGGGAACTGCTCGACGCCTACGACCGCCTGATGGACGAGACGGAAGCCGACCTAACTGTGCCCCGACGGGAATTGGCTCCCGACAGCGATCCGGAACGCCTCAGTCGCCGTTCGTTCGCCGACCGAAGGCATGACCTCTGGGTCGATAAAAAACTATGGCCGCTCAGCGGGTTGATCCCCGGCTACGAACGGATCGCCGTCACGGCCGAGCGGCTGCTCGGCACGCGCGACGGGCTGGTCGTCGCCATCGCGCTCGAACTGCACCGCCGCCGGCACGGCCAGTACCCGGCCACGCTCGAGGCGATGACGCCGACGCTCTTGCCGCGTGTGCCGCTCGACCGCATTGACGGCCGGCCGGTGCGGTACCGCCTGATCGACGGGCGGCCGGTGGTTTACAGCGTCGGCGACGACGGGGACGACGATGCCGCGCGCCGGCCCGTCGACCGCAACGGCAACGCCGACCTTTACGGGGCGGCCCAATGGCCGGGTGCGACGCATCCGAAGCAGCCCGTCACGGAAGGCGACTGGGTTTTGTTCGACGGGCGCGGGACGAACGCTGAACCTTCGGCCGCGCCGTAAGCGTCCTTATCCATAAAGGAACTCACCCGACGCAGTGACTGCGGCTCCCTCTCTCGCTACGCCGGGAGAGGGTTGGGGAGAGGGCCTGCTTGCTTCTCGATCCCCATCTCGAACGGACGAATGAACCACGAAGGCGCGAAGCAGACACGCAGCGTAACTCGGCAGCGGGTTCGCTCCGTTCAATTTCGTTTCATAGCTTTCTCCGTCGCCAGGACGCGTCGCGGGGAAGCCTATTTCCCGCTGCTGTTTCGGTTGCGACTCACGTCCTGTTCCGCCGCGGCATTCTGTCGACGCCCGGCTTGTACTTGGATGAAGGCCACATAGGACATGAAGCTAAGATGAGAAATCGTCCTGTTTTTCGCGGCGAAACGACGATTTTCAGGATGCGGATTAAAGTGTAATTCACCTAGTTATAGGACGACCCGGCGGCGTGAGAGGTCTATCGTTGGTTCGCCAAACCAAGGAGGCCTTGTATGCGTTTTGCTCGTTTATCTGCCGTAACATTGTTCGCACTGTCCACGCTCGCCGTGTCCGCCCAAGCCTCGAATGTGCGGGGCGTGGTGACTCAGGAAAAGAATGGCAAGCCCGTCGAGAACGCGGTCGTTCGCCTGATGGAGAAGGAACGCGACGGCAAGAAATTGTCCGAAGTCGATTCGATCCGCACCAACAGCGACGGTGAGTTCCGTTTCCGCAAGGTCGAGCCGGGCACGTACGTCGTGATCGCGTCAACGAAGGACCGCGAACTGCGCGACCGCACCACGATCACCGTCCGCGAAGGCCGCGATCCGGAGGCGCTGGGGTTCAAGATCCGCGCGGGACGTGAGGACGACGATGAAGTCGGCGCGACCCGCGCCGAGCGGGCCCGACAGTACGTGAACTTCGTCGGCCAAGTCGTCGATAAGTCGGGCGACCCCGTCCGCGACGCCAAGGTGCGTCTGCTGACCGGCGACAACGACGCCGACACGGACAAGATGGTGACCGTCGAAACCGTCGAAACCGACAACAAGGGCCGGTTCGAGTTCCACAAGGTCCGCTTCGGCAACTACGTCGTCGACACCGCCAAGGGCGGCGACCGGGCGAAGAAGACCGTGCGCCTGAACGACACGGACGGCACTGAAAGCGTCCAGTTGAAGCTTCAGTAAGCGTTAGTCCGTTATTTCGATTCGCACAACGCGGCGCACGCCGGACGGACGATGTCCACAAAGGCGCGCGCCGCGTTGCTGCGATGACGCAGCAGGCTGGTCGCCACGCAGACCGGCCGATCGACACGCGGGCCGGCGAACGGCCGATAGACGATGCCCGGCCGCCGGGTCGCCCGGGCCATCATCGCCGGCACGACCGACACGCCCATGCCCGCCTCGATCATTGCGGCGATCGTGAACAGTTGTTCGCCCTGCAGGACCACGCCGGACGCCGACTGCAGCGGACACAAATCCGCCACCTGGTGCGCCAGGCAGTGCATTTCCTTCAACACCAGCACGCAGTGCCCTTCGAAATGCGCCGGCCGCAGCAGGCGTGTCGCGCATAACGGGTGCTCGCGCGGCAGGGCGGCGACGAGCGCTTCCGTGCCCAGAATTTCCATCGCCACTGTCGGCGGCGCGGTGGCCGCGGAGATGATGGCCAGATCAATCACTCCTTCTTCGACGCTCGTCAGCAGCCGGGTGGTGACGTCCTCCAGAATGGTCGGCCGGACGTCCGGGTGCAGGTCGGCGAAGCGGCGCATCACGTTCGGCAGCAGGAACGGGGCGATGGTCGGGATCGCGCCGATGCGCAGCGTCCCCGCGATCCGGCCGCCCGCTTCGGTCACGTCGCGCCGCGCGGTTTCCGCGTCCGCCAGAAGCCGCCGCGCGTGCTGCGCCAGCACCCGGCCGGCGTCGGTCAGCACCACCGCGCGCGGCAGTCGGTCGAACAGCGTCCGGCCGAGCGAACGCTCCAGCTTCTTCACCTGCTCGCTCAAAGACGGCTGGGCAATTTCCAGCACCCGCGCCGCCCGGCTAAAGCCCCCGTGGTCGGCCACGGCCAGGAAATACGATAGTTGCGTCAGATCCATAGGCGAAACCTATCGCGCTTATTCTTCCTTTGCGAGAGACCGTCAATCGCCCGTGGCCTACGGTTCTTTTCACGCGTTCCCGGCCGCGGTGACCGGGCCGTCGATTGTTTCTTCAAGGAGAGAGCCATGTTCCTACGCATTGATGCCTTGCCCGTCGAACTCCCGCAGAGCAAGAAGATCGACCCTGAATCCGCATCGGCCGTTCAGGAACTGATGGGCGGCCGCTTCGGCGAAATGTCCACGTTCAACAACTACTTTGCCCAGAGCATGAACATGCGGGGCAAGAAACAGCTCGGCCCGTACTACGAACTGGTTGCCAACATCGCCGCCGAAGAGCTCGGCCATATCCAGCTCGTCGGCGCGGCGATCAACAGCCTGCTGAACGGCCCCGAAACCGAGATCCAGGAAAACAGCGACAAAGACCCGCTCGGCACGCCGATCGCCACCGTCACGGCGATGGGCAACAACTACAACCCGCACCACTTCATCGCCGGCGGCCGCAACAGCCTGCCCGTCGACGCCGGCGGTTTGCCCTGGACCGGCCAGTACGTGTTCAGCAGCGGCAACCTGATTCTGGACTTGCTGCACAACTTCTTCCTGGAAAACACGGCCCGCACGAACAAGCTGCGCGTTTACCAGATGACCAAGGACCCGGCCGCCCGCGAAATGCTCGGTTACCTGTTCGTCCGCGGCGGCGTCCATGCCGTGGCGTACGGCAAGGCCTTGGAAAAGCTTACCGGCGTGAAGATGAACGACATGCTGCCGATCCCCAGCATCGGCAACGCCGTCTTCCCCGAGGCCAAGAAGTACATGGACATGGGCCTGCACACCAAGCTCTACCGCCAGAGCCCCAATGACTACAAGCAGATCGACCAGATCTGGGACGGCACGGAGCCGGACACGAACAAGGAATGCGTGGTCGTCGACGGCCCGCCCATGGAAGTGGCCGGCCAGCACGTCGAACTGGCCGGCATCGGGTCGGCCTTCGCACCGGACTATCATCCCGAAGAAGTCTTCGAGATGGCCCAGAAGCTGTACAAGAAGGCCAAGTCGTAAATCCCCTGGTCGGGAACGACGTAGTTTTCAAAAGGCCCGGCCGGGCGACTGGCCGGGCCTTTGCGTTTTCAGGCGGATGTGCGGAAGCCGGCGGCTCGAAAATCTGTTCCGTTTTAGAACGCGACGGATTTTGAGCAGACGCTATATTTCCGCCCGTCGCCACAGCGGCGACTGTTCGATGGGGAGTAGCCTTCCGCCGAAGCGGGCGTGGGCGGCGTCAATACGGGGCATGACTCACATCGCCCCCGCCGACCACCTGCGGCCTGCCGCAGAGCGCAAGACCATCATGCCCACACGCCGGCCCCGCGGGGCCGGAGAAGGTGGTGCCATGCTCTGGTTATGGCTCGGCTTCATCGCGTTCATTCTCTTGCTCCTGGCGCTCGATCTGGGCGTGTTTCACCGCAAGGCACATGTCGTCTCAATGCGCGAAGCGCTCGGCTGGTCGGCCGTCTGGATCACGCTCGGTTTGTTGTTCGCCGTCCCCGTTTACTTCGGGTACCAACACCAATGGCTCGGCCTGGGCCAGGCCGTTGACGCCGTGGACGGCGCTGCGAACGACGGCGCGGCCGCCGTCATCAAGTACCTGACCGGCTACGTGGTCGAGAAAAGTTTGTCGATCGACAACGTGTTCGTGATCGCCATGATTTTCGGCTCGCTTGCCGTGCCGGCGGTCTACCAGCACCGCGTGCTGTTCTGGGGCATTCTCGGCGCGCTGGTGATGCGCGGCGTCATGATCGCGATCGGCGCAAAGCTGATCGCCGACTTCCATTGGATCCTGTACGTCTTCGGCGTCTTCCTGATCGTGACGGCCGTCAAAATGCTGCTGGTCCAAACGCACTCGGACCCGACGCAGAATCCGCTGCTGAAGCTGATCCGTCGTTGGGTGCCGGTGACGGACCGGTTCCACGGCGAACGCTTCATCGTCCGCGCCGGCTCGGCCGCGTCGCACGCGCCGGCGACGGCGGGGGCGGCGGTCGAAACTGACGAAGCCGTCGATCGAACTGAGAAGCTGCGTCCCGGCGCGTTGATGATCACGCCGCTGCTGCTGGCGCTGATATTGGTGGAGTTCACCGATCTGGTGTTCGCCGTCGATTCCATCCCGGCCATTTTCGCCATCACGGCCGACCCGTTCCTGGTCTTTACGAGCAACGTGTTCGCGATCCTCGGTTTGCGCAGTTTGTACTTCGCGCTGGCCGGGCTGATCGACACGTTCAAGTATCTGAAGGTCGCGCTGGCGCTCGTGCTGGCGGTGGTGGGCGTGAAGATGCTGGCGGCCGGCTACCTGAAGGCGCTGATCGGGGAACACTTCAACCTGTACCTGCTGGCCGTCGTGTTGCTGTTGCTGGCCGGCGGCGTGGTGGCGTCGCTGTGGTCGGACCGGCAATCGGGCGCTGGCAAAGTGGCGGGCCATGCGGTCTGATGGCGGCATGTCCGATGCCGTCGAAAGTCGTCCGCCGCTGCCCCCGTTCGATCGCGTGGAAGCGGTGCAGAAAGTCCGCATGGCCGAGAACGGCTGGAACGGCCGCAGCCCGGCGGCCGTCGCACTGGCGTACACGCCCGACAGCCGCTGGCGCAACCGCGCGGCGTTCATCAACGGGCGCGCGGAGATCGTCGCCTTCCTGACCCGCAAGTGGGAAACGGAACAGGAGTACCGCCTGATCAAAGAGTTGTGGGCTTATCACAACCACCGCATCGCCGTGCGGTTCTGCTACGAATGGCACGACGCGTCAGGCGCGTGGTTCCGCAGCCACGGCAACGAGAACTGGGAGTTCGCCGCAAACGGCCTGATGCTGGCGCGGCACGCGAGCATCAACGACGTGCCGATCAGCGAAACCGACCGCAAGTTCCGCTGGCCGCTCGGCCCGCGGCCGTTCGATCATCCGGGGCTGAGTGAATTGGGGTTGTAGTCGGCCGACGCCGTTGAGCCCAAATAGGAGTTTCTATGCCGCAAGTCCGTGTAATCGCCCGCTTCGTCGCCAAGGCCGGGCGGGAGAATGAATTGAAGGAACTGCTGCGTGGCATGATCGCGCCGACGCACGCCGAGCCGGGCGAGAAGGTCTATGACCTGTTCCAGAGCGACGACCCGCGCCGGTTCTACTTCGTCGAAACCTTCGCCAGCCAGGCGGCCTTCGACTTCCACGCGCAGACGCCGCACTTCAAGGCGCTCGGGCCGAAGGTGGAGGCGTTGATCGAAGGCGGCGTGGAACTGAACTTCGTCACGCAGGTCTTTTAGCGCGTTTCCAGGCGTGCCAAGCGAGTAAGGAAAAGGTGAATTGGATTTAAGGGTGGATCGACCCCAGCCGCAGGTCTTTACTTAAAGGAGTAAACAGGGAACGAAAAACGACTTTACGGAGGTGCGACATGGCATACGACAGCAGCGATAAACCCGGTTCGACCCAACCCGACCGCAATCCCGATCCGATCACGGGTGCACCCGGCTCCCACCCACTCGGCACCGGTATCGGTACCGGCAGCGGCGCCTTGACCGGCGCGGCCATGGGCGCGATCGGCGGCCCCGTCGGCGCGGCTATCGGCCTGATCGCCGGCGGCATCGTCGGCGCCATCGCGGGCCATAAGGCCGGCGAATACAACGACCCGACCGAAGACTACAGCCAGGCCGGTCAGAAACACGCCGACCCCGTCGCCCGGACGACCAATGCGACGTCCACCGGCACCACCGGCGGTTCGTCCACGGGCTCGTCCATGACCAGCAAGGTCAGCGACACCGCCAGCGCGGCGGGCGACAAGATGAAGTCCGGCCTGAACTCGGCGGCGTCGGCCGTCGGCATGAAGTCCGGCTCGACGTCGCGTCACAACTCGCTGGACGTGGAAGACGTGAATTACTTCCGCAACAGCCACAAGTCGGCGTCGTACGCCAAACCCGACCACGACTTCGACAACGACTTCGTCCCCGCCTACGGCTACGGCACGGAAGTCAGCCGCCACGCCGCCACCAGCGGTGCGAAGTTCAACGACCTCGACAAAGACCTGCGCAGCGGCTGGGACCACGTGCGCGGCAGCAGCAAGCTCAGCTACGACCAGGCCCGCCCGGCCATCGAAGAAGCTTACAACCGCACCCTGCGCCTTCACGAAGAACGCCTGAAGGTCGGCAAGGAAAACGTCAAGACCGGCGACGTCAGCATCCGCAAGGAAATCGTCACCGAGCAGAAGCAGATCGAAGTGCCCGTCGAACGTGAGGAAGTGGTCATCACCACCCGCACCCTCACCGGCCAAAGCGCTACGGGCGGCCAGATCGACGACACGCAGACCATCCGCGTGCCGGTCAGCGAAGAGCGCGTGAACGTGCAGAAGGAAGTCGTGGCCACCGGCGAAGTGCACCTGGACAAGAAGAAGATCCAGGACACCAAGACCGTTGTCGATAACATTCGCAAGGAAACGGTCCGGGTCGACAAGACCGGCGACGTCCGTGTGAACGAAGAAACCGGCACCGGCAACCGCTAAACGCGGACGCCGTTCAATAGAATCTCTCCCCTCCGGGCGACGCACTCACACTGCGTCGCCCGTTTTCTGTTGGTGCCCGCACAAGCCTTTTGAACGGCCTGTCAGGATTCGCAATCGATTTGAGCCCGCCAACTTTCAATTTCGGCCGAATCCAGCGATTTTCATTGACGGCAGAGGACTTGTCCGACAATATATCCGGATGAACGGATGGATGCCGTTCAGGCCGCCGCTTTTGTCTCGAAAACCAATCAGGAGTTCCGAATGTCTGCCACACTGAATCCGCCCAAAGCCGTTAAGTCGACCGCGCTCGAGTTCAAGGTCCGCGATCTGTCGTTGGCCGAGTGGGGCCGTAAGGAACTGATGCTGGCCGAGCAGGAAATGCCCGGCCTGATGGCCTGCCGCGCCGAGTTCGGCGAGAGCAAGCCCTTGGCCGGTCTGAAGATCGTCGGCAGCCTGCACATGACGATCCAGACCGGCGTGCTGATCGAAACGCTGACCGCTCTGGGCGCGGACGTGCGCTGGTGTTCGTGCAACATCTTCAGCACGCAGGACCACGCCGCCGCCGCCATCGTCGTCGGCCCGAACGGCACGGTCGACAAGCCGGCCGGCATCCCGGTATTCGCCTGGAAGGGTGAGTCGCTGGAAGAGTATTGGTGGTGCACCGAGCGCGCCCTCGACTTCGGCGACGGCCAAGGCCCCGACCAGATCGTCGACGACGGCGGCGACGTCACCCTGCTGATCCACAAAGGCACCGAGTTCGAAGCCGCCGGCAAAGTGCCGAGCCCCGACACGACCGACAACAAGGAATACAAGGTCATCCTGAACCTGCTGGCCAAGACGCTGAAGGAAACCCCGCAGCGCTGGACCAAGGTCGGTAAGGCCTGCAAGGGCGTCAGCGAAGAAACCACCACCGGCGTGCACCGTCTGTACGAGATGCAAAAGGCCGGCACGCTGCTGTTCCCGGCCATCAACGTCAATGACAGCGTCACCAAGAGCAAGTTCGACAACCTGTACGGCTGCCGCCACTCGCTGATCGACGGTCTGTTCCGCGCCACCGACGTCATGATGAGCGGCAAGGTCGCCGTCGTCTGCGGTTACGGCGACGTCGGCAAGGGGTGTGCCCAAAGCCTTAAGGGCCAAGGCGCCCGCGTGATCGTGACCGAAGTCGACCCGATCTGCGCCCTGCAGGCGGCGATGGAAGGGTATCAGGTCCTGACGCTGGAAGAGACGCTGCCGTACGCCGACGTGTTCATCACGACGACCGGCAACTACAAGATCGTTACTGTCGGACACATGAACCTGATGAAGGACAAGGCGATCGTCGCCAACATCGGCCACTTCGACAACGAAGTGGACATGCACGGCCTGGAAACCATGGAAGAAGCCGGGCAGGTCAAGCGCCTGAACATCAAGCCGCAGTACGACATGTACACGTTCCGCGACACCGGCCGCAGCGTGCTGATCCTGGCCGAAGGCCGCCTGATGAACCTCGGCTGCGCCACCGGCCACCCGAGCTTCGTGATGAGCGCCAGCTTCACCAACCAAACGATCGCCCAGATCGAACTGGCCCAGAACGGCGGCAAGTACGAGAACGCCGTTTACGTGCTGCCCAAGCACCTGGACGAAAAGGTCGCCCGCCTTCATCTGGACAAGCTCGGCGTGAAACTGACGCAGCTGAGCGAAGAGCAGGCGAAGTACATCGGCGTTCCGGTTGATGGTCCGTACAAGCCGAACCATTACCGGTATTGATTTCACTTCGTCGTTTGAAAGCACCTATGGCGTGGCGACTTAAGTCGCCACGCCGTATGCTTTGGTGCGATGGGGTGGAAAGAGTTCCGCAAAGGTTCTCATACGCGCAATAAAGTGTGGGACGGTCGTCACCGCTTCGAGCACTGGTACGTCGACAACCAGGTCTACTTCATCACCGCCCGCGTGCGCGGACGACTTCCCGGGTTTCGAACCGCTGAAGCCAAAGCCATTTTCTGGGACCGCTTCGACCACTGGATCAGTCAATCCAGCTACGTCCCGTGGGTCACGTCGCTGCAGATTAACCACTACCACACCCTCGGGTATCTCAAACACGGCGCGGATCTGCCCGCCCTGATGAAGCGCCTCCACGGCTCCGTCGCCAAGCTCGTCAACGACCGGTTGCCCGAGCGCATCATTCCGTTCTGGACCGATGCCGGCCACCAGAACTACTTCGACGGCTGCATCCGCGACGTGCTCCAAGCCCGGCGGGCCTACCGGTACACACTCACCCAATCGCAACGCCACCGCAGCGGCGACTGGCGGAACGACGCGAACACCCGCGCCCCCATCGCAATCGACCGGGCGATCAAACGCGCGACCGAACTCGGCGCCTTCCTCGAATCAGTCCCGTACGCCCGCTACGACCGACGGCGGGCGCGTCCTTCCGGCGTGGCGACGTAAGTCGCCACGCCAACGCCGCGCCCGCTGCATAGGATGCACGGGGCGAAAGAGGACCTGAACGTGCAATCCCTGAAAACGTACAAACAGCGTCTAGCCTCGGCAGCCGCGTCGGAAGTTGACCCACCCCGGTGGCTCATCGTCATGGCCCGCATCGGCTACGCGGCCCGCGGCATTGTCTTCCTGCTCGTCGGCGGGCTCGCCCTGCTGGCGGCGCTCGGCCGCGGCGGCGGGACGGGCGACACGAACGACGCGCTGGTAGCCACCTTGTCCGCACCCGGCGGCGCGGTGCTGCTGGCGGCGCTGGCGATCGGACTGTTGATGTTTTCCGTCTGGCGCGCTTTCCAAGCCGCCACGGACCCGGAGCACACCGAAACCGACGCCAAAGCGATCGGACGGCGCATCGGGTTCCTCATCAGCGCCGGCACCTATGCCTTGCTCGCCCTCGCGGCGGCACGACTGGCCTGGGGCGCCGGAACGGGCGGCGGTGGCGACAGCGCGGAGTGGACCGCCTGGCTGATGGCCAAGCCGTTCGGGCGATGGCTCGTCGGGCTCCTCGGCGCTATCGTGATCGGCGTCGGCGTCGGCATGCTGATCAAGGCTTGGCGACGCAAGTACGAACGGAAGTTCGACCTGACCAAGCCCCTGATGCAGCGCTTGCGGCCGTTCTGCCGGTTCGGCATCGCCGCCCGCGGCGCGGTGTTTTTCATCATCGGCGGCTTCTTCGCCTACGCCGCCTACACGTACGACGCCTCCCAGGCCGGCGGGCTGCGCGAGGTGTTCACCCAGGTTCGCGTCCAGCCGTTCGGTCAGATCCTGCTGGGGGTTCTGGCGGCGGGACTGTTCTGCTTCGGACTGTACGGCGTGCTTCAGTCGCTCTACCGCCGCGTGGGGTGAGACGTCGGCTAATGGCGTGAACCGCGAGCGGCGTTCCAAGCGGCCGCCTCGATGAGGCGAACAGATGTCAGGTCGAGGTGCTGGAACTTGCGCTAGTCGCGGCGGTGCAGGGTCATCCGCACCGGGTCTTTCGGCCGAAGCGTGATCGTCGGGAACAGGCGGACCGTCGTGTCATCGGCCCGCGTCAGCCGCCAGCGTTTGGCGAGCGTGGCCAGCAGCAGGATGGCTTCCAGCCAGGCGAACGGCTCGCCGACGCACGAGCGCGGGCCGCCGCCGAAGGGGAAGTAGGCGTACTTCGGCCGCTCGCCGTCCGGTTCAAGCCAGCGTTCGGGGCGGAAGCGTTCCGGCTCGGGCCACCAACGCGGGTCGTGGTGGACGAGGTACTGGCTCATCAGCAGCGTGGTACCGGCCGGCACGCGGTAGGGGCCGACGTCGTACGGGGCTTTGCACAGCCGGGCGATGATCCACGCGGGCGGCCGCCGGCGCATCGACTCGGCCAGCACCGCGCGGGTGTAGCGCAAACGCGGCATGTCGTCGGCGGTGGCGGGGCGGTCGCCCGCCAGCACCTCGTCCAGTTCCGCGTGCAGCGCCGCCTCGGCCGGCGGGTTTTCCGCCAGTTGCAGCCACGTCCAGATCAGCGCGTTCGCGGTCGTTTCGTGCCCGGCCATGAACAGGGTGACGGCTTCGTCGCGCACCTGCAGATCGGTCATGCCGCCGCCGCCGGCGTCGTGGGCGTCGCGGGCCATCAGCAGCAGCGAGAGGAAATCAAAACGGTCGGCCACTTCGAGCCCGGCCTGGCGCGCCGCGATCATGCCGTGAACCCGGTCGTCGAGGCGCTTCAGTGCGGCCTTGAACCGGCGATTGCTCGGCAGGGGCAACCAGTCGAGCACGCCGCCGAGCGGGTTGCGCACGCGTTCGAACATCTCCACAATCGTGGCCATGTCGCGGCCGATGGGGCCGATGTCCTCTTCCAGTTCCGTTC
>DASVSC010000266.1:0-24379 GCA_036388295.1 Tepidisphaeraceae bacterium | reverse complement strand
CGCCCACGCCGGTTTCTCGGAAACGGAGATTTAGCTCTGGTCTCAATCAGTCACCGATGCCGTGTCCCATCAGCCGCCAGATGCCTTCGCCGATGCCGATCAGGCCGGCGACGATCGTGAAAATCGACACCACGCCGCGCTGGCGCAGTGCGAACAGTTCCAGCAAGCCCACCAAGCCGCACAAAATGCCGATGATCGCCAGCAGCGGGCTCACCGAATCCTTCATGACGTTGAACAGGGCCAGGGTGCCGAAAATGATTGCGAGAATCGAGGAAATCGCGAACAGCGGCGAGGCCGGCCCGATCTGGACGGGGCCACGGCTGTTGGCGGCAATCGGGTCTTGTGAGGCCATTGCTCACGATATGACTGCCCGCCGCGTCGGCAGGATCAGAAAAACCGGCAATCGGACCGGCCGCCCCGTCAGGCGTGCACGCGGCGCGCGTACACCCACCACTCGGCCAGCAGCAATGGAATGCCGACCGCCGCCAACAGCCACCACCACCACTGCAGCGGCGTGCGGCCGGCGTCGGCGGCGGCGGCGGGGCCGTTGTTGCCGGGGGCGGTGTCGGTCGGCCGGGTGTTGCTCTCGACCTCGTCCAGCAGGTTGACGGCCAAGCGCTCGTACTGCGGCACGGGCGGGTCGGTCGAGTACAAACCGACCGTCGACAACGCCGGCAGCGCGAAGTCGCCGGTCGCCGGCACGTCGACGCTCCGCCGGCCGTCGGGGGCGATCAGCGTGATCTGCCGTTGCCCGCTTGCCACGCGGTCCAGGTTCGCGCGCGGCAGGCGCGGCGAATCGCCGGGCGTGAAGCTCTCGCGCACGCCCAGGTCGCTGCCGGCCGCCAGGTATTGCAGGGCCCGCTGCAGGAACATCGGGAAGCCGATCTGCAGCGGCCAGTTGCTCTGCAGCGCGTCGAAGGCGATCACCAGGTGCGTTTGGCGGCCGGCGTGGTCGAGCACGACCAGCGGGCCGTCCGCGCCGTCGATCAGCACCTCGTCGGCCAGCGGTACGACCAGGCTCATCGTCTCGGCGGCGTAGATCTTGCGCAGCGGGATGTCGCGCAGCATCGGGTGGTCGCGCTTCCAGTCGAGCACAGTCTGGTCCTTGAAAAACTGCTCCCGCCCGGCCGTGTCTTTCGCCTGCTTGAGCGGCAGGCCACTGGGCAGGGCGGCGAACCAGACGAAGTTGCCACTGGGCGGCAGGGTCCGGGGCACGTAGCGGTCGAAGATCACTACGTCCACGTCGGCCGGCGGCTTTTGCTCCCACGCGCCGGGCGACAGCACCTTCGGGTCTTTCAGGCCGAGGCTGTTCACGGCTTTTTCGAGGAAGTAATTGCCGTCGGTCACGAGGGCGACGTTCAGCGGCTTGGGCGGCGGCACGACGACACAGGCCGAATCGTCGGCCGAGAGCACGTCGGCGTCCTTGTTCGTCTGTTCCAGTTTGATCACGCCGGCCGAGGTGAGGTCGAGCGTGAACTCCACGCTGTCGCCGGTGGTCTGGCCCTGCCGCTCGGCTTCGGCCCGCTCGGCGTCGGTCCACCGCGCGGGCGGCAGCTTCAAGTCGCTTTTCACCTGGCGGACCTGAAAGTCGTCCGTCGTCTTGGCCGGTTCGTCCAAGGCCGCGACGCTGAGCTGCACGTCCGTCGTCACCGGCTCCGGCCCGAAGTTGGCCAGGCGGGCGAAGACCTGCACCTGCGTGGGATTGTCGTAGTTCCGCTTGGCCGACAGGCTGACGATAGCGACGTTTTTGCTCTGCGGGTTACCGACCGGTTCGTAGCGCAGTTCGCCGCGCAGGGAGACTTCGCTGGCGTCGCCGATGCGTCCGTCGGAGAGCAGGAACACGCGCTGTTGGGATGGGGCGGCCGCGTCGGCGACGGCCTGGGCGTCGGCCAGTTGGTACGCCAGCCGCAGGCGGCTGGGCCGGTCGGTGGGCGCGACCGATTCGATCGCCCGCCGCAGCGCCGGGGCGTCAGTGGTGTAAGGCTGAACCGTTTCGGCCGAGTCGTTGAAGCTGATCACCATCGCCCGCCCGCCGCGGGGCATGGCGTCGATCAAATCGACCGCCCGGCGTTTGGCTTCATCCAGCCGCGTGCGGCCGCTTTTGTCGCCGTCGGTCGCGTTCATGCTGGCGCTGTGGTCGATCAGGATCACCGTGTTCATCGCCGCGCCCGGCCGGTAGAACGTGATCGGGTTCGCCAGGGCCAGCAGGATGGCAAGCAAGATCAGCATCTGCAGGAGCAGCAGCAAGTTTCGGCGCAGCTTCTGGAACGGCGAATTGACCTGCAGATCCTGCACGGCCTTACGCCAGAGGAGGGTGGACGACACCTTCATCTCGCGGCGGCGCAGCTTCAAAAAGTAAAGCAGCAGCAACGCCGGTATGGCGATCGCGCTGGCGATCAGGGCGGCGGGCCAGTTGAGGAACGTGGGGAGCCAGGTCATGCGTGTCCGCTACGAACGATTGTAGCGGGACGCCGCGTGATGCAAGCAATCGACGTCCGCTTCCGGCGCGGCCAGAAAATCCGCAATCCGGCGGTGGATCGTACGCGACCAGACCGGCCAGATGTGCAGCGGCACCGGGCAGCAGACGTGTTCGCCGCCGTAGCGGTAGCGCGTGCTGCGTGGCGGCAGGATGATGCCGTCGAAGCCGTTCCAGACCGTGAGCGTCGGCACCGTCCAGGGCGCGTCGGCGATGGCTTTGACGAACGGGTCGCCCGGCCGCATCTGGCGCACGCCGGGCGTCGGCACCAGGTGCGCCAGCCAAGTGCCTAGGTGCGGCGAGTTCATGAACACCGCCCGGCGCGTCGGGAGGGCCGGGTCGATCAGGTGCGCCGCGCGGATCACCATGCCGCCCATGCTGAACCCGACGAGGTTCACGCGCCCGCCGCGGCCGCGGATTTCGTCGATCAGTCGTTGGCCGAGCGTCGGGATCGGCGTCAGGCCGGTGCTTTCGTACTGAAAAATCGAAGCCGGCCCGGCACGCAGCTCGATGAGTCGCCGCAAGCGTTCCCACCGCCGCGGGCGACCGAGGAAGCCGTCGAGGATGATCGTGTGAGAGTTTTCCACGGTCTTGAATTGAAAAAGAGATTCACCACGGAGGCACGGAGACACGGAGAAAGAAAGAGAGAGGGAAGTTTGAAGATCAGGACACAGGGCATCAGGCGGTGATAGCAACTGTCGTGCGTATTTGTCGGCAGCCCCTGCTTTTCCTCTGCCTTTCTCCGTGTCTCCGTGCCTCCGTGGTGAACTCTTGTCAGCCCAATCGCACTACCCCAGCAATCCGCGCTCGCGCAGATAGTTAAGCACGAGCGTGTCGAAAGGCACGTCGGTGCTGGTGAACAGATACGTGCCGCCACGACGAGTGACGTACTCCTTCAGGTTCAGACAGTAGCTGTTGAGATTAGCCTTATAGCGGGCGATCAGCGGGCGGGTGACGCTGACCTCGGCGGCGTCGCTGTCTTCCAAATCGACCAGCTTCAGATCGCCGGTCAGATCGGGCTCAATTTCCTGGGGGCTGAGTACCTGGACGGCGAACAAATCGTACCGGCCGCCGGTAACGTAGCGCAAGCCGTTCTCGACGCCGCCCTTGTCGAAAAAATCGGACAGCACCACGCAGATGCCCCGGCCGCGCTGGGCGAGAGCGAACCGGCGGCAGGCCTCGGCGAGGTCACCGGCGTCGCTGGCTTGCAGGCCGTTCACGAAGTCGAGCATCTGGCGCGCCCGCGTTTTGCCGCGCAGGGCGCCGGTCGTGGCCGCGACGCCGTTGGAGATGGCATTGACGGTGACACGATTGTAGTTCACCAGCCCGACGTACCCGAGCGCGGCCGCCACGCGCTTCATGTACTGCAGCTTGTTCGGCGTGCCGTAATCGCTGCTGCGGCTGGTGTCGATCAACACATGCAGGGCCAGGTCCTCTTCTTCCAGAAAGAGCTTCAGGAACAAGCGGTCGAGTCGGGCGTACAGGTTCCAGTCGATGAACCGCAGATCGTCACCGATGACGTAATTGCGGAAGTCGGCGAACTCGACGCTCTGGCCGCGACGCTTGGAGCGGCGCTCGCCCTTGAGCTTGCCGGCCAGCACCTTGCGCGACAGCACGTCGAGCCGTTCCAGGCGGGCCAGAAAATCGGCGTCCAGAAGCGGTTCGACAGCGGTGGCGGGCATGACCCCTCTTTCTTTTATTGCGAAAGTTCGCTTTTCCAACACACGGACGTATAGCAAGTATACTGTTTAGCGGCTGGCGTCATCACTTCTTAATACGCCGGCGGGTCGGAACACAGGGAGCGTTCGCACAGCCTAAGCCCCGTCATCGTCAACGAACCCGTCTGCTGCCATCGAACGCTTGTCGTCCTTGAAGGCCGCCCGGGCGACGATGAATCGGGCGTCGGGCCAGGCAACGCAGGCGTGAGGTGCAGTATGGCCCGGCAGACGAAGGTCATTTTGTTCGGCAGCAAAACGGCGGCGACGGACGGGTTGATCTCAGGGCTGCGGGCCGATGCGCTCGACGTGGCCGCGATCAGCAGGCCCGCGGACGCCGCCCGAACCGCCTCGCCCGATTTGGTCCTGATCGACGCCAGTGCCGGCGACGCCGCCACCGCCGTGCGCGACTGCCGGACGTATTGGCCCGACCAGACGACGCCCGTGCTGGTGGTCGGCTCGCCCGACGCCGCGACCAGCGCCGCCGCCATCGACGCCGGCGCGACTGATTCGGTCGGAGACGCCCTGGGCGGCCCGCTGATGAGCGCCCACGTCCGCCGCATCCTGCGGGCCGGTGAGGCGCTGCGGTCGATGCTCGACGACGAACGCCAACGCGCCAAACGCGAAAGCATGGCCCTGGCCGCCGCCGACATGGCCGTGCCGTTGGGCGAACTGCTGGACGAACTGGAAGCAGTGATGGCCCGAGCGCCGGTGGACGAACGCCTGGACGAACTGCTGGAACTCACCGGCCGGGCCGTCGACGCGGTCGACCGGTTGCGGCGCCTGGCGACGTCGGCCGATTCTCCGGTAGCCGAACGCGATGGCGGGTGAGCAATAGGCCTTCGGCGTCCGCCTTTCAAACACGTCGGCCGGGACGCCTTAGCTCAGCACTTCGATCGATCCGCCGTGTTTCTTCCCGTTCACAATGGCTGCGATCTCTTCGGCCTGCTTTTTCGAGCGGACCAGGATCTTGAACTCGTTTTTCCCCTGCTTGCCGTTCCAGACGGCGAAGATGCCGCCGTAATAGGTGGCGACACGAACCTTGCCGGTGTTGGGCGGAATGCTGTAGCGGGCCATGGCGAGATAAGTCTATGAGTGTCCTCATTCATGGCAAAATGAATCGCCTTTTTATTTCGGTCAGGTCCGAATGTGAAGCCGCCGTCGACCGTCGAAAGTCGCGGCGGTTTGATCTCGGAGTGTTTGCGATCAGATGTTGATCTCCCACTCCGAAGATGGCCGATAAGGCCGTGATAGATGGGAGCAGAAATCATCAGTGATAGTCGCCGGCAAACGTCTTTCGAGACGCTCGAATCGCGGCGACTGTGTTCGGCTTCACTGGCCGACATTCAGGTCGCGCAACCATTCAAACTGCCTGCGCCGTCGGTAAAGGTCAGCGGTACGGGAACGCTGCTGATCAAGGCAACGGATCAAGACGAATCGATCCGCATTCGACGATTAGATCGTAGAACGATCGAGCTGGCGTTCACTGTGACACTTCCCGCCGGCTTCGATGTCGGGGTCGACCAAATTGTAATGACGCCGCCTATCGAAGGCGGCATTCCGGTCATCGCGCAGAAGGGGGTTTCGTCTTCGACCGGTTTTCCGATGACCGCCGTGGTGCCGCTCGAAGGCATACGCCGTGTATTCATCGACGGCGGCAACGGCCATGACGTGCTCAAGCTGGCCAGGCTGCCGATCGTCACGCAGGCCACGCATGTTGAGCGACAGACGGTTGCGCTAGTCGCCAGCCCGCAGGGCCGGACGCCGTCCGAACCGGCGTTGCACCCTTACAAATCCAAAGCCGTTTGGTCGAAGCTCATCGATCGCAAAATCAAGGCCGCCAATGCCAGCGACGCACGGCTAGCGTTTTTCGGCGATTCGCACGTCGACCACTTCATGTCGGTCGGCCGACGGTATTGGGACGCTCATTTCGCTGGCGCATTGAATCTGGGCATCGGCGGCGAAGGCACGCGGCAGATGCTGTACCGCATCCGGGCCGGGCAATTCGATCACTACCGCCCACGTGTGCTGGTCGTCACGTGCGGCAGCAATAACGTCAACGCCGACCAGACCGGCACCGACGCACAGCTTGCCGATGGCATGCGGACGCTCGTCACGGCCTTGCGAGCGAAGTTGCCGGATACAAAGATCGTGATGGTCAGCGTCTTCCCGCGCGGCGAGGCGGGGCTCAACGAACGTATCCGCAAGCTGAATGCCATCACGGCAAATCTGGCCGACGGGCGACATGTCTTTTTTCTCGATGTGTTCGACCGTATGGCCGGCGCGTCCGGTGGCACTGCGGTGCGTGCCGATCTGTTCCTTCAGGACGTCCTACACCTCAACGCGGCCGGCTACCGCGTGCTGACGGATCGGGTCGCGACATTCTTGAAGACTCTGTGACGTAAGAGATGGCAAGGGGTCTGCTACCCCGGGACATTACCGCGCGCCCACTGCGTCCGGCACCTGCGTCGGCACGCTTTCGATGACGCCGGCCAGCACTTTGTCCGTCGTCACGCCCTCGGCCTCGGCCTCGAAGTTCAGGATCACGCGGTGGCGCATCGCGGGGATCAGCACGTCCTTGATGTCGGTGAAGCTGACGTGGAAGCGGTTGTCGAGCAGGGCCCGCACCTTGGCGGCCAGGGTGATCGCCTGGGCGGCGCGGGGGCTGGCGCCGACACGCAGGTATTGGTTCACGCCGCTGCCGGCGAACTCGCCCTGCGGGTGGGTGGCCAGCGTGCAGCGGACGGCGTAGTCCTGCACGTGCGGGGCGATAATCACCCGGCGGATGAGTTTCTGGTGTTCGATGATGCGTGCGCCGTCGAGGACGGGGTTGATTTTCGTCGCCACGCCGGCCGTGGTGCGGTTTAGGATTTCGTGCAATTCGGCGCGATTGGAATAGTTGACGCTCAGTTTGAAAAAGAAGCGGTCGAGCTGGGCTTCGGGCAGCGGGTACGTGCCTTCCTGTTCCAGCGGATTCTGCGTGGCCATGACGAAGAAGGGCGCTTCCAGCGGCCGCACTTCGCCGCCGGCCGTGACCTGGCGCTCCTGCATCGCTTCGAGCAATGCGCTTTGGGTCTTGGGCGTGGCGCGGTTGATTTCGTCGGCCAGCACGATCTGGGCGAAGATCGGGCCGTGCATGAACTTGAACTGCCGCCGGCCGTGCTCGTCTTCCTGGATGACGTTCGTGCCGATGACGTCGGCGGGCATCAAATCGGGCGTGAACTGCACGCGGTTGAACTTGAGGCTCAGGGCATCGGCTAGGGCGCGGATGAGAGCCGTTTTGCCCAGGCCGGGCACGCCTTCGAGCAGCGCGTGGCCGCCGACGAACAGGCACGTGAGCACGCCGTCGATGATGGCGTTGTGGCCGACGATGGCCTTGCCGATCTCGGCTTTGACGGCAGCGTAGTCGCGCCGGAACGCGTCGCAGGCGGCCTGGATTGCGGGGTCGACGCCTTGAAGGGGTTGGGCTTGGGCCATGGCACCTGTAACTGTAGCCCGCCGCCCCGGAGTTCGCACGCACCGCACGTTGCAGGCGGGTTAGTGCAGCCGCGTCAACTGCCCGGGGGCGGCCGAGACGACGCGGCCGTCGTCGTCGAGCGTGACGCTGTAGGGGTAGTCTTCGATGTAGACCGCCTCGCCGACGCGACTGAGGCCAGCCTTGTAGAGCTTCAACTCGCCCTGCGAGCCGACGGCCAGTGTCTGGTCGCTGTCGTTCTGAACGACGTAGGCGAGGTAGGGCCGGTATTCTTCGTCGCCCGGCGGCAGCACGTTTATCACCGCCGAGAACCAGTCCGGCCCGATCCGCTTCAAGGCCGTATCGCCGTCGGCATTGGCCAGCACGGCAATGCCATTGTCCTCCACGGCGAACGCGCCGCGGACGACGTAGTTGCTGCGGCTGGCGTCGCCGACCAAATAGGTTTTGTCGCGTTTAAGCACGTAGGTGCTTGCCTTCTTCTTGATCAGCGCGCCGTCGCCGGACACCACGCGCGACTCGGCCGACGTGGTGGTACGGCTGCTGAAGGCGACGCCCTGATTCCGCACCGGCGGGGTGAGGAACGATTTGCCGTACTGGGTGGTGGTGATCACGTGGTAGGTGCCGTCGTCATTGAGCGTCAGGTCTCGGAACGTCGGGTCGTTGAAGTTCTCAGTGCCACTGACGGCCACGCCGCGGTCGTATTGCACGTCTGCTGAGTACCCGCCCGCGACAACGGTCAATGGCTTGGCGGCGTTGAACGTTTTATCGAACCGGCCGAGGCGATCGATGCGGACCAGCGCGACGTCGTCCGCGCCGCCGGGTTTGGCCGTGCCCTTGAAGGGCGTGCCGAGTTGTTGCTGGCGATCGAAGGCGATCAGCACCCGCTTGTTCGCCAGTGGCTTCATCATGCCTAATTGCAGAAAGGTCTTCTTTTCGCTGTAAACGATTCGGCCGTTATCGCCCCAGGCGGCATCGGGCTGGCCGTCGGCGGTCAGTCGCATGACTTTCAAGACCGCGTTCTCGGTGTTGCCGATCAGCAGCCCGCCGGTGCGGGTGTCGTAGGCCATGTCGTACCCGGGATTGCCGGTGCTGTAGCCGGGGAACAGGCCGGGCACGACGTATCCACCGCGGCCCCAGGCGGTGTCGCGCCGGCCCTTGTTGGTGAACTTGAAGATCACGTGGCGGTTTTCGCGCTGCTGGTCGTGCGTGTCGACGTAAATCGCCCCGTGCGTGGCCAGGAGATTGAACGGTATGTAACTCGACGGCAGCGCGATTTGCCCGCCCGTGCCGAAGCCGGCGTCCGGCGCGAGCGCGCAGAGGCGTCGGCCTTCGACGTGTTCGATGTGTGTCATGGGTTTCCTTGTCTAGAAAGAAGCCGCCGACGCCAATGGACTACACGCTGGCTTCATCGACCGATCGGCTCAGGGGCGATCGGCTCAAGGGTTGTCGTTCATTCGCTGCTGGGCCCGGCGTTTGGCGGCGAGCAGGCTGCTCGTGGTGTCGGCCTTTTCGCCGGCGGGGGCGGGGACCGATGACGTGCCCGGAGCGGGACGGCGCATGGGTTCGTCCTTCGCACCGCCGACGACTTGGGTGATGTCGCCGGCGACGCTCGTCTTCGAGTCGAACTTTGCCTTCGGATTCGGTCGACCCGCCGGCGCACTGCTCGCAGCAGTCCCGCCGCCCGCCGTGGTGCTGGCCGATGTCGTTTGTGGGTCGCCTTGCTGGCGAATCTTCCGCAGCGCGTCCACCGCCTGCGTTCCGTCCGCTTTCCGCACCGTCGTCCACGACCGCACGAAGTTTCCCGCCCCGCGCCACGCGGCGGCGAGGGCGGCTCGGTCGATTTGCAATCGGCGGATGGCGACGTCGAGGATCAGCAGCGCCGCCGCCAGCGGCAGCAGCAGCCAGTTCAGCGGCAGGAACGCCCGCGCCGGCGCGACGCCGGTGCGGGTGAACAGGTCGTACGACGCCGCGGTGCCGAGCGCCGGCAGCACACGGCCGCCGGTGCGGCGGGCGATTTCTTCGAGCTTCGCCTCGTTGCTCGTCAGGTCGCGGCGTTCGGGCGCGTCGTCGGCGGTCAGGCCCGCCAGCAGCGTGCCGCGCTGGCCTTGCGGGCCGCGGTACTGCAGGGCGGTGACGTACGCGCCGCCGTCGGGCGTGGGGAAGCGGTCTTCGTAGCGGCCGGGGCCGGTCTGGGTCAGCCGCAGTTCGCGCGGCGCGCGGTCCGGGTTCGGCCCGGCGACGGTGCCGGCGATGCTCAGGCCGTTCTGCACGCCTCGGTCGGCGAGGGCTTCGACGATGACCTTCGTGTACGCGCCGTCGCGCTCGGTGCGGACGTCGAAGTCGCCGCTCATGGGGGCGCGGCTGACGGTGCGGACCAGCTGCGTCCATAGCTTGCTGTACTGCGGGCTGCTGACCAGGTTGGCCGACCAGCGGCGCGTGGCGTCGCCGGTGTAGACGGCGACTTTCCCGAGGCCGATCTGCCAACTGGCGAGGATGGGGTCCTGGAACTTGCTGGTGCTGACCAGGGCCGTTTGCACCTGCGGGTCTTGCCGGCGGCTGGTCAGGACCATGCCCCCCAGCGGCGGGAACGGTTGGCCGGCCAGTCCCGCCAGCAGTTCGGCCGCGCCGGGCGTTTGGGCGACGGGAATGCCGCTCGCGGGCGGCAGCGATTCCTGGATCAGATTGCGGCGGACGGTGCGGGCCTCGCGCAAAAACACCTGCGTGAGCCGCGTCGGGTCGGTGACCGTGTACGACCGCCCGCCCCCTTTTTTGGCCAGGTCGTCCAGCAGCGCGACATCGGCGTCGGTGCCGACGGCGATGGTGCTGAGCGTGATCTTGTTCTGCTTGATCCGCGCGAGGACTTCGGGAAAGCGGCTGGCGTCGCTCTGGCCGTCGGTCAGGAGCAGAATGTGCTTGGCGGCGGCCTCGCGGGGCGAGAGTTTGGCGAGGGCTTTCTCGGCTTCGTCGAGGCCGACGAAGATGTTCGTGCCGCCGGCCGGCTCGACGGTGCGAATGACGTCGGCGGCGTTGCCCCGGTTCGGGCCTAGCGGCAGAATGGTTTCGGCCAGGTCGTCGAAGATGACGACGCCGAGGTAATCGCCCGCCAGCATGGTTTTGGTCGCCAGAATCGCCGACTGCTTGGCCGATTCCATTTTGAACGTCGAGCCGGTTTGGTCCATCGGTCCGCTCATGGAACCGCTGTGGTCGATCACCAGCACCAGCGCGCCGCTGGGCAGGGCGCGTTCGGCGGGAATCTCCAGGTTCACCGGCAGCACCTTTTCCAGTTCGCTGCCTTGCCAGCCGCCGGCGCCGAAGCTGTCGGGCCCGCCGATCATCAGCAGGCCGCCGCCGGTGTCTTTGACGTACCGGCCGAGGAGTTGGCCCTGTTCGTCGCTGATGCCGCCGGGGCCACGCGGCACGTTGGCCAGGATCACGGCGTCGAAGCTCTGCAAATCGATCAGCTGGCTCGGGAAGCGGTCGGGCGTGATGCGGTCGGCGTCTTCGATGCCGACGCCTTCGGCGCGCAGGGCGCTGACGAGGTCGTCGCCCTCGCCGGGCGGGTAGTTGTCGACCAACAGGATGCGGCCGCGGCCGCGCACGAAGGTGAAACTTTCGGCCGAGTTATTGCCGCCCAGCGTGTCGCCGCCGCCCGCGTTCGTTCCGCCGGCGGGCGCGTCGACGATGAAGTGCGCCTTGAAGCGGTGTACGCCGTCGGTGCTGCTGGGGGGCACGACTACATGAAGGACGTTCGTGCCCTGTTTCAGCGTGGCCGGGCGGGTGGCCTGGATGCCGGGCGTGGCGGGGTCGAGGTCGATGGGGATGCCGCCGTGGGTGACTTTCAGTCGCCCGCTGACGGGCCGAAGGCCGGCGGAGCGGATCACGGCGTCGAGGTGGAACGGCTCGCCCTGACGCCGCCAGACGGGGCCGACCAAACGGTCGACCATCACTTCGTCGCGGATCGAATACCGCAGCGGCACGACGTCGACCGGCACCTTCGCCCCGGCGGCGGCTTCGAGGGCCGAATCCAGATTGCCCTGCGTGGCGTTGCCGTCGCTGACGAGCACGAGCTTTTTCATCGCGTCGCCGCGGAAGCAGACCATGCCCAGGCGGATGGCCGACGCCAGGTCGGTGCCGCTTTCGGGGGCGCGCACGCTGCGCGCGTCGAGGCGCAACTGCGTTTGCGGCAGCGAGTCGACCCAGGCGGCGGCGTCGAACCCGACGACGCCAACGCGGTCGGCCAAGGGCTTGTCGCGCACGCTCTGGCGCAGGGCGTCGTCGGTCACGGCTTCGAGCGGCTGCTTGCCGGGCGTGACGACGGCTTCGGTGGAGGCCGACACGTCGCGCAGGACGACGACTTCCAGGTCGTCGCTGGTGCGCACGGCTTCGGCGCCCGCCAGGATCAGGATCAGCGTGTAG
The DNA here is from genome assembly GCA_036388295.1 of Tepidisphaeraceae bacterium. Classification (GTDB taxonomy): domain Bacteria; phylum Planctomycetota; class Phycisphaerae; order Tepidisphaerales; family Tepidisphaeraceae; genus RYN-431. Next base: position 12,297 of record DASVSC010000266.1, on the reverse strand, counting down.
AGGAGCACCAGGCGGAACCCGATGATCGACCACTGCCGGCCGGGGCCGAGCCATTTGAGGCTTCGCCATCCGACAGCGATCGTGATCGCGGCCAGCAGCGCGAACCAGGCGGCGGCCGTCCAGGGCGTGAGGTACCGCAGGTGCAGCGAAAGCTCAGTCGGCCAGGCGGCTAGGAAGGCGTCAGGCATCGGTGACGCTCACTTCAGTGGTCGGCGTTAGAAAGCGGGACGCAGATGAACACAGATGAACACGGATGAACGCAGATAAGACTGTTCTTTTGCGTCCGATCTGTGTGTATCTGTGTTGATCCGTGTTCATCTGTGTGTCGAATCAAAAGTCGGAAGGAAAGCCGACTCATTATTCGCTGATCGGCGGCCGATGTCGAGCGGGCTCACTTTGGCCAACGCTTGTCCTACAGTCTGCCATGCGTGCCTTCGCCTGGTCCGGATCGGTCGAGCCCTGGAAAAAGGTGCAGGCGGAACTGCGGGCGCGGACGGTCGTCGCGCCGTTGAAACCGCTGCCGCGGTTCGTGGCGGGGGCGGATTGCGCGTTCGCGGACGACGGCCGGACCATTGTCGCGGCGGCCGTGGTGTACGACCGCGAAACCAAGCAGATCGTTGAGCATCAGACGATCCGCCGGCCGTGCGACGTGCCGTACATTTCCGGCTATCTCAGCTTCCGCGAGGCCCCGGCGATCCTGGACGTCATCGGCCAACTGAAGACGGCGTTCGGCGCGATCCTGTTCGACGGCCAAGGCATCGCCCACCCACGGCGGTGCGGCTTGGCCACGCACGTGGGCGTGACGCTGGACGTGCCGAGCGTGGGCGTGGCCAAGAGCCGCTTGATCGGCACCCACGCCGAACCGGCCGCGACGGCGGGCAGTCATGTGCCATTAATGGATAAAGGCGAGCAGATCGGCGTCGTGCTGCGCACGCGCGATAACGTCAACCCACTGTACGTGAGCGTCGGCCATCGGATTGATCTGGACAGCGCGATCGAGCTGGTGCTGGCGAGCCGGACGAAGTTTCGCTTGCCGGAACCGACGCGGATGGCGGACAAGCTGTCGAAGGTGAAAGGCGTTTAGCCGCGGGTGTAAACCCGCAGGAAGACGCGGAATCGCCACGAAGGACGAAGACGCGAAAGCACTTCATCGTCCGCAGGTTTACACCCGCGGCTCAAGCCAATCGGTTCACGCCGCTTTGGGCAGGAACACTTCCAGATCCTGCGGCAGCGTTTTGATGCCGCGCCGCACGGCCTTGGCAACGGCGTACTCCATCGACCGGGCGAAGCGCGTCATCACGCGATGGTCCGGCTCAATGCCCAGTTGCCGCATGTGCGTGATGGCCCAGGCCCAGGCGTGGTATTCCTCTTCGCAGCGACGCTTGTAGGTCGAAAAGCCGATGACATGGTGGCCGATTTCGTGAAGAAAAATCGCCAGGCTGATCGGGCTCTTGGGCTGCGGGGCTTCGATCCAGTTAATGACGCGGCCGTTGTGGTAAAACGCGCGCCACGCGCAGCCGGTCATCGTGCGACGCCAGCGGCGGACGCGGATGTTGTGCTGACGCTTCAACGACTCGGTCAGCATCGCCCAATCGGTCATACAGGTGTTATCGACCACCCCGGCGCGTCCGCTGAACGCGCCTTTCTGAAAGGCCTTAAGTCATTCGATGGTTTGGCGTTGAAACGCTCCGGCGGTACGGTAAACCGGTGGCGGATTATTGGACAACGCTGGCCGTGCTGATCGTGGTGCTGGCGCTGGCGTCGGCGACCGCCGTGCGGCTGGTGCGTCGGCACACGCAGGACCGCGAGGCGTTCGCGCTGTGGGAGTGGTCGGTGGATAAAGGCTTCCGCCGCCAGCCGCCGGCGGTGGTGACGGTCGACGCGCTGGACGAAATCCGCGACTACGCCCTGCGCGCCAATGACCATTTTCGCAGCCGCGACGGGCTGACGAATATTTATCGCCTTCAAACCGTCTCGCGCGGCGACGTCGTGCAGCACTGGCACGCGCTCGTGCGGACGGTGGAACACTACAGCACGCCGATCGCACTGCGCCCGGTGGCGGCGGCCAGCAGTCTGGTCGATCTGATGCACCTGACCCTGTTCCCCAAGCTCAGCAGCCAGACGCGTTTCGCTGTTTACGGCCTGCGCGCCACAGACGCACGCGACCTCGCCGGCAGCGCCGCCCGCGCGCTGCTGCCGCACGACATCGGGCTGATCCGCAACGCCGACGCCGTGATCCTGGATTTCACGGCCCGCCCGTTCGACCCGGTTGAGTTTTCCCGCGTCTGCGCGATCGCGGAGCAGATCGTGGCCAGCCATGAAGTGAATCTGCATTCTCGCGGGACGAAATGAAGAGAACGAATCACGGAGGACACGGAGAAGAAAAAGGGAATGAGAAATACCGTAAAGCGATGACCGTATTGAGGATTTTCTCTCCGTGTTCTCCGTGCCCTCTGTGGTTCATTGCATTCCGCGTTTGATTCGAGCGACCTGTTGCGGCATGGTGGCTTGCCCGATGTCGTCCCCACGCTTTTCGCTCGTCCTGTGTTACGCCGCCATGACCGCATTGGCCGCGGCGGTGAACCTGTTGCCGGTGTTTCTGACGACGTTGTCGGCCGACCTTGGCGGGCTGACAGACGAACAGCTCGGGCGCATCGCGGCGGTGACGATCGGCGGGCTGGTCCTGGGCATCATCAGCAGCGGGCCGCTGGCCGACCGCGTGGGCTTGCGCGTGTTCGCGGTCGGCGGGAACCTGCTGATCGCGGCGGGGCTGGTGTGGATGGCGTACGCGCCGGATTACGCCAGCGTCCTGGCGGCCACCGCGACGATGGGGCTGGGCGCGGGCGCGCTCGACATGGTGCTGTCCCCGATCGTCGCGGCCCTGTGCCCGGACCGGCGCACGGTGGCGATGAACCTGCTGCACTCGTTCTACTGCAGCGGGGCAGTCGTTGTCATCCTGGCCGGTGCCGTCGCGCTGAAGCTCGGCTACGGCTGGCGCGAGTTGGCGGGCGTGCTGGCAATCTGGCCGGTGGTGGTGGGGCTGGGGTTCTGGCGCGTGCCGCTGCCGCCACTGGTGGCCGAGGGGGACGTGCGCACGCCCCTGCGGCACTTGCTCGGCCAGCGTTCGTTCGTGCTGGCGCTAATCGCCATCGGTCTGGGCGGGGCGACCGAAGCGGGCATGGCCTACTGGCTGCCGGCGTATGCGGAAAAGACGCTGATGTTTTCGCCGTTCGTCAGCGGCGTCGCCCTGGCGGCGTTCACGCTGATGATGACGATCGGCCGACTCGGCATCGGCTGGCTGCCCCCGTCCTGGAGCCCGGTGCAGATCATGCTCGTCGGCTGCGCGCTGTCGGTCGTGCTGTTCATGCTGGCGAGCTTCGCGCCGGTGAACGGCGTCGCCCTGGCCGCCTGCGTGCTGGCGGGGCTGACCGGTTCGTGCCTCTGGCCCAGCGTGCTGGCCGTGACGGCCGACCGGTTTCCCAGCGGCGGGGCGACTATGTTCGCGCTGCTGGCTGCCCTGGGCAACGTGGGCGCGACGGTGATGCCCTGGCTGGTCGGCGGCGTGGCGGACGCCTCGACCATGCGCCTCGGCCTGGCGACGGCGGGGCTCTGCCCGCTGCTGATGATCGGCGTGTTGCTGATGATGCGGACCACACCTGTCGCCCCGCCGCGCCCGGCGGTGTAGGCCGCTTCTTCCACCCAATCCGCCGCCGCATCACGTTACCGGACGCCGCGGCCCTGTGCGGTTGGCCCGATCTGCCGTTCTCATCCGATACTGTAAGCGGCCGCGTGGGGCGGCTTCTTTACAGGTAACCATGTCACACCTCCTCGAATCGCTCGAAGACCGAAAATTGTTCGCCACCTACGGCACCGACGGCAGCGTTGCCTTGACGTTCGACACGGCCGACGCACGCCGGGACTATGCCAAAGTAGGCCAACTGCTCTTGGACTCAGCCGGCCGCAGCTACGTGGTCGCGACGACGAACCGGACTGTTCAAGTGAAGCGTCTGACCGCTGCCGGCGCGCTCGACACGGCGTGGGGCGAGGGCGGCACCGTCACGCTGAAGAAGACGAACGAAGCGGGCATCGGCGTGAAAGCCGTGCTCGACCCGTCAGGCCGGCTCACCGTGTTGAACAAGAACCAACTCGTGCGGTACGTTGCCGACGGTTCAGTCGATACGGCCTTCGGCACGAACGGCCTGGTCTCCCTGACCGATTTTGCCGCCGTGACGGACGTGGCGATCGACACGCGCAACCGCCTGTACGTCACCGGCTACTACGACCCGGCCTCCAAGACGATTTCGGGTCAGAACCGCGTGCAGCGATTGCTGTCGCGTGGCCGGATCGACCGCATGTTCGCCAGCCGCGGCACGTACGACTTGCCCGCGGCCAAGACACCGCGCGGCTACGCGATGACTTCCAGCGGCGGCCACCAACTGCGAGCGCTGGCCGACGGCTCGGTGGTGCTGGCGGGCACGATCGCCTTCGCCAAGGGCGGCGCGACGACGCCGGCCACCGGCGGCGTGCAGACGGCCCGCTTCACCGCCGGCGGCGCGCTCGACGCGGGCTACGGGTCGGGCGGCACGTTCACCTACGTTCGGCCGATCGACAGCAGCTTGGCCGTTAGATTGAACAACATCCGCGGCAACGGCGTCGTCTCGCTGTTCGTCAGGGACGGCGCGAACGGCCCGAACTTGGTCGACACGACCAACGCCGAGATCAAGGCCGAAGGCACCCTGAACCTGGCCAAGCGCGTGCGGTACGACAGCACGGCGACGGGGCACAACAAGGGCGTGTCCGCTCGAGCGTTTATCGCCCGGCCGGGCGGCGGCGAGTTCGTGCTGCAAACCTACGGCGTGTCGGCGGTCAGCAGCGGCGGCGGGTTCGACGCGTCGTACAACAACGGCGGCCTGCTCGGCCTGGCCAACCGCTTCTCCGGCCCCATCGTCTTCGGCGGTTCGCTCGGCGTCGCGGTACGGCCCGACGGCTCGTTCCTCGCCGCCGTCACCGGGCCCGGGCGGACGGACGTCGAAGTCAAGCTGTTCAACGCCGACGGCACCGACTAAGCGGTCGCGCGGAACGACGTGGCGGCGTTGACACCGGCAGACGCTCACTTCGTTCGTGGCGAAACACGGTCGTGACTGCTGTTTCGTCGCGAACGAAGTGAGCGTCGCAAGTTCAGACGCTCGCGGGGGAGGACGCCTTGACGCCGGTGCTGATCGTGACGTCCAGTGTCGGTCTGCTGTTGAGCAGCGCTTCGACCGTGGCCTTCGCGGCGTCCATCGTGGGGTAGCGGATTTCGCGGTAGCCCTTCACGTCTTCTGCGACGCGGAGGATTTTCACCGCCGTGTCGTAGTCGCCTTGCGTGTCGAGCTTCACGCGGCTCAGCAGGCCGACGTACCACTCGCGGAACGCCACTTCGCGGCCGTGCCAGCCGGGGATTTTCCGCAGGAACTTGGCCCGGCGGGCCAGGTTGAGCATCCAATCCGTCGTGGTGATTTTCAGCCGCAGGCGGTACGGGCCGATGGGGAACTCGGGGCTGGTGTGGTGGCGGTAGACGATGCGGTCGCCGTTGGCTTCGTCGACGCCGAACTTCTGCAAGTCGCGAATTTTCTTTTCGTACCGCGTCAGCAGGTAAGCCACGTACGGCTCGTCCTTGATCAGCATCACCTTCGCCAGACCGTGGATGGTGGCGGTCGTCGCGGCGTATTTCTGGTCCGCGCTGTCGCGGCGATAAATCGTGCGAACGAGGTCGACATAGCGCTTGGCGAACGCGGCGTTCTCGTACTGCAGCAAATCGTAGATGCGCAGGGCCAGGTCGTACTTGGCCTGCTCGGGCAGACCGGGCATCTGGCCCATGGCGATTTCGGTGAGCTGCTCCAGCTTCTTGGCCAGCAGTTCGCCGTGGGCGAGGGTCTTGCGGACGATCTTGGCCTTCTGGATCAGCAGCTGTTGCCATGTGCGCGGCTCGGGGCGGTTGGGCAGCACGCGGGGCTCGAGCGCCAGCTTGCGGCCGATGTTGAACGCCTTCATGTTCTGGCGGTGGCCGCGCTTTACGGTGTCGCGAATGCTCCAGGCGATGGCGTGCTGGCTGACGGGGATCAGGCCGAGCTGGTAGGCCACGCCCAGCATCATGATGTTGACGAACTGCTTGCTGCCGAGGCGGCTTTCGCACAGCTCGGACAAGTTGCGGGCGAAGCTGTGCTCGGGCTCGCAGACGGCGAAGATGCGGTCGCGCAGCGTGTCGGTTTCGAAGTCCTCGCGGCCCACAAGAATGGGCGTCGTCACCTGCTTGTGCGTGTTCAGCACCGCACTGGTGCGGGCCTTGCTGGCGACGCGGAAGCTTTCACGCGGGTCGACCGCGCGGGCGGCTTCCAGCACGTCGATGCCGATAAGCAGGTCGGCCTTTCCGTACGGGATCAGGCCCGCGCCGACGCTGTCCATGCTGTCTTCGCCGGGCTTGGCGTAGGTGATCTGCGAGTAGACGCCGCCGTTGCGGATGGCCAAGCCCTTCTTGTCGCAGAAGCTGACTTCGTACCCTTCTTTGTGTCCGGCGCGGACGAGGATGGAGCTGACGACGCCAATGCCCATGCCGCCGACGCCGCTCATGTGAACGCGCCAGGTGTTGCCGGCGGTGTCCATGCCGTGGACGCGGGTCGGTTCGGGGAGCTTGGCCAGATCGAGCTTGGGCAGGTTGTAGCGCTTGCGCTTTTTGCGAAGGATCGTGACCTGCTCGAAGCTGGGGCAGGGCTTGACGTGCGTGCCGTAGTCGTTGCTGGCTTTGACGCGTTCGCAGGCGCCGTCGTTGACGCACCAGGTGAGGTCGGTGTCGATCTTTTTGCCGTAATCGGTGTCGATGACCGAAAGGCCGGGGCACGCGGTCTGCTTGGTGCACTGCAGGCAGTGCTCGCAGACTTCGTGCGTGACGTTCATGTGCGTCTTCTTGGGCAGATAGCCGAGCTTTTTGATCTCGGCGCGTTCTTTTTTGCCCTCGCGGCGGTGGTAGGTGATGCCGCATTCCTTGTCGGCAATCATCACCTTCACGCCGTCTTTGAGGATCAGGCTTTCGAGCTTGCTGTAATACTTCTCGCGGTTTTCCGGCGTCATTTTGACGACGGTGAAGGGGTCGGTGCTCTGGAGGCTTTTGACGATCTTGTAGATGTCCTGCAGCGGCGTTTCGTTGCCGAGCACGTCGATTTCGGTGCCGGGGTGTTCCTGGTGGCCGGTCATGGCCGTGGTGCCGTTTTCCAGGATGATGAAGCAGATGTCCTGACGGGCCTTGATGGCGTTGCTGATGGCGACCGCGCCGCTGTGGAAGAACGTGCCGTCGCCCATGAACACGATCTGCTTGTTCTTGATGAACGGGTCGATGCCCGATCCGGTGCCGCCGCCCAGGCCCATGCCGCTGTAATTGTGCATGAGCTGTTCGGTGGGGGTGAACATCAGCATCGTGTAGCAGCCGGTGTCGCCGTGGGCGACGAGGTCGACGGGGCCGCGCTTGTGCCAGCGGCGCATGTACTTTTCGTCGGCCAGATTCTTGCGCAGTTCCAAAAGGGCGGCGGACGAATCGCGGTGGGGGCAGCCGGGGCAGAAGGTGGCGAGGCGCTTGTTCAGCGGGCCGGCTTCGTCGAGGTCGAGCGAACGCGGGGCGGCTTCGGGAGCGACCGACGACATGGCGGCGTTCACGGCCAATTCCAGCTTACGGCGGCCGGTTTCGCGGATCAGGTCCATGGCCTGGCTGATGTTGCCGTTGCGCTCGTGGGCGTCGATCTGCTCGCACGCCTGGAGCAGCGGGTAGATCAGCTGGGCGAGGACGCTGGGGTTCAGGCCGCGGCCTTCGGGGATGCCGTGGAGGGTTTCGCCGGGCTTCTTGAAGTCGGGGAAGCGCTTGCCATACAGGCGGCGGGCCAGGTCGGCGGCGACGTCAGGATTGAACTCTTTGAACAGGCCGTCGCGGATAAGCTTTTCGAGGAAGCTGCGGCGTTCCTCGATCACGATCATCGTGTCGCAGGTTTCGCCGAACTGCTTCACCAGTTCCACGTCGCACGGGTAGGGCATGCCCATGTTCAGGATCGGGAACCGTCCGCTCAGGCCGACGTCGGCGAGGACCTGTTCGAGGTAAATGCGCGACATGCCGGTGGTGATGAAGCCGATCGGCGAGTGGGCCAGCGACTTGCTCGGCAGAATCTGGTTGACGCCGATCTCGCGGGCGACCTGCACCGCCGTCGCGTGGCGGCTGGGCATTTCCAATTCGCGGAAGACCGTGCGCGGGGGGAGCAGGACCTTTTCCAAATCGACGTTGGCGGTGTCTAAGTCGACTTTGGCCAACATGTTAATGTCAGGAAAGTGGTTCGGTTTGCAGGCGACGCTGCCGCCGCCGTCGGCCAGGGTGGTGGTGACGATGTAGCCGATGTAGACGCGGGCGCGCTGGCTGATTTCGAAGGACTTGGCGACCCAGTCCTTCATTTCCTGCGCGCTGCCGGGTTCGATGACGGGCATGCGCAGGTGTTCGCACAGAAAGCGTGAATCGGCCGGGACTTGGGTGGAATCGCACCAGGGATCGTCGCCGGTGATGACCAAAGCGCCGCCGTCCGGGTGGGGGCCGGCGAGGTTGCCCAGGGCCAAGGCGTCGGCGGCGACATGCAGGCCGACGCTTTTCATGGTGCAGGCGGCGCGGATCGGGAGCATCTGGCTGCCGTTGAGGGCGGCCGCGCCGAGGGCCTCATTGTTGGCCTGCATGGCGCGGATGCCGTGCTTTTTCAGGAGGTTACCGATGTAACCGAGGCAGTCGAAGAAGGTGGCGACGGGGGAACCGGGGTAGCCGGTGTACAGGTGAACGCCGCCGGGGGTTTCGAGGCAACCCTTGACGAGCAGTTCGTTACCACCGAAGACGTCGCGGCCGCTGGCCGCCAGGAAGCGGGGGTCTACTTTCATTGCCAAACCTTTCGGTGGGGCCGGTGCAGTGAAAACTGCGGGGCGTGGCTCGCGAAACTTCGCAAGGGACGCCGACCGGACACACGTCAGTAAGTGACTCACCCGGGATCAGGACACGCGTCCCTCGGCCGGAAGAGCCGGAAGATGTAGTGTACCCATCGGCCGTTCATGCTGAAAGAGGAAATAATTCATGAGTTTGTGAATCTGGGAAAGCGGCAACGAACGCCACGACAGCGGCTTTTGATGCCGATCGATGACGCGTAAGTTGCTGTCCCGGCGGAGTTTTTCTGAAACGTCTTTCAAGCAACGCCGTCGTATAACCCGATGAGCGGCATTAAGCTGCCACGCTTCGGCTGAAGAAAATCGTTGACCTGTCCCCGCGGTCGACTTATTAATGGCAGCCCGGGTCCGCCCTCGGGCCATGGCAGGCCTGTCGATACGCGGGGCGTTCGTTAGGACCGTGCACGTGAATCAAAACCGCAATACCGGCCTTCTTCGGGGCCTCGGCCTCCTTCTCGTCACCGGCCTCGCCGCCGGTGCCTTCGCCCAATCCGCGCCCATTCCTTCGCCCGCGCGGCCCGGAGACATCCTCGAGCAGGGCGTCACCCAGCCGTCGTTGCGCAAGGAACTGGCCTTTTCGTTCCAGGGCATTATCGCCAAGACGAACGTCAAGGAGGGCGACACTGTCAAGGCCGGCCAGGAACTCCTGCGGCAGGACGACCGCATCGAAGTCGCCCGCCTGCAAGGCCTGAAGCTCGACGCCGACCGCACCCTGCTGGTCAAGGCCAAGACCGCCACGCTGGAAAACAAGCGTCTGGTGATGAAGCGCAAGGAAGAGTCGTACAAGAAACAGGCCATTGCCATTTCCGAATACCAGGAAGCCCAGCTCGACGTCGTCCTGGCCGAGGCCGAGGTTGAGTTGGCCCGGCACGAGGCGGAAGTGAAGGGGGCCGACGTCAGTCTGCAGACGACGCACGTCGAGCTGCTGACGCTGAAGTCGCCGATCGACGGGATTGTCGAAAAGGTCGTCCAAACCGAGGGCGAAGTGGCCGACATTCAAAAGCCGTCGGTCGTGGTCGTTAAGAACGACCCGCTGTACATCGATTTGAAAACGCTCCGCACGGCAGTGGTGCAGCGGCTCAAGACCGGCGACACGCTGGCCGTCCGCTACCCCGGCGAAGACACCTGGCACGCGGCTACGATTAACCTGATCGCCCCCGTCGCCGACGCCCGCGCCGGCACCCAGGCGATCCGCCTGGAAATGCCGAACCCGGACAACCGCTCGACCGGCCTGGCGATCGAGGTGAAAATCCCGACCGCGGCAGTGGCAGACGCACGGCAATAAAATCGGAATGACGAAACCCGAATCGTTCGGGTTTCGTCATTCGGGCTTCATTCGGATTTCTGATTTCGTCATTCGGGTTTCAGTCCCGAATGACCGCATTAACAAGGTGGCCAAGCGTGGCTTCGATCGTCGAAACCCAAAACAGCGGCTCTGAACAACAAAAAGAGCGCGAACGCCAACAGGCGAACCAGCAGATCACGCGCTCCCACCTCGTCGCCAAGCTCCTGGCGGCCGGGCCGGACATCCGTGAGTTCATGTACGACCTGCTGCAGGTGCAGGCGATCGTCGTCAACGGCACCGAGGCCGCCGGCTTCCTGCTGGAGGCCAACCCGCAGGACGCGCAGCAGGTGACGCTGCGCAATACCGCCCACATTCGCCCGGACGCGACGGACGAGGAAACGAAAAAAGCCGCCTTGCAGGCCTTCTCCGACATCATCGGCGACTGCCTCAGTCAGGGCAAAGACGGCGTGATCTGCGTCAGCCCGTCCGGCGACAGCGGCGTCGAGCCGCAATACTGCCTGGTCACGCTCCTGCGCGACCCGAACAGCATCGTCGCCGCCACGGCCGTCATCATCCGCTGCCGCGACGAAGAGCGGGCGCGCCAGCGCCTGGAAACGATGCGTCTGGTCGCCGGCTACTTCGACTTGTGGTTGCTCCGTCGCCAGAACGAGCAGGCCGTGCAGGTCAGCCAGCGGCACCAGGACGTGCTGCAGGCCACCGCCGCGTTCGCCAACGGCGAAGGCTTCCAATCGGCCGCCGCCAACTTGTGTAACGAACTGGTCGCCCGCACCGGCGCCAGCCGCGTGAGCCTGGGCTGGGTGAAGCTGCGCAGCGTCAAGCTGCTGGCCATGAGCCACACCGAGCAGTTCGACCGCAAGCAGGACTTGTCGGTCAGCGTCGTCAAGGCGATGGAAGAGTGCGTCGATCAGGCCGAACTGGTGCAGTACGACCCGGACCCGACCGGCCACACCACCAACAACATCACCCGCAGCGCGATGGGCCTGAGCCGCATCGAAAGCGGGGCCAAGATCGTCAGCCTGCCGCTGCGGCACAAGAACGAAGTCGTCGGCGTGCTGACGCTTCAGTACCCGCCCACGCGTCCGCTCACGCCGCAGATCACCACCAGCCTGGCCGTGCTGGCCGAGGTGATGGCGCCGCAGATCCATGACCGTTACCAGGACGACCGCTGGCTGGCCGTAAAGGTCGGCCGCAGCATCCAGCACAACAGCAAGTACATCCTCGGCCCGCGCCACACGCTGGCGAAGGTCGTCTTCGGCAGCATCGTCGGCTTGGCGCTGCTGGTGACGCTCTGGTCGCCCATGTACCGGGTGGCCGCGCCGTTCCAGTTCGTGCCCGTCACCAAAGCCACCCTCAGTTCGCCCATCGAAGGCGTCATCAACGAGGTCTACGTCGAGCCGGGTCATTCCGTGAAGGCCGGCGACCCGCTGGTGAAGTTCAAGACCGACGAACTGGAAAACGAGCGCGTGAAGCTCGGCTACCAGCGCGTCGCCGCCGAAGCCGCCGCCCAGTCGGCGCTGAACGACAAGGACCCGGACAACGATTCCGAAGCCCAGGTCAAACGCGCCGAGGCCAAGAGCTACGAGGTGCAGGTGCAGGCGATCGACATGAAGATCGCCAAGGCCACCGTCAAAGCCCCGATCGACGGCGTCGTCCTTCGCGGCGACCTGAAAGAGAAGATCAACAGCCAGGTCAAAGAGGGCGACCAGCTGATGGAAATCGCCCCCATCGGCCGCGAAGGCACGCTGCAGGCGGAACTGAACGTCAACGAGCGCGACATCCAGATGCTCAGCGACGGCCGCCATGGCCAGCCGGCCAGCACGGGCATGCTGGCGACCACCAGCAGCCCGAACGACCGTCACAAGATCACCGTCACCCGCATCGTGCCGCTGGGCGAAAGCAAGGAAGCCAATAACACCTTCCGCGTCTACGCCGAGGTCACCGACTTCAGCCCGACCTGGCAGCCGGGCCAGGAAGGCGAAGCCCGCATCGACTGGCAG
>DASVSC010000265.1:0-2684 GCA_036388295.1 Tepidisphaeraceae bacterium | reverse complement strand
CGGAACGGGATCAGCAGTTCCACCGTCGTCTCGTCGCTGCCGGTGGTGACGGGCACGGCGTACGCGGTGTCGCGCGGGTTCACGGTGTTCGAAGCATGATCCGGCTCACTGAACGGCGTGAGGGTGACCGGCAAAACGTCTGCCGCCGCCGGCAGTGCGACGGCGGCGCGAGTGTCCTTCGGCAGGTACAGGCCGAAGCGCGACAGGATCCGTGCCGGCTCGTCCGGACGCACGCGCACCAGGCTGACGTGCTTGACCTGCGGCGATCCGCGCAGGACCAGCTGCGCGATCAGAATTGTCAGGAGCGTCGCCGCGGCGGCGATCGCGCCGTAGACGAACCAGCTGGCCGCCGTGCGCTTCCGGGCCGCCAGCACCAGATAGCTGCCGGGCCCCGCCAAGATCCAGTAGCCGATGAAGAAGACGAACGCGACGCTGATCTTCGCGGCGGTCAGCCCGGTGAGATTGATCCCGCGGACGAACGACGCGCCCAGCTCACGCGTGGCGTCGCTGGCGAAGCGGGCCTTGTGCTGGTCGACACGCGCGGCCGTCTCCACGCCCGTCAGCATCAGTTCCGGGTTACGCCAATCGAGCAACTGCTCCCAAAGCCGCGGCCAACCGAAGTCGACGCTGGCCAGGGCCGGGTCGGAAATGTCTTCGGCGATCCAGGCGACGCACCCGAGCCCGAACAACCGCCGGGCGATGAACGGCGTGCGACGGCCGTCGGGCCAGGTCGCCCAACTCTCGACCACCGTCGTGACGTCCGCCACCTGCGCGTCGGCCATGCGGAAGGGCGGGCGGGCCGACCGCCACGGGTCCGCGCGGCGCGTGCCTGCCGTCAGCGGCGACGGCTGACCCGGCGGCTGCAGGATCGGGCGCAGCGGCTCCGGGCTCGTCCATTCCACCGTGTTCGACACGCGCACCGGCAATAGGTCATCGAAAGCGGCCGTCTGCTTAGGGTCGCTCTGCTGAATCACGACCAGCGTGCCGCCGCCCTGGACGTACTGCCGCAATGCGCGAAGCTGCGCCGGCTCTAAATTGCGGGAGCTGGTGTCGGCGTCGGTCCAGACGACCGCGTCCACTCCGCCGTACGCGACCGCAACGTCCGGCAGGCGTCGCGGATCGACACGCACGAAGTAACACGTCTCGGCCAGCCCCAGTACCCGATTCGTACCCGGCGCGAACTCGTTCACATTCGGCGACCGGCCGACAATCAGGATGAGTTTTTGCCCAGCGGACTGCCCCGCCTGACTGCTTTCCATTGCCTGCGGCAGTGCCCCGGCGACGCCCAGGCGCACGGCACGCTTGCCGGTGGCGGGGTCGTAAAGAAAAACGCGCAAGCGTTTGGCTAGATCGGCCGCGGTGTCAGAGCCGCTGGCGGGCAAACCGCCGTTGACGGTTTCGGGGCGGAAGCTGGTGCGGAAGGTCTGCGTGCCCGGGTTCACCGTGATGCCGGGGCGGGTGTAGACGACTTCGTCGCCATCCAAGTCGTTCTGTACGACCTGCAGGTCATACGTGTGGGCGGCCGGCTCGTCGCTGGTGGTCTGAACGACCAGCGGCACCCATTCTTCGGCTCGGATGAACGATTGGAAGCCGATCGCGCTGACCCGGCCGGTGACGCCGCCGAAGGCGGGTAACGCCATCACCATCGCGACGATCCACGGCAACAGCCAACGCATGAAGATCGTTTGTAGCCCGCTGCGGGTCATGGCGTCAATTGTTCACTTTGTCGGGACGTAGCCAAGGAAACCAGACGGGTGCAACGATTACGAACAATAGGATCGAAGGTGCCAAGAACGGAAGCGTCACCGGGCCGACGAAAATGGGGCTCCATGGCAATATCACTACCCACCACGGCGACACGTTGCGTCGGACGACCGTCAACGCGATGGCGAATGTCATTACGGTCAGTGTCAGACTCCCGATCAATCCCGTGAGATTGGGTTCTACTGTCACAAAACGGAATCCCGCGAGCCAGACCGTTCCGGCTGTGACAAAAACCAGAGATCGTCGCACGGGAAGTTTGATGGCGTCTTTCGGGGTCGTCCAAAGGAGTGCGACAATCCCCCAAAGAGGAAGGGTTCCGAGGAGCAAACCACAGACGAACGCCAGACCGCGACGCGGCAAGGCGACACAGAGCGCAGGACTGGTCAGCAAGGCGAGCACGACGCAGACGTGCCAAAGAACGAATCGTGTCTTACGGGTCAAGCGGCCTCTGTTCCCTCTCCCTTGTACTCACGGGAGAGGGTTAGGGTGAGGGCGAATGTCGCACGGCTTGAATACGTGAACGTGTCAACTCACCCTATCTGAGTAACACGCACTTTGCCGCTCGCCCTCACCCCAGCCCTCTCCCGTGAGTACAAGGGAGAGGGAGCAGGAGGCGGTCCCCGTTTCAGACCTCAGTGCGTCGGCACCGCGTCTTCGCTGCGGCCTTTTAATATGCCTTCGAGTTGGTTTCGGGGCGTCGTGCGTTGCGGGGCCGGTGTGGCCGTGCCTGGCGCGGCCGGCTGGGGAAGGGTCAGGCGCTGGCCATCGCGTTGCACGGTCAACGTCTGGGCTTGGGCGTAGGCGGTGCGCAGGAACGCGTCGGCCGTGCTGTTGTCGGCCGCCTGCGTCTTGGCGTCGAGCGGGCCGATTTCGGTGATGACGTCGCCGGCTTTCAGGCCGTACAGCGTGTCGAACGGGCT
>DASVSC010000264.1:0-12827 GCA_036388295.1 Tepidisphaeraceae bacterium | reverse complement strand
CGTCGAGCAATTTCGAGCGGATGGCGAGAAGGGTCTTGAAGGCGGTTTCGCTCTTTTCCATGGCCACGAAAACGCCGGTGACGTCGTCGGTCTTACCGGTGGCCAGGTTCTGGACGGCCGAGCTGGCGTCCTGCTGCAGCTGCGCGACCTCGCCGATCTGCTGCTTGAGCACGTCGGCAAAGCTCGCCCCGCCCTCAGTGGGCGTGGCACTGGAACCACCGGGCGCGCCGGTTTTGGCCAGCTGTTGGGTGGCGAGGTTGGTCAGGCGGTCGATCATGGGGATCAGTGGGAAGTTGATAGTGGGAGGTGGGAAGTAAAGATCGCTTCTTGTGTCTTACTTCCCGCTTTCCACTATCAACTTCCCACCCATTCTTAAGCAATCAGCCGCAACGCCGAATTAAACATCTGCTTGGCCGTTTCCATCATGCTGATGTTCGCCTCGTAGGCGCGGCTGGCTTCCATCATATTGACCGTTTCGATCGAAAGGTCAACGTTCGGATAAAGGACATTGCCGTTGGCGTCGGCGTCGGGGTGGCCGGGCTCGTAGCGGACGTTGAAGGGGCTGGGGTCCTGCTTGATTTCCTTCACGTGCACGCCGGGCCCGCCTTCCGGGCTGCCGGCCTGGAACGTGACCAGGCGGCGGCGGAACGGGATCTTCTCGCCGTTCTCGTTGTGCGTGGTGTTGATGTTCAGCACGTTGTTGGCGATCGTGTCCATGCGCGTGCGCTGGGCTCGCAGACCGCCGGCACCCATATTCAGTACGTCGAACATACCTGCCTGCCTTTACGCTTAGCTTACGCGTTCCTTGAGGGCATTCTGGATCGAACTGAACTGCTTGCGCATCAACTCGATCATCATGTTGTGCATCAGGGCGTTGTTGGCCTGATCGGTCACCAGCTGTTCGACGGACCGGTTGTTGCGGTCGTGGAACAGGATGTTGCCGTTCGCGTCCGTCGCCTCCAGCGCCCTGTCCGTCGCCGACCGGTCCACCGGCCGGCCCTGCTTGCGGCCGTCGACCTCTTCCCGCAGCAGGCCCTGGAACTTATCCAGGTCCAAATCCTTCGGCGTGTAGTTCGGCGTCGACAGGTTCACCACGTTCTCCGCCAACACCCGCGATCGGGCCTGGGTGAACTTCACCATCTTCTCCAGAAGCGGCAAGTTCGTTTGATCCATCAGTCGCTTGATCATGAGCGTGGTCTCCTTACTTCAAACGGCGTGCCGCGAAGGCATCCGCTTTTCAATCGATTCCGGCGCGGTCAACCGGCCCGTTGCCAAGCACTCTTGCGCCCCGGGCGCAAGTTATGCGCCGACTTCCTCGCAGACGCCTTCGTCTTTCCATTTTTTGAGTTTCATGCCGAGGGTCCGCAAGCCGATGCCGAGGCTGTTGGCGGTCTTGACGCGGTGGCCCTTGAAACGTTCGAGGGTGCTGAGAATCACGTGCCGTTCGATGTCCGCAAGCGGTTGGCCGGCAAGGTCTTGCGCGGCGGCGGCGGAGACGGGCGACGCCGTCGGCATGCGCAGCCACGGCGACAGCGTCGTGGCGCGAATCACGGCCGGGTCGGGCTCCAGCACGACGGCGCGTTCCACGATGTTCTGCAGCTCTCGCACGTTGCCCGGCCACGGGTATTGCTGCAGCAATCGCATCGCTTCGGGCTCTACGTGGCGGAAGGCCGACTGGTCGCGCTTGGCGATGCGGTGCAGGAAGTGGCGCACCAAATCCGGCACGTCCTCGGCCCGCTCACTCAGGCTCGGCAAATCCATCGGCACCACGTTCAGCCGGTAGAACAAGTCCTCACGGAACCGCCCTTCGGCCACTTCGTCTTCCAAATCGCGATTACTGGTGGCAATCACCCGCACGTCCACCACCTGCGTGGTGCTGCTGCCGACGCGTTCGAAACAGCTTTCCTGCAGAACCCGCAATAGCTTGGCCTGCAAGCCGGGCGGGATTTCGCTGATCTCGTCCAGCAGCAGCGTGCCGCCGTCCGCCAATTCGAAGCGGCCTTTGCGCAACTTGTCGGCCCCGGTGAACGCGCCCTTTTCATGGCCGAATAGTTCGGATTCAAGCAGGTTCTCGCTCAGGGCGGCACAATTCACGGCCAGCAGCGGCCGGTCGCGGCGTTCGCTCGCGGCATGGATCGCGCGGGCGACGACTTCCTTGCCCGTGCCGCTCTCGCCGCGGATGAGCACCGTCACGTTCGACCGGCCGACGAGTTCGATCCGCTTCTTGATCTGGGCCATCACTTCGCCGTCGCCGATGAGCGGCTTGGGCGCATTGAAGTCAACGACGGCCGCCTTCAGCGCCGCGTTTTCCTGCTTCAGCGAGCTGTGTTCGAGCGTGCGGTTGACGAGGAGTTTGATCTCGTCGCCTTCGAACGGCTTCTGGATGTAATCGTACGCGCCGAGTTTCATCGCCTCGACGGCCGTCTGGACGGTGGCGAAGGCGGTCATCAGCACGACCGGCATCTCCGGCCGAAGTTTTTTGGCTTCGCCGAGCAGTTCCAAGCCGGTCATCCGCGGCATCTTCAGATCCGTAATCAGCAGATCGAACCGCCCCGCCGCGAGGCGTTGCAGTGCCTGCGGCCCGTCGCCGGCGGCGGTAAGGTCGTGGCCTTCGCGGGCGAGAATCGCCGCGAGGCTGTCGCGCATCATTTCCTGGTCGTCACAAACAAGAATCCGGGCCATCCGTGGCTCCTTGGTAAAGTTAGTGGAGAGTTGGAAGTAGAGAGTGGAGAGTTGCAGAAAATCGCAGACTCTTTTTTCTTAACTCTCCACTCTCTACTTCCAACTCTCCACTTCCCACTAAATCTTCAATTCAAACCTCGCGCCGCCTTCGGGGCGGTTCACCGCACTGATCGCCCCGCCGTGGGCTTCGACAATGCGGTGGACGATTGACAGGCCGAGGCCGGTGCCGTCGTCCTTGGTCGTGAAAAAGGGGTTGAAAATGCGGTCCAGCAGGTCGGCGGGAATGCCGGGGCCGGTGTCTTCGACGCAGAGCGACAAGCGGCCGTCGCTGTCGGCGAGGGTGACCGTCACCGCGCCGCCGCCGGCGTCGCGCGCGGCTTCAACGGCGTTGAGCGTCAGGTTCAGCACCGCCTGCGTGAGCAGGCGGCCGTCGACGCGGGCGGCGAGGGTGTCGGGCGAAACGAGTGTCACCGTCACGCCGGCCGGTTCGGCTTTGGCCGAAGCGACTTCGACGGCTTCGCGAACGATTTCAGCCGCGTCGCAGTCCTCAACGTCGGCGGTGATTTCGCGCGAGAAGTTCAGTACTTGCGAGACGAGCGCTTCGAGGCGTTTCACGCCGCTGACGATTTTTCGGACGGTGTTGGCCGAGTCGGGTCGGTCGGCGACGTCTTGCGCGAGCAGCGACGCGTAGAGCTGAATGCCGCCGAGCGGGTTGCGGATTTCGTGGGCCAGGCCCGCGGCCATTTCGCCGAGGGCGGCCAGGCGGTTGCGGCGTTCCAGTTCGCGGTTTTTCTGGCCGAGCTCGTCCTGCAGTTGCTCGACTTTAGTCTTCAGTTCATCGTGGCTGGTCTGCAGGCGGTCGGTGACTTCCGAATACGCCATGATGATGCGCCCCAGCTCTTCGACGCGCTGGGCGTGGCTGACGGGGGTTGGCGCGGTCGTGGCGGTCATTTCTGGACGTTCAAACGCGAACCGGCGGACGACGTGTAGGCATTGGCGGCGTAACGCGTGTTCACGCGCTTGGCGCTCTGGTGCTGCTGAATCTGCTTGCCGACGTTGAGCTTGCGCTGTTGCAGCAGCAGCACGTCGTCCTGGTCGGCCTGGGTGATCTGCTGCAACAGCGTTCGCGTCTCGGCCAGCATTGCGACGGCGGCTTCACGCAAGGCCGGCGACAGGGCCAGCGACGTGTCGGCCCAGCTGCGTTTCAGCGGGGCGACGTCCTGTTCCAATCGGGCGATTTCGCTCAGCAGTTCCGACCGCGTCTGCAGAACGGCCAGCAGTTCGTCGGTCTGGTTCTCGCGGACGTACACGCGCTGCATGTCGGACAATTTCTGCAGCCGACGGTAATGCCCGACTTGCGCCTCGAGCGACACGATGATCGGCGGCTTGTTGTCCATTACCACATCCCGGATTCGTTGGCCCACTTGAGCCACTGTTCCCAGTATTCCTTCGGCATGGAGAACGAGCCGTTGCTGAAAGCTTCCGGCGGAATGCGTCGCAACACCCATTTGGCCCGCTCGTTCGCAGCCTTGGCCTGCTCGGGTTTGCCGAGCCGGCACCAGGCGTTGACGATCTGCACGTAGGCCGCGAGCGCCGACGGGTCGTCCTGAAAGCGGAACGCGGCGTTGTCGTACAGCGGGATCGCCTTTTCGTACTCGCCGAGGTCGTACAGGCAGTCAGCCCGGTAAAAATGGGCGAGCTTGTCGTACAGCTTTTCCGTGTCGCCCGGCGGCGGCGCGTCGCGGTAACGGTCCACGACCTGGTCGTACAGCGCCTTGGCTTTGCCGAGCCGTTCGCGCTGGGCGCTGGCGATTTCGGTCGCGTTGAAGCTCGGGTCGGCCGTGCTGGCGGTGGAGGTTTTTTGGCCCAGTTGCTGCGCGCTTTTGCGGTAGCTGTCGCCGGTGAGGAACGTCACCTGGCCCATGCGCGGGTCGTTGGCGAACCTGTCGCGGAACTCAACCAAGCGGACGATCGCCTGCTCGTACCGCCCCGACCGATAGCCGAGTTGGCCCAGCTCGAACAAGGCGCTTTTGAACTCTTCGCTCTCCGGGCCGAGCAGCGGATTGTTGTCGATCACCGATTCCAGCACCGCCTGCGCCCGGCTGAAATGGTCCGGCCCTTTAGCCACGTACGCCATCGCCAGCGGCACGGCGCTTTTGCTGGCGGCCAGACTCTTGGGGTACTTCGCCTGGTTCTGCTGGTACGCCGCGATGGCCTTGTCGAACTGGCCGATGGAGCGGTACGCCTGGCCGAGGCGGAACATCGCCTCGGGGGCCAGCGGGTCGTTCGGACGCTCGGTGACGAACAGCTCCAGCGACGCGATGGCCGACGGGACGTCGCCGGCGCGTTCGTACAAATCGATGCCGCGCCACAGCGAGTCGGCGTACGCCTTGTCGTCGGCGAGGGTCTGCTTCTGCGAATACGCGACGCTCGCGTCGGCGGCGCGGTGGCGAAGGTCGCGCACCTGGCGGGCACGCTTGATCCGTTCGGCCGGCGCGGCGTCGGCGAGCGTGGCTTCGATCTGCGCGGCGCGCGTCTCGAACGCTTCGCTGAGCCGGCCGAAGAACTCGGTCGCTGGCTCGGGCTGCAACTGCTGCTCGGCCGCCATAAGGTCGAGCGCGCCTTTGACGTTGCCGCGCGACGCCATCCAGCCGCCCGCCTGCCGCAGGCCCGCCAAAACTTCGTTTTTGATGCCCGCCAGCTTCGGCCGCTGCTCGGTCTGCTTCGTCAGTTCGGTCAGTTCCGTGACGGCCGCATCGTCCTCGCGGCGGGCGGCCCGGCACAGGGCCAAGCCCAGCTTCGCCCGCGGCACGACTTTGGATTCCGGGAAGTCCTTCAACACGTCCGCGTAAAAACTCTCGGCCATTTCAGCCTGGTTGCGGTCCTGGTGAATCCGGCCCAGCAGCAGCGCCGCCTCGGCGTCGAGCGGATGACGGCCACGGAACTGCTCGCGGGACACCCGCAGCGACCGCTCGGCGTCTTCCAACTGGCCGAGTGCGTAGCTGACGTAGCCGCTGCGGTAGTTGATCTCCCCTTCCTGCATCGTGTTGGCCGACAGCTTCAGCGCCTGGGCCAGCAGGATGCGGGCGTCGACGTACTGCTTCTGGTCCGTCAACACCTGCGCCCGCTCGCCGAGCGCCCAGCAGCGTTCGGCGTCGGTCAGGGCGGGCGATTTGAGATAATCCTTCAATTCCGCGTCGGCGGCGGCGGCGTCGGAACCCTGCAGTTCCAGTTCGATAATCTTGCGCGACATGCGCAGCGACTTGTCCGGATCGAGCGTGGCCGCCCGCTTGTAATGGTCGAGCGCCTCGTTCGTCTGGCCGAGCATTTCGAAGGCCCGCGCCACACGGCTGTAGCCGCTGGCGTCGATCGTCTGGCCGTTCGCCAGGGCCAATCGGGTTTGTTCGATGATGCGCGTCTGCAGCGCGGGGATCAGCACCTTTTTCTGGTCCTGGTACTGCTCGATGCCTTCGGCCAGCAGCAGGTGCGTGCGGCTTTTCTGGGGCGGGGTGAGCTTGTCGAGCTTGGCGATGCCGTTGAGCTGCTCGACGGCCGCTTCAGGGCGTTCGAACGTCAGCATCTGCTTGGCCGCCGCGAGCCGTTGCTCGATGGTCGGGCCGGGCTTGGGGTCCCAGAGCAGGTACGTGGCGTAACCGAACAGGCCGAAGCTGACGAGCAGCAGCGGCATCTGCCAGAGTTGAGAAAGGGGCGCGGGGCGCGACGCCATCGCCAAATCCTTTGGCCGGACCGTCGGAGCAAGAGCGACTTTCCGTACGCCGTCCATGGCGCACTGTCGAAAAGCCGGCGGCAATGTACGCCCGTTCGGAAAAAAGGCAAGCAAATTGTGCGCATCAGGCAAAGCCTGCGCGGTCCAGACGTCACCCAAAACCGAAAATCAGGCGAGGCACGGCCCGCTTCAGCGGGCCTGTATTCGACCCCGCAAGTTCGGAAACAGGCCCGCTGAAGCGGGCCGTGCCTCATGTGTGAATGGCGATGCGGTTTGGGTCAGAACGCCAGCGTCATTTGCCGGCCGACGCCGCTGTCGGCGGTGCTGGCGCACAGCCATTCGGTGCGCGAATACGGCTCGGCAAGCACGAGCCGCGACGCGATGCGCTTGTCGCGCGTGAACAGCGTGCGCAACAGGTCCGGGCAATTGCAGTCGCGGCTGCGGTGCAGCAGCACGACGTGTCTGGGCAGACGGCGTTTGTCGTGCCGGTCGAAGATCGACTTCACCGCCGCCAGGGCTTGCTGATTCGACAGGTGGCCACTGCCGCCGGTAATCCGCTTCTGCAAAAACCAGGGTCGGCCACTGTTGCGCTGCAGATCAGGGTCGTAATTGCTTTCGATCGCGAGAATGTCGAGGTCATCGAATTGATCGATAAGCGCCGGCGGCACGTGCCCGAGGTCGGTGGCGAACCCGATGCGCCCGCCGTAGCCGTCGATCACGTAGCCGAAGGAGCCGGTGTCGTCGTGGGCGAGCGCCAGCGGCTGAAACACGACGCCCTCGACCGGAGAAAACGCCCCGTCGGCCGTGAAAGGCCGCAACTGCGACCCGAGGCGGGCGGCGGTTTCGTCCTCAAGGTCTGCCGCATGGCTATCGGCCACGTGCACCGTGATGCCGCGCTTCACGAAATGCTTGACCCAGCTGCGTTTGAAGTGATCGGAATCCAGGTGCGTGAGCACGACGGCCCGCACGTCGTTCAGCGATACGTCCGTCGCTTCGATCGATTTGGCAAATGTCCTCGGCCCGAGCCCCGCGTCGACCAGCACCACGCCGGCCGGCGTGCGCAGCATCGAGCAATTGCCCGACGAGCCCGACGCGAGAATACAAATCGAAAGCGACATCCGTGTCGGGAGGGAAAAACGCTGATCGGTCGATCAACGCCTCAGATGCAGCCGGGAGGGATCGAACCTCCAGCCCCGAGCTTCGTAGGCTACCGAACGAACTCGCAAAAACACGCAAAAGACACCGACAAAGTGAGCTTATCACGCAATTCGAAGTTTCGCCACCTGTAGCGACCGAAAGCTGCTGGTTGTGGCAAAATACGGAAATTTGAAGTCACAGACGGAAGACTTTCCTCTAAAAACCAGGGCGGTAAGGAAGCGGACCCATATCACAGCCGCGAGTAGTCGCCGATGTTTTGCTGACAATTTGGGCCGGGTTTGAAGCTGGGAAACGGGCAACAGCAAATACTGTGATCGGTAAAACAGGGGTCAAATCCCCTTGGGGTTATCGAAAAGCCCAGATTTTCCGGGCTTTTTGCACGTATGGAAATAATTGAAGGGCCGGGTTTAAGGGCACTGGATGTTGTAGAACGGTCTCCTAAGCCGATGACATGCTCTCAGAGCAGATACTCCGACGAACGGAGACGGCAACCGAGACTCAGATATGCAGGCCTAATCAAGCCGCAACCAGCTTCCCTCCACGTCTTGATCGTCCATCCCGTGCCCGTCATCGACAATGCGGACGAAGTGATCTGAGCCTTTTCCGACCGTCTGAATCGAAATCTCGACAATTGTCGCCTCTGCAACTGGCCGAGGCTGGCCGAGGAACAGATTGTTCTTCTTGCCGGTGCTAACCGGATCGTTCAGCCTCGATAGTGACACGCACCGCGGTCGGGACGCCGCTCGACGGCGAGGCAACAGTCATATGGAGTGCGGCGTCGGCCAGCTTGATGTGCAGCGGCAGCCAGTGGTTGCTCGGCCGCACCGCCCACTGTCCCCGCAGCTACAAGTCGGTGTCGATAATCTCATTCGCCTTTGAGAGCTTATCGTCCGTCAGTTCATGCCTGTCGCGCAACAACCGAAATCGTCGACCGAGGCCAACATGACATAATTCCGTCCGCGTTTGTGCGACGGCGTCCCAGGCATGACGATCGTCGCGCCGCAGCAACCGGTCTCCTAAAACGGTAGCTAAGACTCGCTATCGCGCCCGCGACGTAGACGTCGATAGTGTGCCGCGTCGGCGATTCTGCTGGGCGCACCACTTACTGCTTAAGAGCCGACACTGCGTATACATGATGGATGATGGCCACCTGACATATCAGGGTCATCCCTCGCCCGGGCACAAATCGGACAGGCCACCACGACAGCCCTGCCTGGACGATACCCGACCACCTATACGCTGACGGAGCGACAGAAGCTGCTTTTTGAAGCAACACGCAGGAGAACAACGGTCGAACGGCCTCGTGTGCCGCGCCACATCGACGATGCATGCCTATCACGCTCAGCATTCTCCACAGGCTGAACAAATCGGCGAGAGTTTCAGTGGTCAGCGCAGCCACGAGTGATTTCCGACTTGAAGGTGCTTCCACAGACCACTTCTTTGAAGGCACCATCCTGGACCTGCATGATCACAATAGCCGTCGACAGCTCCGAAAATCCATTCGGCACCCTTAGGCATGCCACAAGCTGTAAAAGAGTTAAGATTGAATTAATCCTGCTTAAATACTACATCCGGCTTGTCTTTCCTAGATCCACATTGGTACACTACTTCCGTCGAACCGAACGGTCACCTGCGGCGTGATTTAGGGACACGTCGTTTGATGACAATTCTTCGCAGAAGATCGTTTGACGTTTGAACGTAGGGGGTAGGAGGATTCAACGGCCTTTTGCCCTTTCATTTCTTTGTTCTACACCTTGCAATTCAGCACATTTGTACCCGAGCCAGCCGTTCGTCTCACTTATCTTGGGAAGGTTACCATGAAGCGCCCCGCCTCATTCATCGTGTCTGCGACTTCCGCCGTCATTGAGAGTCTCGAAGACCGCAAGCTGTTCGCAATAACACCGCATTTCTCACTTGGTACCACGCTCACCAGTAGCGCACTCAAACCGGACGTTCTAAATGTCAATTCCACAGGCGATTCGACAGTCGAACAAATCAAAAAATTGGGGATTGACTCAGTCCGACTATATCTTTCCATACCTAACGGCACTTCGTCACTGTCCGTGCACAATCAAGAATTTTTGGGCAATGTACTCCAGTTGGATAGCGCACTAAGTTCTGCTTATGGCAACCGCGGCTTCAAAATTGCCGTGACCTTCTCGCCAGATGAGGGCGGGACATTAATACCGACTGGCGAAACTCTAAAAAGATATCTGAATAATGTCCTAAACTACAGCAAGAACGGCAAAAGCATCCGACAGGTTGTTGATCTGTGGTCAATAGGCAACGAGATCAACACCTACAACTACTACCCGATCGGCAATACAAGCTCCGCTAGCGATACGCAGCGCCTTCAACATTATATCGACAACTTTCTCAAGCCTTCCATCGATGCGCTAAGCGGTGTCGACGCCGAGTTGGCGGCGGGAAGCATAACTTATCATGCTTTTCCGTCGTCTGGAATTGGCAGCGGAACGTCTTTCCCGTTGACCTACCTGGCCCAAAACATACCGGCCGACTACATGAAGAAGCTGGACTATCTGGACTACCACCCGTATCAAAGTGCCAGTCAAATGCCGGGCCTTAACGCCTATGTGTCGCGTGTCGGGAAGCAGTTTATTACGCGACTTCCAACTGATACACGCAGGACTGTAATTTCCACGGAATGGGCAGCGGACCAGCAATATTATAACCAAGGTTCGGCGACGCCTGACCCTTACCCTTGGTCTGATGAGACCTTGAGGAAGTGGTCAGAAGATAATGCGGCCGTGTTTACAAATGTTCGCGACACCTACGAGACGTCATTCTATTACGGCTTGACCGTCGACAATTATACATCAACTAGTACAAAATCTCATGGAGCCGCCGCCTTAGCGACCATCCAGACCAACTCCTCTGGCGTTAAGTTTCTTCGCGAGACAAATTACTTTTATGGCAAGTTTGCGGCTTGGAAAGACGGCAGCATCAGCGGCGTCTTGTTCAATGACACAGACGGAGACGGAAAATACGAGCCGACAGCGGGCGAGAAAACCGTTAACGGACGTGTGGTATTCATCGACAAGGACGAAGATGGGGTGCTCGATTCTAACGAGCCTCAGGGGACGAGTGACAGCACTGGCAAATATACACTCAAGTACTCCCTGTCTCCCACAGCGACGTCAACGCCAATCGTTTTTTCTGGCGATTATCCGGTAAGCATTACCGCCAGCGGTTCCACGACAGCCGTTTCCAGCGTCACAACGCGTGTAACGGCCGCTGCCAGCACGCTGAACTTGCCGCTCGCCGAAGCCTTAGCACCGACCGCTCCGTCAGGCCTTACAGCCACAGCCGCAGCCGGCGCGGTTTCTTTGTCTTGGAGTGACAATTCCAATAACGAGAATGTTTTCCGCATTCAGCGCCGACTGGGTTCGGGGTCATGGGAAACTATTGGAAGCGTTACGGCCAACGCAACCACATACACCGACTCGACAGTAGCGGGCAGCACCACTTACAGCTATCAGATTATCGCCGACAACAACACTGGATCATCGGCCGCGAGCAATACTGCGACCATCGCAACGCTTCCGGTGACGAACCTGTCGCCAACCGCTGATACTTACGTGTGGGCGTTAAATCCAACGACGAATTATGGCACAACTGCTACCGAGTTGAATGTCAAAAATGGTGGATCTACCTCCACTAACCGTTACGCGTTTTTTAAATTTGACCTGTCGAATCTCAACGGCTCAGTCAATTCTGCGGTCCTGCAAATCTATGGCAAGCGAAATAATATCGACGACACGGGCCCGTTGACATTTAAGGTGTATGACGTCCCCAGCACGTCCTGGACGGAAACTGGGGTGACGTACAACAACATGCCGTCGCTGGGAAGCGAACGAGGGAGCTTTGTCAGCGCGGCACCGAATTCGTCGTACGCCCTGTACCAGATCGACCTCACGGACTACGTGAAGGCGCAACTGGGGAGCAATACCACGATGGCGTTTGCCATTGCCGGTGCTACCAGCGGTGCGAGCGCCTTCCTGTCGATTGCATCGAAGGAAGCAGCATCGAACCAGCCGAAATTGTCGCTCGGCCTCACGGCCATCACCGCACCGTCCGCACCATCAGGGCTCAGCTTGTCCTCAGTGCAGTCGAACTCTGTGACGCTAGCTTGGACAGACAACTCGAACAATGAGACGGGCTTCGAGGTTCGCCGGCGTCAAGGTGCGGGGTCTTGGGTCACTCTGACGACCAGAAGTTCGAACTCGACAAGCTACACGGATGCATCCGTCTCACCGGACCAAGCCTATAGCTACCAGATAGTGGCCGTTAACTCCGCCGGGTCATCTGCGGCGAGCAACACGCTGACAGTGAACACGCCGGCGATCACACCCTCCGCGCCGAGCAACCTGTCGGCCACTGCAACCCCGACAAGCGTTACTCTCACCTGGACCGACAATGCGTCGAACGAAACTAGCTATAGCATCGAGCGGCAACTCGTCGGCGGCTCTTGGGAGACGATTGCCACGCCCGCGTCCCCATTGACCACGTACACGGACAACAATGTGTCCGAAGGCAGTGCATATGCATACCGAGTGGTCGCCGTAAACAGTGCCGGTGCGTCGCCCGCGAGCAACGAGTTCACAGCGACCACGCCCATCTCGCTGCCGGCCGCACCGACCGCGCTCACAAGTTCGGCGACGTCTACCTCAGTCTCGCTTACGTGGACGGACAACGCACCGAACGAAGCTTCTGAACGTCTCGAACGAAAGATCGCCGGTGGCACATGGGCCACGCTCGCGATTCTGCCCCCTGGCGTGCAGGCCTATACTGACAAAGACATCGTGAGCAACACCACGTATGTCTACCGCGTCTTTGCAGTGAACAGTGCCGGTGATTCCTCTGCCAGCAATGAATCTACCGTTACGACCGGCGCCCCCGTTGCCAACGTTTCAACTATTGTCAGTGCGGACGCATGGGTGAATGAGGCTGCGACGACCACAAATTACGGCAACTTCAATATCTTACAGGCGAAAAAAGGGTCGACGACTGGCACCAATCGCGAAATCTACTTGCGGTTCGACATCAGCGGCATCACCAGCACTGCTACGGCAGCCACGCTGACAATGGAAGGCTTCCGCAGCAATAGCACCGACCCGAACGGCTTTGTGCTTGAAGCCCGTTATATAAACGACACCTCTTGGACCGAACTGGGCACGACGTGGGCCACTAAGCCTAGCGTCGGAACTACATCGCTCGGGCAGGTGGTGGTCACTAACAC